>DNBB01000010.1 GCA_003484685.1 Candidatus Babelota bacterium
CTGCTTCATAGTACGTACCATAAAATCAAGGTTATGGATACTTGCCAATGTATGCGCAATTGGTTCATGCGCCTTAAAAAGATGATGAAGATATGCGGCACTATATTGATTGGTTGGATATACGTTCGATATTGGTTCAAAGATGTTTTTCCATCGGCTTCTCGTGATGTTGATAGGCCCATCCTGGTGCAATAAAATGCCATGACGTGCGCACTTGGTCGGGTAGGAGCTGTCAAAAGTGTCAATGCCTGCGGGAATGCACGCTGTGATAGATTCCAGATCACCAACCCCGAGTAAATGAATCGAAAAGGCCGGATCAATTTGCTTAGCGGTATAGGTGCTAATGTGTGCGAGTTCTTTTCGATCTTTTCCCAGGCTGCCACCAATGGCAAAGCCATCAAAATCAAGCTTTAAAAGTCGTTTGCAGCTTTCTAATCGAAGTTGTTCGTCAACACCGCCATGTACCACCGCGTACATATGTTGATGGCGTCGATCGCGTTTGTGCGTTTCTAGAGAACGCTGCTCCCAACGATGGGTTCGTTCAAACGAATGGACAAGCTTTTTGTGATCAAGGTGGTATGGCGGAAGCTCATCGAGGGGGATAATAATATCGGCGCCTAATTTTTTTTGTGCAATCACCGAAGATTCTGGGGTTAACAAGAGATGTGTACCATCTCGATAGGATCGAAAAATGACCCCTTCTTCGGAGATCTTTAAAATAGCCCCTTCTTGTTTTTTTGTGCCACGACTTTTAATTTCGTTTGCTACTCCGCCATATGCCAGGCTGAATACCTGAAAGCCTCCTGAATCCGTAATGATAGGTTGTTCTCGCTGCATAAATTTATGTAACCCGCCTGCTTGTTCTACGACTTCTGGCCCTGGATGAAGGAGCAAGTGGTAGGTATTACAGAACATGAGTTGTGCATCGAGAGGATTGATATACATAGAATCAACCGCTTTGATAGCCGCATTGGTTGCGACTGGCACAAAGTTGGGTGTTTCGATTATTCCATGCGCAGTATGAATACGTCCAACTCGTGCACGGGACTTGCTTGATTGGTGAACAACTTCAAAAAACATGGGATAGCCCATTCAACTCGTTAAAATGACTCTGGGAGCGGCATATTTTTTGTGCCAAATGAGTTTTCTTTAATCTTGCTCATCGCTTTTAAAAAATTTGCTGGATTATGGGCAAGGGATTGGGGCGAGCAATAGCGTTCTTTTTTTTCTTGTGTTTTACAAAGAAGGGGAATCAATATGCTTTTTGTTTCCGTTGTGAGCGTTTCGCCAAACCATTTGGGATTGCTTTCAAATGTATTAACTTTTCGATATATGGTCTTGATGAGTTTGTTGCTATTTTTAAGTCGCGTAATGCATTCAACAAGAACTCCATCAATAAAGTGTGCTTCATAACATGGGAAGGCTTTTTTTTGATCTTGAACAGTCCAAACAGTTTCTGAGACTTGGGCGTTTTTTGCGTCAGTACGTTTTTGCGCATATATGGTTTTTTTGGTGACGCTTCGGTTTTGCTGGGTACGCGTGGTAATAGCCGGGATAATTTTGCCATTTTTTAGAGTGAATTCAAAAGTTGGCAGGTCTTCTTCTTGTAAAAACAATGGGTCTCGTTTATTGGATAGTGTTTTTGCGACTTTTTCTAGTTCTTTTAATTGAATTGTACAGTCGGTTAATTCGCTCAGCGAGGGGCTATTAAGGATAAGTTTTGTAGTTTTTTTCTTGGTGTTAATTTTGCATAGGAGCTTGTGCTTTTTGGCTTTTTTGAGTGAGTTTTTGCTTGGGTGCCCCCTATTTAGAAGGCTTTCTTTATTTTTAACTTTGATGGTGTTGTTGATGTGGTCCCATGCCCAGACAAAAAGGTCGTTATAGGAGCTCCCCTTGTTGGGTTTTGAATATTTTACCCAGACTGGAGCGAGATTTTTGAAGATAAAGGTGAATTTTGAATTTTCTGATTTAAACGTCCAGTAAGGTAGGTTTTTATGATTTTCTTCCTCAATACATACTTCTTCCCACGCACAAAATTCTTCTCCTTGTAGTGCGTTCTGGGCTAAATGGCTTGGGCTATAGGTTTTTTTTATGCTGCGATCGAGGTTCGATTCGATAAAGGCACCGTGCAAGCCAAATGCAATGAAAAGGAAAGGCGTGAAAAGGAGTGTTGTTTTCTTCATGGAAAAAACCTTGCTCTTATTTTAAGACGTGTGAGTTTTTATTTAAATTATAGCAAAGATTGCAAGAAGTGTTGGGGCTACAAACAAAATACTGTCAAAACGATCAAGAAAACCGCCATGTCCAGGTAGAACAGCACCACAATCCTTGATACCTGACTTGCGCTTTAAAATAGAGACAAAAAGATCGCCAATGAGCGCGGCGATATCGCAAATAAGTACAATGATAAGAGCTTTTAAGCGTGATTGCAGGCTGATCATGTACAATGGGGGAAGCATGAGAGTAAGTAGCGAGAGCGCTATGCCGCCCAATACGCCTTCCCATGTTTTTTTTGGGCTGATGCGTGGCGCAAGTTTATGTTTTCCAAAGAGCGATCCAAAGATGTAAGCACCGGTGTCAAAACTCATCGCCAAGACAAAAATAACTAAAACAAGGGAGCGTTGCGATGTTGTTTGGTTGGCAAGAATTAAAAGCAAGAAGGGGAAAATTGGGTACCATGGGGTGAGCTTGGTGGTGCCAAGACGTGGCCATTCGAAGATAAGGATAGCGCCAAGAATGCTGAGCAAGAAGAGTGAAAAAAGAACAGGCGGTAAAAAGAAAAACGAGTAACCAAGAAGTGCTATAAGCAGTAACCCTGAACAGGTTCGCATAAGCAAAGAACTCATATAATTGCCTCCGTAGTTACGGAAAACGCATTGGGAATGTATCTGATGGCAAAGCTTACGCCTATTGGGTTGACTAATGCAACATCAAAGCGGGTATTTTTGTTGCGGGGCCATTTGGTTTTGTAGTTGTACTCGAGTGCTGCCTTGATAATGGACTGTTGTTTTTTGTATGTAATCACGCACGAAGATGCAAAATATTCTCGGCTGCGTGTTTTTACTTCAACAAAAATGCGGGTGTTCTGATCTTCGGCAATGATATCTATCTCGCCGTGGCGGGCATAAAAATTGGTTGCCACGACGCGATATCCCTGCTGCTGCAAAAAATCAGCAGCGGCCTGTTCTCCGGCGAAGCCCAGTGGCTTGTTAGCTCTAGAGGGAAGCCTCATGTGTTAGCCTTGGATCAAGTTTTTAATTGTTTGAATAATGTTTTCAACCTGTCCGACTTGTTCGTCAGGCGTAGAATCGGTACTGCTTTCTATTGCTGTTACTTCGTTTGCAAGTTGTTCAAGTGTCTTTTGAGTTGGTGCGGTGAGTAGGCGTGGTTCAGGCTGGGTGTTTAGCGTGGTGATTGCCAAACGTGTTGTGTTAATTGCAGCTCGAAGAGACGGCGATTTTTGAGAATACCGGTATCGTGTTGCATAAAATGTTGCCTTGTTGAGCGCTTTAGTCATCAAAAGATTTTGTGCCATATGAATAAGTTTTATTAGCTCTTCCTTTTCTTGCTTAGAGAGGCCATCCCTTTCTTCTTTGATTTCCTCACGATAAAGTTCATACCCGTTTGAAAGGGCCTTTTCGGCCTTGCTCAGGTCGCGCTCTGGAGATTGGTTCTGTTCGAGTCTGACTTTGATTAGTTGAAGCTTTTTCTTGGGTGTTTCGAGGTTGCCTGGATACATGGTGCAATATTCTTCAAGCAGTGTCTCAGCTTCTTCGTACAGCCCTAACGTGATTTTTAGGCTGCTTAATTCGGTAAGGAGTGGTTCAAGTTGTGATTGATCGGGGGTAAGTAGAATGAGACGTTCAAGCACGGCTGCAAGGTGAGGGAGGCGATTGTTGTCTTTGTAATATTTGTAGGCGCCCCATGCCTCGTCTAATGAAAGCTCGGAGATTTTTTTGGACGACCAGGGCGAGGTTACGGCAGGAGTTT
Source organism: Candidatus Babelota bacterium (assembly GCA_003484685.1). Classification (GTDB taxonomy): domain Bacteria; phylum Babelota; class Babeliae; order Babelales; family Babelaceae; genus UBA12474. The sequence goes on from DNBB01000010.1 coordinate 3,991, forward strand.
GAGTTACTTCTTTGGTTTTGATTCGGGTTTTTTGACTTTGGCGATGGGTGCATGCAGGTACGAGGCATAGAGTGAGTAAAAAAAACATGCTAGCCTGAGGAATGAATGTGCAGGTATGTTTCATGATGAACAATAGTTTCGATGCAAAAGCTACAGCATAACAGTACAAAACTGTATCATCTTTCACCAGATGAGGCAAGCTGCATGTACCAGATCCAGGGGCCCGGAAAACGTATGGAGAAAACATATGGAACAACGATCCATAGCAGAAATATTACTCGAAAATAAGAGTGCAACTTCTGCGCAAATCCAAGAGTGGATTGCAGCTGCGGCTGAGGAGGGTATTAGCTTTGAGGAATATGTTCAGCTCAAAAATTTGGTCGCAGAAGATCAGCTTGCGCAAGCATTTGGTCAAAAGTTTGATCTTTCCGTATATCAAACAATTCTCGAAAAGATGGCTGATCCAGAGTTATTGGCTCATGTCTCACTTCCCTTTTTGCGTAAAAACGCAGTTATGCCAGTTGTCGTTGATGGCAACCATGTTTTGATAACGGCTAATCCATATAATATCCAAGCACTAGATGAGCTAGCTCTTGTTGTAGGCCGTGCTCCGCAAGCAATTGCCCCACGCTCTGCTATTGTAGACGCGATCAATCGTTATTATCCCCTCGAGGGCGCGAAAGAGATGATTGAGGAGCTTCAAGAGGAGCAAGAATCAATCACGGGCGCCGAAGATTTGGGCGCAATTGAAGAAGAAGATATATTGGGTATGGTGAGCGATGCGCCAATTATCAAATTGGTTAATCATATCCTTTACCAAGCGGTCAAGCGGGGCGCTTCTGATGTTCACATTGAGCCTTTTGAAAAAGAGGTTCGCGTGCGTTACCGTATTGATGGTGTTTTGTATAATGCTATGACGCCACCAAAGCGCTTGCAAGGCGCAATTGTCTCGCGCCTTAAAGTCATGTCTAACCTTAATATTGCAGAAAAAAGACAACCCCAGGATGGCCGTATTCAAATTAAAATTGCTGATCGTGCGATTGACATTCGTGTCTCCATTTTGCCGGTTGCCTACGGTGAGCGCGTTGTTATGCGTCTTTTGGATAAAAGTAAGACGTTTGGGAATCTTGATAAGATTGGCCTTTCGCCACGGGATTACAAGGTTGTGGAGCAGGGCATGCATGAGCCTAATGGTATCTTGTTGTTGACTGGTCCAACCGGTTCAGGTAAAACCTCGACGCTGTATTCGATCTTGGGTGAGTTGAATCAACCCGATGTAAATATCATTACGGTTGAAGATCCGGTTGAATACCAAATGAAAGGGATTGGGCAGGTGCAGGTTCGCGAACAGGTGGGTCTTACGTTTGCTGCCGCTTTGCGTTCGATTTTGCGTCAGGATCCCGATATTATCATGATCGGTGAAACGCGTGATCAAGAGACGGCACAAATTGCAATTCAATCAGCGCTGACGGGACACTTAGTCTTGAGTACGTTACATACCAATAGTGCAGCAGCAAGTATAACTCGATTAATTGACATGGGAATTGAACCCTTCTTGATCGCATCATCAGTGACAGTAGTTATTGCGCAACGTCTGGTTCGACGGTTGTGCGATGCATGCAAACAAGAATATCGACCAGAACTTGATGTATTGGAGCAGGTAGGGCTTACCGTAGAATCGGCAAAAAATATGAAGTTTTATCGAGCAGTTGGGTGCGAGGCGTGCCTTAATCTTGGATATAAGGGGCGTTTGGCGATTTTTGAAGTAATGCAGATGACGACTGGGATCATGCATTTAACCCTTGCGCGTTCTGAAACTGCGCAAATACAAGAACAAGCACGCAAAGATGGCATGAGTCTTTTATTGGAAGATGGTTTGCGTAAAGCGTCATTAGGCTTAACAACGATAGACGAAGTCCTTTCAGTTGCCACACTGGGGCAGGGGTAAACAAAAAATAACCGTAAGCGGCAACCAACAACTGGCTACCGCTTACGGTTATGCATGGTGTGATGCTTAATCTTCGCCGTGTATCTCAAGTAGTTCTTCAATTTTTATATACAGATCAGTTCCCTTAGGAATGTGTTTTAGAAGCTCAAGCAGTTTAGTGCGGAGGTTCTTTTTGTATTTCTCGATGTTTTCCTTGCCTGAACTTTTTGCTCTTTTGTATCCAAGGACCGCGGCAATGGCGAGCACACTGGCTTCAACCGCTCCGGCAGCTGCAACGCCAAGCGCTACGGTGAGTGTATTGCCGATTAATGGGTGTTGCATAGGTAACTGATCAAACCAATGAATTAACAGTTTAGTGCGTAACCATAGCTGGCGGAGCGAAATTGTGGTTTCTTTGCGCGCATGTTCGACCACGTCTGCTGCCTTGTGTTCGGGAGAATGTTTTTCTGCAGCGTATGCAGAAGAGAAACTGCTTGATAGAGAAAGAAACAATAAAAATAACGCAGAAATGTTCTTGTAGCGTGTGCACATGACATGCCCTTTCGCAGCTCAGGCGACGGCCTAACCGCGTGTGCAGGTGCAAAACGTCGGCGTCAGCCTATCGCGTTGAAAAATAATGATGATTTTGTCGAGGTTTCTGGTCGGTAGACATAGAGCCTCCAGGTTGTGACGTACTAAATTCTTGTACTCGTTATAAAAGAATAGGCATGGAAGTCAAGCAAAAATTGGCTTGGTTAACTTCTATGCCTTTGTTTTGTCGATTTGTAAAAGGTACCCGTCAAGTGGCTTTTTGGTGATGGGGAAAAGGCACTCATTTATTTAGTTTTTTGCTTCCACCATGATGTTTTTTCAAGTTTGCTATTTGATCGCTCAATTAGGTCTGTTATTTTTTCGAAGACTGTTTTTTTGAGAAGTTCTATCTTTGAATATTTAATGGAATAATATTCCTCATCTTTTAGCCTCTGATCATAGTTCCTGGAGACTCTGNNATTTTATTTGTAGTGGCGGTAAGTTTATCGTAGAGCTGTGCGCTTTGGGTTGTAACGGAGCTCTTTGCGTTTAAGGAAGTTGAACTGTGTGTTCTTGATATGTGTATGTGTGCTCAATATCATTTTTCTTAGACGAGATTCACAATACGTCCACC
>DNBB01000007.1:0-51666 GCA_003484685.1 Candidatus Babelota bacterium
CGCCAACGGGTACTTCATACGTCTTTATTAGTATTACCCTCATATAATACTAATTGCAACATTTAAGTATTTTTTTTGCAAAATACTCCTACAAAATTGACCCCACTGCAAAGACCTGTATCGTTAATACCATACATAAAGAAAGGATGCACTATGAAATGGCACCGAATTTGGGCCGTTGCCTACCGGCTTTTAATCCAATACAACAAAGACTTTAATAAACTTGCCTCTATTTTTTATTGGCCAGTTCTGGATATCATTGTCTTTGGATTTATGATAACTAGTATTAGTCAGCCAACCGAAAACAACGGACTCCTCATCAATATTGCCCTGTGGCCACTGGTCAACCGCGGCAGTTTAACTCTTTCCCTTGCACTCTTTGAAGAACTGCGCTCTCAAAATCTAGCTAACTTATTAACAACTCCGCTCACCATTTATGAATGGATAGTGGGCAGCATCTTAGAGGGCGCATTATCTTCTCTTGCCGTCCTGGGAGTCTGTTCAGGAATCTTATGGGGCCTTTTTCATGTCAATGTCCTCGAGGCAGGTCTATTAATTATCCCCGTATGCATATTTGGTTTTTTAACCGGAGTTGCCATCAGTTTTCTTACTACGGCTATCCTTATCGCCTGGGGTACCCGCTTCCAAACCATTATTTGGATGGCAGGATGGGGTTTTGGGCTCATTAGCGGAATCTTTTATCCAATCGAAAACTTACCAGGATTTTTACAAAGCGCCGCGCAACTATTTCCCCTACATTACCTATTTTCTAATATTAGAGAGTTTGTAAGTACACAACAATTTACACTTTTCAACTTATTAATTGGCATTTTAGGCTCAATCGGATATTTCCTCTGTTGTGGAGCCCTGTTCCTTTTGGCATACAAATACAGCAGAAAGCAGGGCCTCAATCACCTTGTTTAGCTAGTAAATTTTCACCAATTGCTTGGGCATGGACTTTCGCTAAAGGCTGGAGCATTTCTGCAACCTTAGGAAGCTCTTGATCAATTTTTTCTAACATACCCAATACACCAATACGAACTTTTTGCAATTGCTCAATCAATTGAATAATAGAATCCTGTTCAATTCCTTTAAAGCGCGGTCCTATCTCAAAAACTCCACCAACCTTTAACGTCGACCGATCCATAATCTCAAACAAATCATTCGTTAAATCTTTAAGAAAAACCATGAGCTGATCAAAAAGGCCCTGATTCTCGCTAAGCTCGAGCAGTACAGGGGTTAAATATGACAATAGCAACGCAATAGAGTGGACCTTGGCAAAACCAGCCTTTTGTTTTGCCAGTTCGCCCAGCCTATCATCCACAAGCAACAGTGCCTTGTTCACCTTGGGCAACAATTCATCAAAACCATAATCAAACAAAGAACCCAATTGGCTACCAACACGATTAAGCTTAGACCAAGCCTCGTTAGGCAATTTAATCAACGAATCGACCCCTGATGCCAATGTATGGATGGACAATCCTTCTGCAGCATTCAACATCCCGGCACCAATAGAACCACCTTTTAATGCTCCCTCCAAGAGCTCTTTTGTTGTCATATTACCCAACTGCAAGACGAATACAATCATACCGCTCATACTTTGAAGCAACTGGCCGGCACCTTTAATCGAATCAGTAACCTCTGGCGCCAAGCGATCCCATTCGCTGCCAACTTTATGCAAAACTGGTGAAAAGTAGGAAAAGAAGGTGCTCGATTGATCAAGTCGCTTTCGATATAATCGCTCCATATCTTGCCGCCCAGAATTTTGAGCAAAACGCAGTAAAATTTGTAATAAATCGTTTGCAACTGGTTCCACAAGACGTAAAAAGTTCCTAAAAACTACCGTAACTTGTGAAAGATGATTAATCGTAGCCAACTTATCCGAAACGAAAACAACTTTTTGACCAAGTTCAGCGGGTGTCACCGAATCAGGTAATTTGTCGATTTCACCCATAGCTTGAGCAAGCGCTGCAAAACTTTCCGAAACATTTTTAATATATGTATTCAACGCATTAATTGATTCTGTATCGCCCAAAACATCTTTTTGCATTCCCTGTAATGCCAAAAGAGCTCCATTGAGCTTGCCAAAAAGGTCTGCTTCTACAAACGTCTGGGCACCGCCTACGAGATCTCGCCCGGTCTGAAGAACACTTTCAGCTGCCTTTTTCACGGTCTCAGCGCCCTGTTGCACTGTTGTCACTGCTTCGTGCACAACCTTTTCCCCTGTTCGCACAGCTTCATTCACTGGCTGAAAAACACCGCTTCCCTGACGTGCATGGCAAGCAGCATCCCACCACTCGCATGCCGTGCAAAGCTGCATACAACCAAAACTCAGAGCTATTAGCAAATACTTCATCACCTTTTCCCCCAAACACTTCGCAACTAAGGACCTACCTTTTACTATAAAAATAGTGTATTAATCTCAACCAAAACAATAATTTCTAATTAAATTAAAAATAAGACAGGTCGAACCAGTGTATAGTCCGCACCCGTCCTATCTAAAAACGATCACTCAAACTAGAAAACGTTAACACCCAATGTTTGTTGGGCTAACACGTTCCCGCCAGCTTTTGCAGTTGAAATCACAAGGTCTTTCAGATAGCCAAGCGCTATCTCTTGAAGTTTATCAACCTTGTAACCCGTTCTTTCCTCTACGTACTTAACAGCTTCTGCACTTCCTTTGGCTTTAAGATATTCGAGCCACTCTTGAGCAGATTTACCTGAAGCCTGTTTTAGGGCACTATTCATTGCACCCCAATTAATCTGGCGCGGAATCCACGATGCAATAAAATTCTTAACCTTTGGTGTTAAATATCCCCACCACGAAGTCAATTCTATTTCCTTTTGCCCTTGTACAGCCATTTCTTCTGCAGTCGGTTTATCAATAAGAACAAAGTCATCCGATACCTCAGCAGCACCTTGCGCTACGCCTTCGCCTGGCCCCTTGTCTTCTGTATTGCTAAACTCCTGCATTTCTATTTCCTCGCCTTCAATCGCGCTACCTTCTCCAGCACCACGCAATCCAAGGAAACTTCCTGCACCAATGGCAAACAAACTCACCAAGGTTAATGATAAAAACTTCTTCATGCTTCTTCTCCTTTTATAAATATTTCATCTTTCTTATCTCTATTTTTCCAATTGTCGGGCTACGGCACGATAAAGCGCCGCCATCACAAACGAAAGCGCCGCGTTTCTAGCGTAAGCCCACGCTGCCCTTTTCAATTTTTCGTAGGCCAAACTTCCCAATTCGACAGTTTTTTTTTCTGTCACCTTTTCAACGGCAACCTTTTGAGGCATTTCAACGCTAAACTCAGCAATTCCTTCAGTCGCCAATAAAAAATCACCAAAACAAAAAATCACTAAGCAAGAGATCCACAAAAACTGGGCTATTTCTTTCATACGCACCTCTCTTTTTACTTTTGCTGTTCTTAGGATAAACTATAATGTTTTCAAATAGCAATAAATAAAAGCTTTTGTGTTTGTTCTTTGCTCTTTTTTTATTTAGGCTTAAAAGCATCTAAATCCCTTAAAGTAGGTTGATTGCCATGCCAGTATTAGAAGTTCAAACACTAACCAAGTCTTATAAATCAAAACAGGTCATTGCACCCCTAAGTTTTTCGTTACAGCGGGGTGAAATTCTTGGCATACTAGGACCAAATGGCGCAGGTAAAACCACCCTGCTTTCGATGCTACTTGGGCTTCTGGAGCCAACATCAGGCTCAATCAAATACTTTGGCGTAGACTTTGAAAAAAACAAAAGCAACATCTTGGCACGCATTGGCACTGCTAGCGCGTATGCACAACTCCCCGCACCACTTACGGTTGAACGCAATCTCGATATTTATGGCCGTCTATACGGACTTTCAAAAAAAATTCGCACCGAACAGATCAATTTCCTCCTTAGGCAACTTCAAATTGAACACCTCAGAAGTCAAAATGTTCAGCATCTTTCAGCGGGAGAAATGACCCGGGCCGTAATTATCAAAGCATTTTTACATAACCCTGAACTCGTGCTTTTGGATGAACCAACCGCTTCACTTGATATTGAGATTGCCGCAAAAATACGCCACTTTATCCTAGAAAAACAAAAAGAACAGGTCTCCTGTATTATTACCTCGCACAACATGGCTGATATGACCGAACTATGCGATCGAATACTCGTGCTCGACAAAGGAACCATTGTAGCCGAAGGTACTCCCGAAGAACTTGTTTCTCAAATGCGCACGTGTAAGGTCAAACTTATGGCCGAACCGCACAATCTACAACGGCTTATCGAATTTGCACAAGAACACCGCATACCCTTTATTCTGCTCGTAAATGAAATTGAGCTTGAGGTTGAGACCCTTCAAGTAGCTCAAACGCTTCAAGAAATCACCAAGCGAGGTATTATATTTGTTCATCTCAAAATTCAAGAGCCTTCACTTGAAGATTATTTCCTTTCAATAGCAGAAAGGAAGGCCGCATGATTCCACGAATCATCCGAGTTAAGAACTTTCTTAGCTATGGCCCCAACCCGCAAGAAATCGATTTTTCAAACCATCAATTTATCTGTTTAAGCGGAAAAAATGGGCATGGCAAATCCGCCCTATTGGACGCCATAACCTGGGTGCTATGGGGACAGGCACGAAAAATGAATGGGGTTGCCCGCGCTGACGAACACCTCGTACACCTTGGACAAGACTATATGGTCGTCTCATTCGACTTTGAATGCAACAATATAATCTACCGCGCTACTCGAGAATATTCGAAAATAAAAGGCAAAAAAACATTAACAGAGCTTCAATTTGGCGTTCTTGATCAAGAGAGCGGCAACTTTATTACAAAAACTGGAAAAACCTCTCGTGAAACTCAAGAAACAATAACAAAGACGCTTGGCCTTACTTTTGACGGATGTGTAAACTCCATTTTTTTGCGACAAGGTCAATCACACGAATTTTCAAAAAAATCCCCCCAAGAACGCAAAGAAGTCCTTGCTTCCATCTTAGGACTAGCGCACTTAGAAGAATATCGAGATAAAGTACTAACCCTTGTGCGTGAATTATCTCATGAGAAATTACGTACCGAAGAAAAAATAGAAGAACTACAAAAAACAATCAAAGATCTCGGGATTCTTGATGATCAATTAGTAGCAACAAAAAACAAGCAGGCTGAACTCATCGCCAAAATAAAAACAACCAGAGATCAGTTACAACAAACGATAGCCATACAAAAACAATATCAAGATACATACAGTCAGCTTCAGCTTCTCATACAAGAGTTTGAATTAACAAAACAAAACACAACGCAACAAAAAAACACGTATCAGCGCTCCTTACAAGAGTGGAAATCACTACGCAAAGAGCTCCGTGATAAAATTAATATTGCTCAACCAAGAAGAGCCGAGAACACGCTCGTAGAAGAAATACAACTAATACAAGCAAAAAAAAGCCAGTCCTTACTGCTTCAACAACAAAACATCCGAATACAACAAGAGCTCAATGACCTTGAGCAAAAACATCAGCTGGAACTCATAAACGGCTTGCAGGAACATAACGAACAAATTCAAAAAACAACAACGCAGTTACATATACTTTCACACCGGTACAACCACATAGTAGACAAACAAATAACGCTTGAAACAGAGCTAAATTCTTATAAAAAAGAAGAAAGCGCTCAACCCATAATCAATGTTCAAGCTAAACTTGAAGAAACCGAAAAACGCCTTACACATTCTAAAAACAGTATTGACTCAGCTAACCAAGAAATAAAACGAATCATCCAAAAGAGCAGCAAGGAACAACAGATACTCAGCTTACTGCAACATACCACTGCCCATTGCCCGACTTGTAAACAAGTTTTGCCCAATGAACAAAAAGAGCTGCTCAACAAAGAATACTTCCTACAAGTAGCCAAACTAGAGCACCAACTAAAGCGCCAACAATCCCGGCTTGCAACTGCACAAAAGATGGCTATGCGCTACCAAAAGCAAGAAATTACCCTAAAGAAAACACTTCAAGAACAGGAACAGCAGATCAAATATCAAACACTGTTTGAAGAAAAAACTATCCTACACGGTAAAATCATAGACGAACAAAGTGCACTTTCATGTGAAATTGAAGAAATAAAAAAACAGCTCGCCCTCCAAAACAAGCAAAAAGATAGTGCATTCACTACCCTCAAAGAAAAATACCAATTCAATGGACAACGAATCAAACTGTCGGATCAGCAGCATCAGATAATAGCTGCAGAAAAAAAAATACACGAGGAGCTACGGCTTCAAGATGAAGCCGCGCTAGAAAAAGAATTACAAGATGTCCGTTCCTGGGCCTCAATTCGCGAACGCATCGCTTCAAAAAAAGAAGAAAAACGACGCACCGCTCGAGCTCTTCATGAGGCGATAATTACCTACAAAGGTAGCGCCAAACATATGCCTCTTCTCCTCAACAAGATAGAGACTGCGCGCAAGCAGATTCCGCCAAACGATCCCGCTCATATGACACTATTACAAAAGCAGATCGAAGAATTAACGCATGAATACATAGAAAGTACGGGCCAAATAAAACTCTTACAAAATCAGCAGGTCATGCTTGCAAAAGCACGCAACGAACTCCAACATGTATACGCAAAAAAGCAGGCGCTTAATATCGACCTTGAAGAATATCAGATGCTCAGCACTGCGCTCGGAAAGAACGGGTTACAAGCTCTTATGATTGAGAATATTCTCCCAGAAATCGAATTAGAAGCTAATGCCATTTTAAGAAGGCTTTCGGATAACAATACGCAAGTTTTATTTGAATCGATAAAAGACCTGAAAAATGGCAATTCTCGGGAAACGTTAGATATACACATTTCAGATAATATGGGCATACGACCCTATGAACTGTTTTCTGGCGGTGAAGCATTCCGCATAGATTTTGCGCTTCGCATAGCTCTGTCAAAACTACTTGCTAAACGCTCTGGTACACCGCTACAAACACTCATCATAGACGAAGGCTTTGGATCGCAAGACGAATCGGGCCTCGAGAAAATTCTCGAAGCCCTACATCGAATTCAAAATGACTTTGAAAAAATTATCGTGGTATCACACCTTAGCGAGATGAAAAACCAATTTCCTGCTAATTTTATTATCGAAAAAACGGCTTCTGGATCTCGTGTTACGATTGCGGAGCAATGGTAGGCAACTGATAACGTACAAAATCAATAGCACCTTTACCCGCAGCACAAATGCCACTACCCGATGCTACAGGTGCTTGTCGATACGCCCACTGAACAACATCACCGGCAGCAAATACCCCATGCATACTTGTTTCACGGGTTATCGGATCAACAATAATATGCCCAGAAGAAGAGAGTTCAATCTGGCCATCAAACAGCCCGGTATTAGGCCCATGTCCAATCATAATAAACACACCAGAAACAGGCAAAACCTCGAAGGCTGATTCATCTTTATTAAAGAGCATAATACCACTCACCTGGGAGCCATCACCAAGAATTTCACGAGGCTCTCGACCATATAAAATTTCAATTTTGCCTTCATAGTCACGTAGCTTTTCGCGCACATAGCGCTGCGCACGCATTTCACGACCTCGAACCAATACGTAAACATGGCTTGCGTACTCCGCAAGATGAACAGCTGAAGTAAGTGCAGAATCACCACTTCCAACAACCGCTACCTCTTTACCTTCAAAAGCAAACGCATCACAGGTAGCACAACCAGAAACACCAGAGCCCCAATAACGTTCTTCACCAGGAATACCAATCTTACGTGGGCAGGAACCAGTTGCAATAATTACAGCTGACGCTTCCATTGTTTCTGCTTCAGCAAAATCCAACAAAAAAGGATAGCGTGTTAAATCTGCTGCAATTACCTTATCTTCCAAAAAAGTAACACCGCGAGACTTAGCTTGAGCAAGGATCGATTCCATAATGTCATAGCCACTTGCCGGTTGAATGCCCGGCCAATTTTCCACCCATTTAGCCCGCGTAATAAGCCCGCCAGGCTCATCGCCAGTAATCAAAACCACCGGGATACGCGCGTCAGCGATATGCATAGCCGCTGACGCTCCGGCAGGCCCTGAACCTATAACAACTACCGGTAACTGCCGAGCAAATAAACCACCACCAAGTAGTAATAAGGCAACAAACAAAGAACGCATTCCAACCACGGTTACTCCCTCCCTATAGGATTATACCTTTAAAAGCAAAAAGGCCTCCTGTTCAGGAGGCCTTTTAAGTACCTTATACCCACTCGATACGAGCCATTTCCGCGGTATCACTCATGCGACGCCCCAAAAGAAGCACGCGTGTGTATCCCCCCGGACGCTCGATATAGCGCGGAGCAATTTCTTTAAATAGCTTAACCAAAGCTTCTTCTTTGTAAGGAAGCAAGGCCTTTGCACGACGCCGTAGTGTCATCTCATTGCCACCACGGGCCAATGTTACTAACCGCTCAGCAAATCGACGGGCTTCTTTTGCACGAGCCTTGGTAGTCGTTAGAGAACCATTCATAATGAGCGAGATAACTTGATTGCGCAAAACGGCCATTCTGAGTGGCCCCGCCATATTTAAGCGCTTAAAATTCTTCTGATGCTTCACAGTTATTCCTTTGCCTTATCTTTTATCGCAAGAAGATCGGCTTCTTGTATGTTCATATCAAGAGAAAGACCATGCTGTTTAAGGCCTTCCTTAACTTCGTCAAACGACTTTTTACCGAAATTTTTCGTCTTTTGTAGTGCATCCTCACTCATATTTACAAGATCAATAATACGAGCAACCCCCGCATTAATGAGACAATTATGAGCACGAACTGAAAACTCGAGTGCATCAATTGGTTTTAAGAGAAGGTCTACTGGCAAACCGCCCACTAAAACCTCGCCCTTTTCATGACGCGTAACACTTTGAGCTTCCTCAGCAACTTTAGAAATAGCATTAAATGGTATTTCTTGAACAGATAGAAAGTGTTCAAGCTGGGTACGCAATACAGAAACTGCATAGTTAACTGCATCGACAGGTGATATAGTTCCATCCGTTTCAACCGATAAAACCAGCTTATCGTAGTCTATCGTGTCACCAACACGCGTCTTAAAAACATCGTATGAAACTTTTCGTACCGGAGCAAACACTGCATCAAGGTAAATTTTCCCATCCGGTTGCAGCATTTGTCCCACCGGCCATTTTGCAGGTCGATATCCGCGTCCACCTTCAACGAAAAATTCGATTTCTAATGAACCGTTTTTTGCAACATGAGCTATCATATGGTCTTGATTCAAGAGTTCAAGATGATCATCTGCAACGATATCTTTAACCGTTGCAACTGACTCTCCATTTACAGAAAGACGCATAACACCTGGTTCCCCAGTTTTGTTACGTACGACGATCTCCTTAATATTAAGGATTACTTGCATAGCATCTTCAATGACACCAGGCAAAACGGAGAACTCGTTATTAACACCCTTGATAATAACACTGGTAACCGCCGCACCCTCAATACCGCCCAACAATACACGCCGTAGCGCGTTTCCAAACGTCAAGCCAAAACCAGGCTCCAAGGGCTGCGCCACCAATCGACCTTCAGACTGAGTCAATATTTCCGCATCCCACTTCACCTTAGAAATAGTCAGCGGTTGATACGTCTTTCTATCCATCTAAACTCCACGATTATTTTACGTCCACCAACACCATTGAAGCTCATTACTACTTCGAATACAACTCAACAATAGCGCTATCGTTTACCTGCATCATGACATCGTCACGAACTGGCATACGAAGAACCTTGCCTTTACGTGCTTTTTTGTCCTGCTCAAGCCACTCAGGAACTTTATGCACAGGACCACGCTTATCCACTACTTCTTTAAGAAAACCTTCTTTTTCTAAAGATAGAGGAGAAAGGGAAATTTCATCGTCAATGCGCACGAGATATGAAGGAGAGTGAACTCGTCCACCGTTAACAAAAACATGACCATGCACAACAATTTGTCTAGCTTGGGCACGGCTTCCTGCTAACTTGAGTCGGTAGACTACATTGTCTAAACGACGCTCCAGCATACTCAGCAACATTTCACCCGTTGCATGCTGGCTTTTTACAGCCATATCAAAAAAGCGCTTAAACTGCCGCTCACGCATACCGTAGGCTTGCTTTAAATTTTGCTTTTCACGAAGCTGCCGGCCATATTCTGTAACTTTTTGCGCACGCTTAGTAACCACGCCCTTTTGCTTGGTTTCTTCACGCCCGCGACCCGTTTCTCTTGTTTTACGTTCCATTAATTATCTCTCAACACAAGTTATTGCACACTATTCCAAACTAGACGCGCCGCTTCTTAGGCGCACGGCACCCATTATGAGGAAGCGGTGTTACATCGCGCAACGCCAAAATATTTAAACCTTGCGCCTGAAGTGAGCGCACAACTGCATCGCGCCCAGCACCCGGCCCCTGAAGGTTAACTTCAAGGTTTTTTACGCCAAAAACGGACATCTCTTTTGATAGTTGGACGCCAATCTGAGAACCCGCGTACGGCGTTCCTTTGCGAGAGCCTTTAAAGCCCAAGCGGCCAGAACTGCAACGCAAGAGTACATCACCCTCTAAAGTCGTAACCGAAACCAAAGTGTTGTTAAAGCTCGACTTCACATGAACGATTGCAGAATCAACCTGACGACGCGTTTTTTTTGTTTTCTTTGTATAGGCCATTTCAGTATCCCAACTCAACAAGCATTATTTCTTAGTTACTTTGCGTTTACCTGCAACGGCTGTGCCACGAGGCCCTTTACGTGTACGCGCATTGGTCTTGGTACGCTGACCACGCACCGGCAAACCCCGAGCATGTCGCGTTCCACGATATGAACCAATTGCACGAAGACGTTTTATATCTTCACTTTCCTTACGGCGCAAATCGCCCTCAGTAAGATATTTTTCTGCAATTTCATGCTGAAGAGCAGCAACCTGAGCTTCAGTAAGATCTTTAACACGAACCGAAAAATCAATAGCTAACTTAGTCAAAATTTCTCGTGACCGCGCCAACCCAATTCCAAAAATATAAGGCAATGCATATTCTATGCGCTTGCTGTTTGGGAGATCAACACCCTGTATCCTTGCCATACAGTCCTTTTACTATACGTAATCAATCAAAACTAACCTTGACGCTGTTTGTGCCGCGGATTGCTCTTGCACAAAACACGAACTATTCCCTTGCGACGAACAATGCGACAATCTTTACACATTGGACGCACCGATGTTCTTACTTTCATTGTGAAACCTCAATATACCTTAGGTATGAAAAAATTTAAACTGCACCTTTTTTATATCTCAAAACAATACGCCCACGGGTCAAGTCATAGGGAGACAATTCAAGAGCAACTTTATCGCCGGGCAAAATACGAATATAATTCATCCGCATACGTCCAGATATATGTCCCAAAACAATATGCCCACCTTCAACCTCGACACGAAACATAGCGTTTGGAAGCGTTTCCTTCACTATGCCATCAAGACGAATAACATCTTCTTTTTGATTATTCTTTACCACCCAACACCTACCTACCGCTAACACGCGTTACAACTTCAGGACCATTTGCCGTTACCAAGACCGTATTTTCATAATGTGCTGTTAAGCCGCCATCCTTGGTAAAAACTGACCACCCATCAGACGCATCAACAAACACTTGAAAATCGCCCTCAGTCAACATTGGCTCAATAGCAAAGGTCATTCCCTCCTTTAACAGAGGCCCAGCCCCCGGTTTACCATAATTTGGAATCTCCGGTTCCTCATGCATATGCCGCCCAATACCATGGCCGCAAAAATCACGTACAACACCGAACCCGGAGGACTCTATTGTAGTCTGTATAGCAGCAGAGATATCAAATAATCGTTTACCAGGAAGCGCGTTTTTGATGCCCGCATTAAATGACGCTTCAGCAACTTCAGCGAGCCGTTTACCAACAGACGCAACCTCTCCGACGAAAAACGTTCGCGCAGCATCCGCACAATATCCACGCCAAGCGGCACATATATCAACTTTAACAATATCTCCCGGCTTAACAACAACGCGAGAAGACGGTACACCATGAACCAAAACATCATTAAGCGAGATGCAGCTTACATGTCGATATCCATGATACCCCTTAGTCTGAGAGATCATAGACTTGCGGCGCAACTCAGCCTGAATCCAAGAATCAATCTCTAGTGTTGTCATCCCCGGATGAACCACTTCAGACAATTGCAAAAAAAGCTCCCCTAGGCGCTCACCAGCACCCCGCATCATCTGCAACGCTTCTCTGCCTCTTACCGCGATCATTGTATCCTAGCTATTTTTAAAAACCTTTACAGAACTACACGCTCGCAACGCAGCAACAAAATCATCAAAAACATCTTCAACCGGTGCCAATACATTAAGCCGAGCAACGGCAACACCATGCTGTTGGTAATAATCTTTTAATGCATCTGCTTGCTCGTGATACACCTTCAATCGCACGCGCACCGCATCAGCTGTATCATCACTACGAATTTGCAGCGGGGCCCCACAACGATCACAAACTGAGTCATTACGAGGTGCTAACTGCTCATCGAGTAAGGAATACACCGCGCCACACTGCTTGTGCGAACAAACACGCCGCGAGGTTAATCGACGCGCCACTTCTTCATCAGAAAGCTCAAACAAAAGCATACATGGCGAAAAGCCCGCAAGGTCCTGCAACATACTAGTCAGAGCAACAGCCTGAGCACGCGTTCTAGGAAAACCATCCAATAAAAGATCTTTATCTTTTGGCGCCTTTGAAAGCAACCATGAACGCACCGTATCAATAACGACATTATCAGGTACGAGTTTACCAGATCTAACAAAAAGGTCTATCTGCTGCCCAAGCTCACCGCCTTCTGCAGCTTGCCACTTTAACAAATTCCCGATAGAAACATGCTCAAACGGCAGTCTTTCGACTGCCATTTGAGATACTGTTCCTTTACCAGATCCTGGAGGCCCCATCAAAACAACTAATTGCTGATTCATGGTTACTGCACCTTATTCTTCATTCGGCCAGCAGAAAGAAAACCTTCATACCGACGTTCGATCAAATAAGACTCTACTTGAGAAGCAAATTCAAGAGCCACACCAACCGCAATCAACAATGAAGTACCTGTCAGGAAGAATGGCATATAAACAAATCGATACATAAGGTTTGGCAGAACAGACAAAAAGCCCAAGTACAGGGCGCCCAAAAGGCCTACACGCGTCAAAATGTAGTAGAAAAAGTCCGCCGTACTTTTGCCTGGGCGAATCCCTGGAACAAAACCACCACTTTTCTTCATCTGATCAGCAAGCTTAACTGGGTTATAAACAAGTTCCGTATAAAAATACGTAAAGAAGACAATTAACCCAAACTGTAGGAGGTTGTACAAAAAGCTTGTGCGCCAACCCGTACTCAAAATAGCTGCCGCAACGCCCTTAAATAAACCCGCCCACTGCAAAATACCCGCCAAAATGGAAGGAATCTGCAAGAAAGAGCTCGCAAAAATAACAGGCATAACACCCGAGGTATTAATCTTAAAAGGAATATAGGAGCTTTGCCCACCATATACCTTACGACCTACAACACGGCGTGCATACTGCACTGGAATCTTGCGCTCACCCTTTTCTAAATAAACAATAGCCGCAGTCAAGATGAGATAGAAAAGCAGAACAAAAAACGCAACAAAAAGATGCATAGAACCGGTCTGTACCGCATTTACCGTCTGGATAGCGTCATTCGGAAATTGTGCAACAATGCTCGCAAAAATCAGCATTGAACTACCATTACCAATCCCCATCAGTGAGATCTGTTCTCCCATCCACATGATAAACATAGAAGCGACAGTTAAAGAAAGAACGAACACAAAACGGAAACCAAATCCCGGGGAAATTACCGCGCCCATAGCCTCTAAGGCCGCGGCATATCCCGTACTGTATGATATACTCAAAGCAAGAGTCAAATAACGAGTATACTGATTCATGATCTTATACCCGTAGTCGCCCTCTTTCATCAGTTGCTCAAAATACGGGACAGTGAATCCCATAAACTGCATGATAATGGATGCGGTAATATAGGGCGAAATGCCAAGCGCAAACAACATTCCTCTCGACAAGCTTCCCGCCGAGACCATGTCTAAATACGACAAAACACCACCCAAAACCTGACTGCCATGCTCAAGGGTCTGCTTCAAAAAGACCACATCAACACCAACCGCCGGTATATACGAGCCAATACGATATACAATCAACACCGCTAAGGTGAAGACTAACTTGCGAGCAAGCTCAGGAATAAAAAAAATATTCCTTAAATTCCGAATAAGAACCACAACCTACCTCTCCTTGGTTAGATGTGCCGCGCCACCCTTTGCCTCTAAAGCTGCTTTAGCCGAACTACTGAAAGCATCTGCATGAACGACAAGCTTTTTATCAAGGTCGCCCCCGCCCAAAACTTTGATCGTTGCCGAATTACCCGAACGAAGAAGCCCGCGCTCAACCAATGCCTGGCGGGTTATCTCCTGTCCATCTTCAAACAACTTACCCAATTGACCAACATTAAAGATCACAACTTCTTCTTGGAAACGTAGATTATTAAACCCACGCTTTGGAAGACGCCGCGCCAATGGCATTTGGCCACCCTCAAAAATACCGCCCTTAGCACCGCCAGAACGCGACTTTTGTCCGCGCTGACCCTTGCCACAGCTGCCACCACGACAGCCGCCACGGCCGATGCGCTTACGCGCCTTTAATAACTTGGTTTGATTATGCAGACTGAATACCATGGCTACCCTTTACCACTTGTTCTATTGTTTTTCCACGCAACTGAGCAATACGGCTTGCAGTGCGTCCCTTCGCAAGGGCGTTCAGCGTTGCTTTTACTAAATTAATACCACAGCCTGATGGACCAATTGACTTCGCCAAAACGTCTTGAATGCCGGCTGCCTTCATAACTGCACGAATAGCACCACCTGCGATCAAACCCGTACCCTTATACGCAGGGCATAGGACAACGTGATTTGCTCCGTGACGACCTTTTACCATATAAGGAAGCGTCGTTCCACGAATCGCAACATCAAACATACTTTTACGAGCACGAACTGTTGCTTTAGCTATGGCAGAGGAAACATCGCGACTTTTGCCCAAGGCAATTCCGATGCGACCTTTTCCGTCTCCTGAAACAACAAAAGCTGAAAATGAAAATTGCTTGCCGCCCTTGGTAACCTTGGTCACTCTTCGGACGCTTACAACAGAGTCAACAAACTCTTTAGCAAACTCTTTATTCTCTTCCATCAAATACATTCCTAAAATTTTTTAAATATAGGCATCAAACCGTTAGGCCGCCAGCACGCAATCCATCAGCCAAAGCCTTAACGCGGCCATGGTACAAGAAAGTGCCACGATCAAAAATAACCTGGGAAACACTATGCGCCTGTGCTCGTTTTGCCAATTCAAGGCCCAACGCATACGCTTTTTCTTTTTTGTCACCAGAGAGATTTTTTAACTCTAACGTAGAACAACTAGCCAATGTATGCTGCGCATTATCATCAATAAGTTGTGCATACATATTACGGGCGCTCCTAAAAACGGAAACTCGAGGGTGCCCGCCCCGGGTCAAACGTCCGCGAACACGCAAAGCTCTGCGCCGTGCGCGCTGCTCAATTTTTCTTCTCAAAGACACGATGTAAACTCCGTAATTAATAGTATTAGCATGTATTATGATTTAGCCTTACCCGCCTTGCGACGAATTTTTTGGCCAAGCAAGTAAACACCTGTTCCCTTGTACGGTTCTGGCGGACGCAAAGCACAAATTTGGCTACAACAATGTCCTAAAAGCTCTTTGTCACTCGACCAAGCAGTAAGCAATTGCCCCGTTTTATCAATCTCGATCTTCACGCCAGTAGGAACTGCAAAATCGATCTTGTGACTAAACCCAAGAGAAAACTCAAGATCATTGCCTTTTTTTACTGCCTTAAAACCAAGCCCAACAATGGTTACTTTTTTCTCAAAGCCAAGCCCTGCACCCTTGATTTTATTCGCTAATAATGCGCGATGCAAACCCCATAAACGGTTTGTGTCTGAAGTAACCCTGGAAGGAGCTAATACAACTGCATCCTCTACAAGCTGCGCCTGTAAAAGGTCAGGCAATTCATACACACCCTGGGCGTTCTTGCCCTTATATTCAACGACCGCCCCCTTAATCTCAACAGTAACCCCATTGAGCGGAATTGGCCTTCTTCCTATTTTCGACATATGATACCCGCCTTACCAAATCTCGCACAAAACTTCGCCACCAACACCATGCGCACGAGCAGCCTTATCAGTCATTACACCTTTACTGGTAGTAACAATTGAAACACCCAGTCCCCCGGCAACATGACCTAGATTTTTTGCTCCTGCATAGGAGCGGCAACCAGGTGTACTTACTCGATTAATCTCATGTATAGCTGACTCTCCGCCAACATACTTCAACGCCAAACGAATACGACGATATGCGCACTCTTCTGAGACTTCAACTAGTTGAAAATCCCGAATATAGCCCTCTTGCTGTAAAATTTCAACAATGCGGAGCACCTGGCTAGAATAAGCAAAATCAACAGACCGCTTTGAGCGCATGATAGCATTGCGAACAGTCGTCAAAAAATTTGAAATTGTATCTACCGACATTCTTGTCCTCAATTTATCTATTTACCAGCTCAATTTCTTTACCCCAGGAAGCAATCCCTGGCTTGCCAATTCTCGTACACACAACCTGCACATTTGGAAATACCGTATGTATCCGCGAGGACGACCACAACGGCGGCAACGATTTCTATGCTGAACAGATGTTACCGGCAATTTGTTATTCTTCTCTAACAAAGCTTTTCTTGCCATATACGTTCCCTATTTCCTTTTTTTTGAAAACGGCATACCAAGCTCTGACAAGAGCGCACGAGCATGTTCATCATTTTGGGTTGTTGTGCAAATAGTCACATTCAAACCATATGTTTTATCACCCGCACCAGCAGCCTCAGCCTCAGGGAAAATAATCCAATCTTTAACCCCAAGGTTGTAGTTACCGCGACCATCAAGACGTGCTGAAACACCTTGAAAATCCCGCACTTTTGGTAAAGCCAAGTTGATAAGCTTATCAAGAAATGCATACATACGTTCGCCACGCAATGTTACACAGGCGCCAATCTCCATGCCTTCACGGATTTTAAAACCCGCAATAGACGTACGAGCAGCGCGCTTAACAGGAGACTGCGCTGCAATTGCCTCTAAGACGCGCAACACTGTTCCCATTTCTTTGCTATCACTTACCGCACCTTTAACACCGACATTCAGAACAACTTTTGAAAGTCGAGGAACTTCCATAATGTTCTTCAATTCAAGAGTTTCTTTCAAATGCCCCTGAACCGACTCACGATACAAAGCCTTGAGCCGATTCTGACCCGAAGAAACTAAATTCCCGTTTGCCATAACCTACCTTATTTATTTAATTGCAGCACAAAACGCAACACAGAACAACATTACTGTTCTATTTTTTTAACGTTTGAGGCATCAATCCAACGTTCCTGCTTGCGAATCCCAGAGGTTTCTCCCTGGCGACGAGCTCGTGCGTGACGCACCGCGACACCAACGTTTTGTACCTTTACTTTACCCTTTTTGCTGGAAACATCAATGATAGGGCCGGTTTTACCTTTATCATCTCCGCTCACAACAACAACGAGGTCATTCTTTTTCATTTTCATAATCAAGGAATCCTATAAAACCTCAGGGGCCAACGAAACAATCTTGGAATAACCCAATTGACGCAACTCACGTGCAATCGGACCAAAAATACGCGTACCGACGGGAGTTTGATCATCCGAAGACTTTATGATAACTGCTGCATTATCGCCAAAACGAATATAGCTACCATCTTCCCGACGCAACTCTTTTCTAGTCCTAACGATAACAGCCGTCACAACGTCACTTTTTTTAACCGTTGCGCCAGGAACCGCTTTTTTTACTGCACACTTGATAATATCGCCAATCCGGGCTTTTTTCTTTCCAGAACTGCCAACCAAGTGAATACATTGCAACTCGAGTGCACCCGAGTTATCAGCAGATTTTAAATATGTTTCTTTTTGTATTGCCATTTATTCACCACTTCTTAAGTTACGCAGCAGGCGTCACAACACGCGACAAATACATATACTTTGTTTTTGACATATGACGTCCTTCATATATCTCAACAATATCACCAGAACGCGCTTGTTCCTGCTCATCGTGCACTTTGTACGTTTTGCGTACACGTACAACCTTTTTATATAAAGGATGCGCAAATTGCCGAGTCACCTGGACTGCAACGGTTTTTTGCATCTTGCCCGAGGAAACAACCACACCAACCGTAGTCTTTTGCTCTTTTTTTACTTGCTTACTGGCTGCCATATCGACCTCTTTAATCCCTCAAACCCAAAACAAACTTTTCATTCATACAGGTCAATACCCGTGCAACTGAACGCTTCAATTTGCGTTGATCAGAAGAAAAAGATTTCGTTGGAGATGTGGCCTCCTTCAATCGCAACTGAAACAAATCTCGGCGCAACTCTTCAGACTTTAGAGCCAATTGCTCAAGTGACAAAGAGTTTAGTTCTTTATTTGATATCTCTTTCATTATTCTTCCACCGGCGCTTCAACACGTTTTACAATCTTTGTTCTAATAGGAAGCTTACATGCGGCAAGTCGGAAAATCTCTTTTGCCGCTACCGCATCAACACCGTCTATTTCAAACATAACGCGACCACGCTTAACAGGTGCAACCCAGAGCTCAACACTTCCCTTACCTTTACCCATCCGAGTTTCTGCAGGTTTTTTGGTAACAGGTTTATCAGGAAATACTCGCAGATATAAATTGCCTATTTTTTTTAGCTTACGGGTAAGCGTTACACGGACAGACTCTATCTGTTGCGCAGTAATCCAGCCTGGTTCAATTGCCTGCAAACCAAACTGTCCAAACGCAACATCACGAGCGCCTTTTGAAAGCCCTTTTAGCGTACCCCGCTGTACCTTTCTATATCTGATCTTTTTTGGCATCAACATAGCCGTTCATCCTAGCTCTTAGGGGCAATCATATAATCACCACGATAGATCCAAACCTTCACCCCAATAATGCCGTAGGTTGTTAAGGCTTGAGCTAACGCATAATCAACGTCCGCACGCAACGTATGGAGAGGCACAGACCCCTCACGCACCCACTCTTCGCGAGCAATCTCAGCACCACCAAGACGCCCTTTAACACGGACCTTAACACCTCGCGCACCTGCGCGCAATGCGTCTGCAGCAGCTTTTTTGGCCGCCCGCTTAAACCCTACACGCTTTTCAAGCTGAGTTGCGATACTTTGTGCTAAAACCGCAGCGTTTAACTCAGGGCGCTTAATCTCTTGTACCGACACCTCAACATTGAGATGTGTACCGTTTTTACGCAAAAGCGCAGTTAACTGTTTGCGTATGTTATCTATCTCTTGGCCTTTTTTACCAATAACAACACCAGGACGAGCAGAAAAAATGACGACGCGCATCAAATCCCCTTGCCGCTCAACTTCCACTCGACCAACTTCTGCCGATACTAAGTTTTTTTTGATGTAATCACGTACTGCCAGGTCGTCCGCCAAAAACTCCGCGTATTTATTTTGGCGAGCAAACCACCGAGATGAGTGATCTAAATAGACGCCAATTCGAAACCCTATCGGGTTAACCTTCTGTCCCACACTACGCCTCTTTTGCTAACTTGTTTTTCTTGTTCTTAGTCTTTTCAACATCTGTTCGTGGAGCAACCACGATCGTGATATGGCTTTGACGGGCGCGAAGCGGAACTGATCGCCCTTGAGCACCCGGTTTAAAATAATGCCGTATCGGTCCCTGATCAACACGAACCTCTGCAACAACTAAATCCCTAGGCTCATGATTCTCACGATCCTTTGCATTAGCGACCGCAGACTTAAGCGTCTTATAAACAGGAACTGTACGTTTTACTTTATACATAGAAAGCCATTGCATTGCACTTACAACATCTTTACCACGTATGACATCTGCCAAAAGTCTCAATTTATATGGTGAATACCAGATATATCGAGTCTGAGCTTTAAATTGCATCCGATACTCCTTACTTCCTACCTACCAGCTTCAGCTTTACGCTGACCACTGTGTAACCTAAAGGTACGAGTTGGCGCAAACTCACCAAGGCGGTGTCCAACCATATCTTCTGTTATAAAAACCGAAACAAACTTACGACCATCGTGAACCGCTATGGTTAAACCAACCAAATCGGGAATGATCATGCTACGACGAGACCACGTTTTTATAGTGTCACGCTTTCCGCCTTCACGGGCAGCATTGACTTTCTTTAAAAGCGAATCGTCAATAAATGGGCCTTTTTTTGCTGAACGCGCCATAATACCCTCGCCTATTTTCTTCTCTTAATAATTAATGCATTCTTACGACGACGAGTCTTGGCACCCTTCGCATTCTTACCCCATGGAGACTGAGGAATTTTGCCTGACTTCG
Organism: Candidatus Babelota bacterium; assembly: GCA_003484685.1. Lineage (GTDB taxonomy): Bacteria > Babelota > Babeliae > Babelales > Babelaceae > UBA12474. The sequence continues at coordinate 20,500 of DNBB01000007.1, forward strand.
AACGTCCTTCACCGCCACCCATTGGATGATCGACTGGGTTCATAACCATACCGCGAACCGTTGGTCGAAAACCCCGATGACGAGTTCTTCCCGCTTTACCTAGCGAAACGTTCTTTACATCAGCATTGCCCAAGACACCCACCGTAGCCCAACAAGCTTCATTGACCTTGCGCATCTCTCCGGAAGGCATACGCAATGTAGCATATCCCTCTTCCTTAGCAATTAACTGCACAGAAGTTCCAGCGCTACGGGCAAACTTACCGCCAGAGCCTGGTCGAATTTCAACATTGTGAACCACAAAACCAATCGGCATATTGCGCAAAGGAAGACAGTTGCCAACCTGAGCATCAACTGCTTCCCCCGCTGCGACAACACTACCAACCACAAGTCCTTCTGGGGTCAGAATATAGCGTTTACGGCCATTAGGGTAAACAATTAATGCAATCCGAACGTTTCGATTTGGATCATACTCAATAGCGACAACTTTTCCCGCTATATCCCGATCCATACGGCAAAAATCAACAAGACGATACTTGCGAGCTGCACCACCGCCACGATGACGAACTGTGATGCGACCATACGCATTTCGTCCGCTAACACGCTTTAAACCCTTAGTTAGGCTGCGCTCTGGCTTTTTCTTTGTTAAATCGCTTGTATCTATAAATGTCTGAAAACGCAGCGACGCGTTGCGCGGTTTTCTTCTTACTATAGCCATGAAATTTCCTACGCAATTATCTATTCTTTGGTCTGTACACTGTCAATGCTTGGCGCAACCGGGGCATCAACGCCCAAATTAACCGATTCACCCTTTTTAAGCGAAACAACAGCTTTTTTGCGCAAATTACCCTCAACAATAAAGCGACCCGAACGACGGCGACGCCCCTTGTTAACGATAACACGCACACTGGCAACCTTAACATCGAACAAACGTTCAAGCGCTTCGGCTATTTGGCTTTTGTTTGCTTTTGGATGAACATCCAAAACCAATTGCTGAAAATCACGATTTAAGTCGAAAGCCTTTATAGTTACGCGTGGTTTTCGGATTATTTCATAAATATTTAATTCCATGCGCTCACCATATCTTTAAACAACTCAATATCGCGATCTAAAAACACCCAGCAATTGCCATCGCTCAACTGATATACGTTGGGTTGATCAAACAAGACCATCTGAACGCTCGCAATATTCGCGAACATCAACTGTGTCTTATAATCATCTGGTGCTACAAACAAAGTAACACGAGTACCCATCAATCCAGCATCTTGCAACGCTTTAAATGCTATTGATGTTTTAATGCGATCATCTGTATGAACCATTGGAAGTGCAATTATATTTTGCCCTTCCAAACGCTGCCACAACAAATCCCGCATCAAAGACTTACGCAATCTCTTAAGAATAGACAAATTACGTACCCGAGGCTGTGGACCAAAAGTAACGCCACCACCCCGCCATATTGGCGAATCTACAGCACCGGCACGAGCACGGCCAGTTCCCTTTTGACGCCATGGCTTACGATTCGATCCGGCAACATCACTTCGACCTTTACACGCAACCGTTCCTTGACGCCAATTTTGACGCTGAACTCGAACGGCAACAGCAAAACCATGGGAATCAACTGGTTTCGGACGCTCAGAGAGCCCAAGCTCCTGAGCATTTACTGCTTCTATTTTCTTTTTAACAACCATGATTACTCACTCTTTCTCATAAAGACCAGAGAATCTGCCTTGCCAGGAAGCGAGCCCTTTACAAAGACAACGTTAACGTCCTGATCAATAGCCACAACACGCAAGTTACGAATCGTTTGACGCGCAACCCCCATGTGTCCAGGCAATTTACGCCCCTTGCGTACGCGCCCACTTCGCCGCATACCTTCAAGAGAACCTGGTCCGCGACCGAGTTTATCACCATGACTTGCACGACCACCAGAGTGTCCGTAACGCTTAACAACCCCCTGGAAACCTTTACCTATAGTCGTCCCAATAACGTCGAGTGCGTCGCCAGAGCTTAGAACCTTGGCTACATCAATCGAAGAGCCTACTTCAAAAACCTCATCACCGTTTACACGAACTTCACGAAGTGCTGCAAAGTATTTTGACAAAGACTTTAACCACTCGCGTGAAAAATCTTTGCCTTGGTGGCGTGGGCGCAACAATCCAACCTGAACAGCCACATAGCCATCCCGATCAGCTGTTTTCACCTGTGTCACATACCAATGTGACACATCGACGGCTGTGACAGGCACAACCCTTCCATCTTCTTGGAAAATTTGGCTCATGCCAATCTTTTTTCCCCAGAGGCCACTGATCATAACCTATATCCTTCCTATTTGATCTCTACATCAACACCAGACGAAATGCTCAATTTCATTAAAGCATCCATAGTCTGATCTGACGGCGCTACTATATCCAAAATGCGCCTATGTGTTGTTATTTCGAACTGTTCGCGCGATTTTTTATCGATGTGCGGAGAACGCAACACCGTAAAACAACGCTGCCGATTGGGCAGTGGCACAGGCCCCACCACTTGGGAGCCTGTGCGACGAACAGCCAAAACAATCTGCTTAACCGACTTATCAAGCAACTGATGGTCGTAAGACTTAAGAGTTAAACGAATTTTTTGTTTTTTCATCGCTGCCTACTCGTTAGTCTAAAATAGCGGTAATAATACCGGAACCAACCGTTCTACCACCCTCACGGATTGCAAAACGACCATCTTTCTCCATAGCAATAGGAGAAATCAATTCAACGCTCAACTCAACGTTATCACCTGGCATAACCATCTCACGGCCTTCAGGAAGGGTGACGACGCCAGTAACGTCAGTTGTACGGAAGTAGAACTGTGGGCGATATCCATTAAAGAATGGGCTATGGCGTCCACCTTCATCCTTGCTCAGAACGTATACTTGGCAGTTGAACTTTTTGTGTGGAGTTACTGTTCCGGGCTTTGCCAAGACCATACCGCGCTCGATATCATCTTTACCAACACCACGCAACAATAAGCCAACGTTATCCCCTGCAACACCTTCATTCAAAGTCTTGCGGAACATTTCAACACCTGTTACCGTTGTCTTGGTTTTTGCACCAAGGCCAACGATCTCAATTTCTTCACCAACTTTAACTGCGCCACGCTCAATACGTCCAGTTGCAACCGTACCACGGCCAGAGATACTAAAGACCCCTTCAACCGCCATCAAGAATGGTTTATCAATTTCGCGAGCAGGTTCTGGAATATAAGAATCAAGTGCGTCCATCAAACGTAGAATTGATTGCGATCCGATTTCACCAGTATCGCCTTCAAGCGCTTTCAATGCAGAGCCCCGTATAAAAGGAATCTCATCCCCAGGAAACTCATACTTCTTGAGAAGATCGCGAATTTCTTCCTCGACCATATCAATCATTTCTGGGTCATCGACCATGTCTACCTTATTTAGGTAAACAACCAATGAAGGAACACCAACGTTTTTAGCAAGAAGAATATGCTCACGTGTTTGAGGCATTGCACCATCAGCTGCCGAAACAACCAATATCGCACCATCCATCTGCGCCGCACCCGTGATCATGTTTTTGACATAATCCGCGTGACCAGGACAGTCGACGTGCGCATAGTGACGCTTATCCGTTTCGTATTCAACGTGGGAAATAGCAATGGTAATACCACGCTCACGCTCTTCTGGCGCGTTATCAATTTGATCAAAACGACGCGATTCAGCGAAACCCTTTTCAGCCAAAACCTTAGTAATCGCTGCAGTTAACGTCGTTTTTCCATGGTCAACGTGACCAATCGTACCCACGTTTACGTGCGGCTTCTTACGCTCGTACACACCTTTTGCCATTGTTTTCTCCGGTCATAAATAGACTGTAAACAAACCTACTTCACACTTAAAATTTGATCTTGGTTAAACTTTGGAACCTTCTGATATGAATCAAATTCCATCGTATACGTTGCACGTCCCTTAGACATAGAACGCAACTGCGTTGAATAACCAAACATCTCTGCCAACGGAACTTCTGCATGGATCACTTGAACACCTTGGCGCTCCTCCATACCCAGAATTCTTCCGCGACGAGAGTTCAAATCGCCCATTACATCGCCAAGATACTCATCTGGCGTCTCTACTTCAACCTTCATAATTGGCTCAAGCAAACATGCATCACCTTGACGCATTGCTTCTTTTAAAGCCATTGACGCAGCAACCTGGAACGCCATTTCAGAAGAGTCAACATCGTGATAAGAACCGTCATAGAGTGTAGCGCGAAGGTCAACAACAGGATAACCCCCAAGAGGGCCTGAATTTAATGCTTCAAGTAAACCTTTTTGCACTGCAGGGATATACTCCCGAGGGACCGAACCGCCGACAATGTCGTCAACAAATTCAAATCCTTTGCCGCGCTCAAGAGGTTCAAACCGCATCCGAACATGTCCATACTGTCCACGTCCGCCAGACTGCTTAATAAACTTACCTTCAACATCAGCACTGCGCTGCAACGTTTCCTTAAAGGCAACCTGCAAACGCCCTTGCGTTGCTTCAACTTTATGCTCACGCTTGAGACGATCTACTGCAATTTCAAGATGAAGCTCTCCCATGCCACGAATAACAGTTTGTCCCGTTTCCCGATCAAAGGTAAAGTGCAATGAAGGATCTTCCTGAGTCATCTTACGCAACGCATTAGTCATTTTCTCGTAATCAAGCTTACTTTTAGGCTCAATAGAAGTCGAAATAACCGGCGCTGGTACGTCAATTTTCTCAAGGATAATTTTGCGCGACTCGTCGCACAACGTATCTCCGGTAACCACATCCTTAAGACCAACAATTGCCGCAATATCACCCGCGGAAACCTCATCAACCTCTTCACGTTTATTTGCATGCAAGTGCACCAAGCGACTTACTCGCTCTTTGCTTCCCTTAGTTGCATTATAAATATACGAGCCAGATTTAACCACACCCGAATACACCCGAATAAAACAAAGCGTGCCAAATTGGTCTGCAGCAATTTTAAACAGCAAAGCCGAAAAAGGCGCCTTTGGATCCGTATGCCGCTCTTCTTTTGCGCCAGTATCTGGATTTTCACCCTCTACAGGAGGAATATCAAGCGGAGAAGGAAGATAATCAATAACAGCATCGAGAAGCAGCTGGACGCCTTTGTTTTTAAATGCCGTTCCGCAAAAAGCAGGAACAATACGACGCTCGATAACGCCCTTGCGCAGTACCGCCTTCAAGTCAGCAACTGAAAGCTCTTCACCAGCAAGATAGCGCTCAGCAAGCACATCATCTAATTCACAAATCTTCTCAACCAACTGCGCACGAAGCTCTTCCGCGCGATTTTTGTATTCAGAAGGAATATCAGATTCGATAACCTCGGCACCCTGATTTTCTTCTCCGAATGTAAAGTAGCGTTGTGTCAAAAGATCAACAATACCAACAAAATTTTCGGACTCACCTACGGGAAGCTGCATTGCAACGGCATTGGCCGCTAATTTCTTATTGGCATCCGCAACAACCTTAAAATAATTTGCCCCAATACGGTCCAACTTATTTACAAAGATAATACGAGGAACACGGTAACGATTTGCTTGCCGCCAAACCGTTTCGGTTTGCGGCTGCACACCACCAACGCCACAAAAGACTGCGACAACGCCATCAAGAACACGCAACGAACGACCAACTTCAATGGTAAAGTCAACGTGGCCAGGAGTATCAATGATATTGACCTTGTGATCTTTCCATTGAGCTGTTACTGCAGCCGATTGAATCGTAATACCCCGTTCCTTTTCCTGCTCCATCCAATCGGTAGTTGCACCACCTTCATGAACTTCACCGATCCGGTGAACCAAGCCCGTATAAAAAAGAACACGCTCGGTAACAGTTGTCTTGCCCGCATCGATATGCGCCGCGATACCGATATTACGATACCGATCTAAAGGAATAGCCATACCTCCCCCTTACCAAGCGTAATGTGAGAAGGCACGATTAGCTTCGGCCATCTTGTGAGCGTCCTGACGCTTTTTAACTGCACCGCCGCGCCCTTCAAGCGCATCCAGCATTTCATTTGCCAAACGTGAGCCCATGGACTTGTCAGGCCTGCTCGCTGCAGCTTCAATCAACCAACGAAAAGCAAGCGCACGCCCACGACGCGACGTGACTTCCTTCGGGATCTGATAAACGCTACCGCCAACACGACGAGGGCGCACTTCGATCAACGGGGTAACCTGCTCGACCGCTTTGTCGTACAGCTCAAGCGCCTTATCTTCCGCGCCCGCTTTTTTAACTAAAGCTTCCATTGCATCGTACACAATCTTACGTGCAGCGCCTTTTTTTCCGCGCCACATAACTACATTTATTAATTTTTGGACAGACTCTGAACCGAACCGAGGATCTACCCCGATATCGCGAATAAAGTTGACCGACCTACGTCTTGCCATTTCTCAGCACCCTTACGATTTCTTCTGTTTTTTAGCACCGTACCGCGACCGTCCTTGCTTGCGACCCTCAACTCCAGAGGCATCGAGCGTACCACGGATAATATGGTACTTAACACCAGGCAAATCGGGCACGCGACCACCGCGCACTAACACCATCGAGTGTTCTTGCAAATTGTGGCCTTCACCGGGAATATATGCGGTAACTTCTGTCCCATTAGACAGCTTGACACGAGCAACCTTACGAAGCGCAGAGTTTGGCTTTTTTGGAGTTGTCGTAAATACGCGCGTACAAACACCGCGAACCTGGGGATTTCCCTCCATGGCTCTACTTTTAGACTTATCTTTTTGCCGCATTCTTCCGAACCGGACAAGCTGATTAATTGTGGGCATTACACCATCCCTATAAACAAAAAAGGAACAACTTTGGTATACCTGTTCTTCCACACTCGTTTGCTGCAGACTACGTTCCAAATCCACAGAAGTATTAAGAGGGGCATTTTTATTCTAGCCATTTTCGCGTTTTTTTCAACCCAAAACGCCAACAAGAAAACTGTGTAAAACGTGGTACCCAAAAATGTTTTTATGTTAGACTTGTATTCACTCGAGCTACAACAATAGTGTATCTCATCAGCCAACAAATACAAGAAGAAAGAGAGGACCTCTATGCCTTCATTCTCCCTGCTAGCCTCAATGCAAAATTTCACACAATACTTAGTCCCGTTGTTTTTCGCAATTCTAGCATTTGGTGTCCTTATCACCGTTCACGAGTTCGGACATTTTCTTTTTTGTAAGCTATTTAAGGTTCATACGCCAACCTTCTCCATCGGATTTGGCCCCACAATAATTGATCACGTTTTTGGTCGAACTAATTTTCGTCTCGCCCTGATCCCTTTAGGCGGCTATGTAGAAATAGCAGGAATGGATGAGCCTGGGCAGGGGAAACAACAACATGCCCAGTCAACTGCATCAGACTCCTTTGCCAATAAATCCTGGTGGCAGAAAGCTCTCATCATTTTGGGCGGTATAACCGGCAACTTAATTTTTGCGCACCTGCTTCTTACCTTCCTCATACAACAGGGATTTATAAAGCAATGGTGCACGTCTACCCGCATTGCATACATTAAAGAAAGCAGCAAAAACGGAAGCCTACAAAAAGGAGACAAAATTCTCCGCCTCAACGAAGAAGACGTCCAAAATCAACCACAAAAGGTCTACCGCATACTCGCAGCCGCTAAAAAACAAAATCAACAGAGTATTGAAGTAACCTATGAACGAGAAAATAATCGAAAAAAAACTGCCTTCATCTTAGAAAAAAAACCAAACGCTAACCCGAATGCAACAACTGAGCTATGTCTATTGCTTGAACAAAACAAACAATCACTTAAGGACGCAGCAATAAAAGCATTTTTTGCCATCACATCAATCAGCAAGCTTATCCTAAAAAGTATGGGCAACATGGTCATGCAACGTGACGCCTCCGCTTTTTCTGGCCCCGTCGGCATTATTCAAACAACAACCAAAGCAGCCCAAGAAGGCGCCCTGTATTTCCTCTTCTTTGTTGCAATCATCAGCATCAACCTAGCTATTTTTAACTTATTACCGCTCCCCATCTTAGACGGAGGACAACTACTTATCATTACTCTCGAAAGCTTAAGCGGAAAAAGCCTCTCAGAAAAAGCGCGCGCTGCGATTGCTAATTTATGCTGGTTACTCTTTCTACTGCTTATTATCTTTGCTACATATCAAGACATCAAAAAAATTTTCGGCTGGTAATATGCCCAACAAAAAAGCCCCGGAAATTTCCNNCTTTGTTTCAACTTATGCTAGTTGACCTCGATGTGGATGCTCTGGGCCCGTATAAATTTTGAGACGGCGAATCTGCTGGCGTGCAATTTTATTTTTCGGCAACATTCCACGTACTGCAGAGCGAATCACAAACTCATGATCACGTTGCAATTTTTCCCAAGGAGCCATACGCTTCTGCCCACTTCTCCAACCCGTGTACCAAACGTACTCTTTATCAGTCATTTTATCACCCGTAAAAACAGCTTTTTCGGAATTGATAACAACAACATACCGAGCAACATCAGCATGGGGGGTAAAACGAGGATCATTTTTACCGCGCAATATATCAGCTATTTCTGTTGCCAAGCGACCAATTACCTTACCTGCAGCGTCAATACAGACCCAAGTCGGCTTAAAGGTTTCCGCTTTGAGGCGAAATGCGGTATTCATATCCATACAATGCACCCTAACTAATAATTTTAAAATCTAAAAATAGTACACAAAAAACGAGGACTCCCAAAAATAGTACACAAAAGCACCTATTTGGTCAAATCAGTCTTCCTAATATACAAGCATTTTAGCCGTTCACAAACACTCCGCCTATTCAAAACACCAGAATACTTGCGAGAAAATACAAGCTCTATAATATAATAGAAAATTAAAACTTACAGATTGTCTTATTAAATAAAGAGTCTTAGATTATGACCACGTATCCAACGCTCCCTGCCGTCCTGTTCTTTTTACTTTTACAAAGCAGTAATAGTACTGCTTTTGGAGCAGCGCAGATAAAACTGAGTTCATGGCTCGCAAAAAATTATGAAAAACTTATACAATCACCGGCATTAAAAGAAAAGCTAAAAAGATTAGATAAATCAAACAAAAAATATACAATTGTCCTCACCCCCACAACCGTCGCCCAAGTCCAGGCCCACTATAAGCCTATCCAAGCAATTGCTTACAATTCAAAAAAAAATCTCATACTAACCGCATCTAAGGATGGTCGTATTAAAATATGGAATGCAACTACGCTCACTAACATTAAAACTTTAAGAGTTGCTCTCTATCCAATCACATCGATCACCATGAGCATTGATGGCACCCACATCGCATTTTCTACAAGTCAAAATATAGGCGAAATATGGAATATTGAGGGGAAAAAAGTATGTACCATGTGTGGCCATGTTGGCCACCTTGCACCCCATGCGTTTTCTCGCGACAACACACAACTTCTCGGTCCCTCTAATAAGGGGTGCATAAATATCTGGGATACACAAACCGGCTCTATTAAAAAACAGATCAAGGGGCATACAAGTTTTGTTGCGCACGCTGAGCTTGATTCAAGCGAAAAAAAATGCGTAACAGCATCAGATGACGGAACCGCAAAGATTTGGAATCTCAAAACAAGAAGCCTTGTACAAAAATTTCAACCTTCTGCAGAACTTGATTGGGTCCAAACAGCTACTTTTTGTCCGCAAACAAATACCATCATAACAGGACAATTTGATACCGTAATTCAGAAATGGCATCCCTACGCTCCGACGCGCCCTGAGCTCTCTTTTATCGCACATCCTGATGCTCAAATTCGGTCAATAAGAATAAGCGACAACGGACAAGAGCTTTTAACCGTATCATCCATGGGTGAAATTAAAATCTGGCAAACAAAAAATGGTAAATGCCAGAATACCATAAGCTTACCAGATGGAATACAAACTACCTGCGCGATTTTCGGGGAAAAAAATACCCATATCTACTGCGGCGATCAAGCCGGAAAACTTAGTGTTACCCAACTTAAAGCAATTCTCTCGCTTAAAGAAAAAATCATCTATGATGCATTCAAAAAATCAGGATTACAGAGCGTTTCGCTACCCCCTCGAAGCTTATTCTCTCGACTTTGGAATACCCCACAACCATATGGGGTGCAGCTCATTAACAATATTAACTATGTGTGCCCAGCAGAAAAACCATTGATCCCTATGAATAACTCCCTCAAATCTTTACTTTGAAAACAAAGATCATTACGTTAAAAATAAACGCCTACGAACAAAACAATAAAAAATAAGAGGATAAACATATGGAAGTTATGCCGTCGTGGATCACACTTCTTCCGCCCGTAATAACGCTAATTATAGCAGGACTCAGCAAGAACGTTAGTCTCTCGCTCTTAGTAGGAATCTTCACCGGCGGCTTCATTGCCACCAATTTTGAAATCAGTAGTGGTATCGTTTTTGGAATCAAAAAAATCGGTGCTACGTTTATTGAACCCACAACACTAACGCTTTTTGCTTTTTTAGCGCTGCTTTCATTGGTCATCGAACTTATGGGAAAATCAGGTGGCGTAGCCGCGTACGTTTCACTTCTTCAGAAAAAAATAAAAAATGCCCGAAACGCAGAAATAGCGGTCATACTATTTTCATTCCTTTTCTGCATTGACGATTACATAAACAATATGCTCACCGGTGCAATTATTCGACCATTTTCTGAGCGCTTTTTAATAGCACGAGAAAAAATTGCATTTCTCCTCAATTCATTAAGCTCTCCATTAGTTGCCATCATTCCCGCAAGTACCTGGGCGGCTATGATCATTACTCGCATAGAAGACGCCGGAGTCTCAGACATTCCGTCAAACAATCAAATTATCGACGCCGACCCATTTTTTACCTATGTAAAATCAATACCCTTTAGTTTTTACTCGATTTGTATCATTGCAAGCGTATTTTTCATCGTCTACCGTCGCATTTCATATGGAGCAATGGCTCACCTAGAGGAACAAGCAAAGCGCCAAACACCCCCCATAGAAGAAACCATCACAAGGAAAACCTCCGAAGAATCTATTGCGAGCTTTTTAATTCCCCTAACCTGTTTCTTACTATTTTTGCCCATATTTCTTTTATACCTGGGTAATAGTCAACTATTTGGTGGCCAAAATGGCCTACTCGAGGCATTACAGCATACAAACGTTATGGCAAGTCTCTGCTTTACCAGTATTATTTCATCCGTAATTTTAGGCGTATTTTTGCTCTACAAAAAGAAAACAACCATCAAAGGGCTTTTCCAAGTAAGCTTTGCAAGCATTTGGGGAATGCGTAATTCATTCAAAACATTAACCCTCGCGTTCGCCTTAGGATCAATCATTTCAAAAGACCTCCACGCAGGAACCTACATAGCAACAGCCATATCGGGCAACATACCTCTATTTCTTCTGCCTGTTATCGTCTTCGGGCTATCAACTATAACCACCGCTTCAACTGGATCCTCATGGGGAACCATCGCGCTGATGATGCCATTAGCGATACAAGCAATTGCCTCTCTTTCAACAAGCAGTATCCCAATAGCACTTGCCAGCACACCACTGTTATACCAAACCATCGGCGCAATACTATCAGGATCTGTTGCAGGAGCACACATTTCGCCACTCACTGAAGCAACCATCATTTCGTCACTTTCAGCTGGGGCAAACCATCTTTTGCACGTCAAAACTCAAACGCTCTACGCGATACCTTCTATTATTGGTGCCTCAATCGCTTTCATTATCGCAAGCGCACCTACAAATTCAGCATATCCCGTAAACCTTCTCTTGCTTGCACTCTTAGCAGGGCTCAGCATTACCTTATTAATGCTTACATGGCAAAACAAAAAAGCTAAAAAGTGGACAATATAAGATTGTTAAGCCAGCCGAGCAACAGAGTCACACAACTCCTCAACATCATCAACAGATCGCGGCAAAGAATCGCTGAGACATACCGCTCCGCCAGGCACTACCCAAAAATCGTCCTCAATGCGAATTCCAATACCCTCATGTGGTAAATACAGGCCGGGCTCAATAGTGATTACATCACCCTCAATAAGCGGTTCAGCATATGAACCAACATCATGCACATCGAGCCCAAGATAATGCCCAATACCATGAGTAAAATATTCTTGTAAATTGTGCTTCTTAAAGAACTCAAGCGCAAGATGGTGCAATGACAATTCTGGCTCATCCGGATTACGCAAGAACATGCCAGGCTTTGCTGCTTCTGCAACAAGCTCTTGGGCTTCAGAAACAAGTTCATAAAGCTCTCGTTGGCGCTCAGAAAACCTACCAGAAATAGGATATGTTCGAGTAATATCCGCACAATATCCATCGAACCGCGCGCCAATATCCACTATGACCAGATCTTCTTTCTTCAGTGGAACTTGGGCCGCGAGATGATGTAAAACCGTAGCATTTTTGCCTCCAGCAACAACCGTCGAAAATGCCGGCTGGGCACCATGTTCCGTAAACAAATATTCGAGAGCAGCACGAACCGTCAATTCGTTAGGATCCTCGCCCAAAATACTATACAATGCTGCTTCCTGCGCCAATGCCGTAATATCGCAGGCGCGTGTAATGGCTGCAATTTCTTGGCGGCTTTTTATTCGGCGCATACGTGCGATCACAGGCTCTAGAAAAACTACCCCTTTGGAAAGTTCAGGGAATAACACTTGAAATCGAAGCAAAAAAGGATTCTTTACCGTACCAATCAACAAGTCAGCTGCGCACCAATCTTCAATCTGCTTCTTAAAATCATCCCACATTGCAACAGGATCAAAAAGCGAAACAGTAAACCTTGAGCACTCTTCGCCCGATAATCTAATCTCATCAAATCCGTATCGTTCTGCCTCATCTTGCGAAGGTGCCATGCTAGAACCCTCCCAGCGCACGCGTTCTTCACGATAGCGAGGGACAAAAAGAATCGAGCGGCCAGCCTCATCGACCACCAAAGCCATTCCCGGCTGAGAGATACCTGTAAAGTATAAAAAGTTGCTATCTTCGTGCTGCCCGGGTATTCCATAATCAGGATTAGAAAACAAAACAACAGGGTGGCCAACCTGATCAAATAATGCTTTTCGCCGCAGTGCATAAACCTGAGAATCAAACATACCGTCCTCACTATCTTTATTAAAACATTCGGCGCTCAAGCAGTGCCTTATTAAGAGTTAATCGATCAGAATATTCAAGCGAAGCCCCAACAGGAAGCCCCCGTGCAAGGCATGTAACTAGTACATCACTCACCTTAAGCAATCGCGCAATAAAAGCTGCAGTTGCATCACTTTCCGGCGTTTGGTTTAGTGCAAGCACTACCTCTTTTACCGTACTTCCAACCCGAGATTGCAATTTATCAAGTAAGAGTTCATTTGGCCCAATTCCATCAAGCGGGGACAAAACGCCTCCAAGCACATGATACAAACCCTTATACACGCCCGTGTGCTCAATCGCTTGCAAATCATACCATGATTCAACAACACAAATTATTGACCGGTCACGCGTAGAAGCATCACAAAAAAGACACCCACTTCCAACTTCGCTCCAAGCACAACAAATAGGACAGGGCCGCAACGATTGGCAGCTTTCCAACAATATGCGGCAGAACTCCTCCCGCTGCGCAGTAGAAAGCTCTAAAAAATATTGAGAAACGCGATATACGTTTTTAGAAGCCAAATACGGCAGCCGTTGAAGCTGCCGTATTAATCTATTCAATGAGGGGAGACCATCCACGTTTTTTGCACCTTTTTAACAACGTATGTCAAAGCAAGTCTAAAGATTAAACCGACGATGATAAAGAGATTTAAACCCGTTGATAAACGAAACCCAATACCGCCAAAAAATAATCCCATAAAGAGCACAACAATAACTGCCGTTGGCTGAATTTTTTTCTTACCCTTGGTAAGCGCCACCAGCATCATAGTTAACATGAGCGCCATCAAAACCCATGGCAAAATTGCATCTGACTGAGACAAATCATTAATCCATAGAATAAACGGCGCTTTATAAAGCTGAATAGCATTCGCAAGGACCCGGTTAAGGGCGATAAAAAATGGCATCTGGATCAAAAACGGCAACATATTGGAACCACCCATACCGCCAAAGCCTTGCTCACGCAGAAGTTCCATTTGTGCCATACGTAGCTGCTCTGGATCATCAGCATACCGTTTGCGAATAGCCGCTTGTTTGCGCTGATATTCGCGCTGTTTCGCTGCCATCTTATTCTCTGAAAGAATTGTCTTTATCGTAAAGGGTGCAATCAAAAGATTGAGCAATAGCGTAAGCAGCACGATAGCCCAGCCATAGTTACCAAGGTGATGGTTTAAAAGATTTAACAACCAAAGCATACCCTGAGAAATACGAGCAAACCAGCCGTATTCCATCAAACTTTCAAGCCTACGATCTGCCGCGGCAAGCGCTGATATTTCTTTTGGACCGCAGTAAAACGACAAGCGCCAGCTCGTCTTTTTTTCAATTACAGGCCCTTCTAAAATAAATCCAGGACGCCCAACTGGGGTCTTCCAAAAATAACCTCGCCGCGCAAACTTATTTGCATCATCAATCAACGCACAAACGAAATAACGATCTTGCACGCCCACTATTTCTGGCTGGGGCCAGACCGATTGCGCTATTTTCTTACTGTACACCTTTTGTATTTTTCCATTGTCTCCCACAACAAAACTAGGGAAAGCGTCCCAATCGCTTGTATCAAAGAGGTTTGGTGCAGTAACAAAAACACGGGGACGTACGGCCGAACCCGATACCGGCTCAATAGTCAATTCAAGGTCGATACGTGCTGCATCTTTATCCGCTACAAAGCGCTTGGTAACACGCGCTTTTGGACTATTGGCAACAAACGTTGCACCGTCCTCATCAAAACCTTTTTCATAAAAATATGGTGATGGTGTATCAAGGGCAACTAAAAACATCGACTCTTCACGTTGCAACATGCCTTGTGTACGCACAAATGTCATATCTTCTACACGTTCCTCGATTCGATGACTATACACCGCGCGCTGCAAGCCCCCCCCATACGAAGAGAAGTCATATTGCAATCGTGGCCCTGATAAAACCGTATTAACTTCCTCAGGTTGATTTTTTTCATCAACATCCAAAAAATCTATTTCCCGATTAAGTGGCTGCTGAACCTCCACAACCGTAGGGACTTGGTAGCAACCACCTACAACTGCAGCCGTCTGCTGTTCTTGAGGAGCTACAACACGAGAATTTACAGGAAAGAAATAAGATATTCCCCAACTAACAACCAAATTCATCGCCCAAAACAACATTATAAACAGCGTTATCTGAAGAAAACGTTCACGCCAATTCATACGCAACATACCTTTGTACAAAAAAAAGAAGAGTCTCTACGAAAAATATACCTTCAAATCTTACCATACGATTGGCCGATGTGCTAGGTTCGTCCATAAGCATAAACCAAAAGGAGCTTTATATGCGCGTTAGCAAAAAAACCTTCCGAATAGGAACTCTCGCACAAACTCTAGCGGATCAGGGTGTCCACGCAGAACCATCAGCAATACGCTTCTGGGAGAAGGAGTTTTCTATCCAGCCAAAACGATCAAAAAAAGGTCATCGCTTTTATACCCAAGAGGATATAAATCGATTTATTACAATCTATGATCTTCTCCATAACAAAAAGTTTACCATAGCTGGTGCCAAAAAATTACTTGCCGAAGGACCAGCCGTGGAAACTAATCGCATAAAAATTCAAAGGCTTGATGAGAATCACAAAAACACGGCACACATTTGCTCACTGCTAAGCACGATGAAAACACAACTAATAGCACTCAAAAAAATATTGTAACCACGTAAAACTGTGTATCCTAAGAAAAAACCTAAGGAAGGCGCAGATCAATGCTCACACAAAAAACACACATATATTTTGCCGGAATTGGCGGCATCGGCATGAGCGCTCTCGCAGGAATATGCAAAAAACGTGGTCATATTATTTCCGGATCAGATAGCAACATAGAACAAAAAAGCATTCATAAGCTTATACAACTAGGCTGCTCTATTACCCGTCAAAATGAAGCTTTCTTGGCCAACCCCAAGCCTGATTTACTGATATATTCAACGGCTATCTCCAACAATACACCGATCATGCGCGAAGCACTCGCCTTGGGTATTCGCACGATACATCGAGCCGAATTGCTTTCGGAATTAACAAAACAACAAAAAACCATTGCGATCACCGGGGCCCATGGTAAAACGACCACAGCTTCCATGATTAGCCATCTTTTTATTTCTGCACACCAAGACCCCACGGTCGTTTTGGGTGGCTTTTTAGAATCAATCGATTCAAATTACCTTGCAGGAACAGGGGAATGGCTCATTGCAGAAGCTGATGAGAGTGACCGATCCATGCTTAAGCTTCACCCAAATATGATTGTAATCACTAATATTGATAACGAGCACCTGGATACCTACAAAGATGCAGATGACATGCAAGCGGCATTCTATCAGTTTCTTCAAACCCTCCACCCGCATGGAAATGCCATAATTTTTATCGACACGCCACAAACAAAAAACCTTATTGCAAGCGCATTATCAAACATACGCGCAAGAATAACTACGTATGGCCGCTCACCAGAAGCTGACTTTAGAATCACTAACGAGCAATTTACCAGCTCAAAATCATCTGCGGAAATTATAACCCCTGGCAACGGGACAATTGCTATTCAAATTTCTCAATCAGGGCCGCACATGATAGAAAACGCTTCAGCAGCCTTAATAAGCGGCTATATTTGTGGCTTATCAGGACAACAGTGCACCGAGGCGCTTGCAAGCTTTAGTGGCGTGGAACAACGGTTTACCTATCGAGGAACATATCGCAACGCGCATATTATCGATGATTACGCACACCATCCAACTGAGATTGCACACGCCCTTGGCACAGCGCAACGATACAACCCAACCAAACTCATTGTAGTATTTCAACCGCAGCGATACAGCCGGACCCAGGCACTCTGGAATGAATTTATTGAAGTTTTTTCAAAGGCAGCAATCGACAATCTTTTTATTACAGACATATATAGCGCAAGCGAAAAAATGCAGGATCCAAATAAAAATGCCGCACAATTAGTGCGCGAAATAAACACAATTCGCAACGACCAACGCGCCGCTTATATTCCCCAAGACCAAGGGTTTGGCAGCGTAAAAAAATCGATTGATGAATGCATCGTGCCCGGAAGTCTAATACTCTTTCTAGGCGCGGGTAAAGTCAATGCTTTGGCCCACGAGCTAGCGCGCGCAGACCACATATAAAAACATTTTTTTCATAAAAACTCTTCCGCGTTCACGCTGTTTTTTGCTATTTTTAAATAAAAAGACAAAAAAGGAGAAACTTTATGGATATAAAAAAAATAGGGCTATTCACCCTTGTTGGTCTCGTTGCTTTTAGCAGTGTCGGACTTTTAGCTCGTCGTTATTATCGTCGTCCAAGCGGCGGTTTTTCAATTAGTGTAGGCGCAGGACCGCGATATTCAAGCTATTATGGTCGCCGCCCAGTTGGGTGGTACCAGCGCCGTTACCCACGTTATAACAACTGGCCATCATCATGGTGGGCATTACCTTATCTAGGCCCATATATTGCCTATACCGCCTGGGATGGAGAACGCATAAAAATTCGTAATTACGAAGAACTTCGCGACCAAATGGATACACTAGAACGAAAGATTAAGAGACTAGAGCGCCGTCTTAAAGAAGACCTTTCACGAAAAGAAATGGGAGAGTTACGCAATGAAATAAAAACACTCGAAGGTGCGCAAGACCGACTTTACGAAGTGAAAGAACAACTTGATTCTTCAAATAAGGCGTAACTATTATTGCAAAAAAACAGAAACCGTAGAGCGGGAAGACTTTGATCGCTTGCGTTGTGTGTCATTCAAAATATGAATCGCAACGCAGCGTTTTCCCGGCTTTTGAAAAACAAACATATACTCATCCGCTGACCCCGAAGCCAAAAGCTCCTGCCACCCCCAGCGCTCCATTTCACCCCGATAAAAATTGCAGACTGTTTCAACCGATTGCGCAACTTTATAGGTGCATAACTCCTCTACTAATACATCATTGGAGTTTACGTCTTCTCGAGAAGAAGCAATTTGTATTTGGCTATCGACAGGAAAGGGAAGATCCGCATGGCGAGCTTCAAATAATTCTGCTGAATTTACCAAGTTATTCGGTGCTTTTGCCACGCGCGCGCGGCATCCAGACAAAAAAAGCAATAAAATCGGCAAAACAACCAATCTCTTCACGCAGATCTCCACATTCCGTAAAAAATCTTTACTCTGCTGAGTCTTCTTCAACAGAACTTGCTGCATTGTTATTACGGGCATTATGAGCTTCTTGCGCACGCGCACGACGCTCCTGCGCTTCATGCGAAAGCACCAACTCTTGAACGCGAGCCTTTTTACCAATACGGCTACGCATATAGTACAGTTTCGCGCGACGAACATCGCCATGGCGTAAGAATTCAACACCTTCTAAGCGTGGAGAATGGTATGGGAAAATACGCTCGACCGCGATCCCATTAGCGCCAATACGACGAACAATAAATGTCGAGGAAATACCATTATTATGTATGGCAATAACATCCCCTTCGAAATACTGCGTACGTTCCTTGTTACCCTCTTTAATACGATAAGCAACACGAACTGCGTCCCCTGCGCTAAATGAAGGAAAGTTACGATTTGCTACGCCACGATCTAAAATCGTTTCTTTTGTTATGCCTTTTGCTTTCATGATTTCCTCAAAACACTAAATACATATCTAACAATCGTTTTTCTTATAGCCCCATCCATCGATCAAACACAATAGCCGCCGCCGAACGTACCGAAAGGTGGTTAAACCCGGAAATCCCATATACTGGCGGTACTAAATAATCGCAGCGCATCAACACAGACTCCGCTAATCCACGTGCTGTCCCAAAAACAAACAGTACGGGACGTTCCTGCCGCCATATCAAATGCTGCATAGCGTACGAGATTGTTGGCACATTATCGAGCTCTCGAGCTGATGTACCAATAATAATTGGTTCAACACCTTCGCGCTCCAAAATAGCAGCAATAGCAACATCCAAACTATCGACAACTTCTGCAAATGCCAACGCCTCATGCCGCGAAGGATTATACGTTACACCCTCACCCTGCTGCCAAAAACCAAGTAATTGCTCAACAATTCGTTTTTGATCAACCAAGCGAGTTGCAATAAAATATCCATGCAGCCCAAAAGTCTTCGCAGAACGAGCAATATCATGAATATCAAGGGAGGTCACCGAGCTTTCTCCCACACGACCATCTTCCACTACTACATCTGTATGCATTAAAACAGCATAATGATGCGGCATTTGTGCGTGTATATCCTTTCTATCCTGTGCGGTCAAAGACTGAGAACGCAGCCATTGAAAATGTCCACCCATAAGCGTACGCCTAATCGATTGCTGCCGTCGCCATACCGCTTGTGCCGCATGGTTTCCGGAACGCAAAACATCCGGCACAACTTTTCCATGCCACTCGAGTGGCGCCGTATAATGAGGATGATCAACAAATGGACCTGAAAACGATTCCTCTTCTACTGATTCTTTCGAACCAATTACTCCAGGAATAAGCCGACTAATTGCCTCCAAAAAGACCATGGCCGGAAGATCGCCCCCCATAAGCACATAGTCCCCTATAGAAAGGATAACATCAGCGTATTCCTCTTCCAAACGAACATCCATACCTTCATATCGCGCGGGCAAAACCATGCAATGATCGCCCGAAGCACGAATCTGCTCCGCAATCTCACCCAAAAGAGGCTGGGTCAATTGCTCACCATGGGGAGAGAAAAAAACCCGAAATGCACGTCCAAACTTTTGCTCTTGCGCCTGTATTGCCTTTTCAACAACCTCGGGGCGCAACAACATACCCGGACCATGCCCCACCGTTGGAGCGTCTATGCGCTCTTTAGGAGAACAAAACGAAAGCAAAGAAGTTATATCAAACTCCAAGCGCTCCTGTTTTACCGCTCGCCCAATTAAGCTCGTCGACAAAAAAGGTTGGTATAAATCAGGAAAAAGAGTAACAATCGAAACCTTCATCTATTTTACTAGCTCAACGTATACATCTTTGTTGTCTGCAGAACCAATTGCAGCTGCTACATGACGCAATGAGCGCAACGTGCGCCCCTCACTGCCAATAACTCGCGCTATATCTTCTACAGCTACATGCACACGAACAGTGTACTTACCTTCAGCCTCGACGACATGCAACAACACCTGATCCGGCTGCGTGACAATATGTCGTATCACGTGACCTAAAACTTTTTCTATAGCCATCATAATACAACTATGCCGCTACAGCCGTCTTTTTGTGCTGCGCATATATCCTTTTTACTGAATCAGTGGGAACTGCTCCCTGACCAAGCCAAAATTCAACGCGCTCCTGATGAAGCTGAACCAATGTACTTTTAAGCGCATCGTATGTTCCAAGATTTTCAAGAATCTTGCCATCACGCGCATTGCGACTATCAGTAATTACAATACGATAAAAAGGCGCATGCTTTTTACCAATACGCGTTAAACGCATCTTTACAGCCATAAATAACCTCAATTAACGAAACAAACCTCTTCCGCCTTGCAGCTGTTTAAACAGCCTTCGGCCTTCTTCAAAACGAGCCAACATGTGCGAAACATCTTCTATCTTAACGCCGGCACCAACCGCAACGCGCTGCTTGCGAGAGCCAACAATCAACTCCGGCATTAAACGCTCTTTTTTTGTCATAGATTGTATAATTGCTTTGAAACGCCGCATCTCACGCTCACCCTGCGCTATTTGCTCAGGCGATATTTGAAACTGCGCCGCTCCCGGCATATATTTTAAAATGGATCCAAACGAGCCCATCTTGTTTATCATATCAATCTGACGAATAAAATCATCTAGCGTAAAATTACCCGTACGCAATGCGCGCATCATGCGATCATTTTCATCTTCTTTTATTTTTTCATTCGCACGCTCAACAAGCGTTGCAATATCCCCCATTCCGAGAATACGCGAGCCGACGCGATCTGGATGAAAACGTTCCAAATCTTCTATACGCTCACCAGACCCCACGAAAACAATAGGTTTTTTTAGTGCATAACGAAACGCAAATGCAGCGCCACCACGAGTATCACTATCAGTTTTGCTTAAAACTGCACCGTCAAATCCAACCTTATCGTCAAACGACCGTGCAACCCGCAAAGATTCTTGCCCTGTCATCGAATCAAGTACCAACAGGCAATATGGACGAGCAACCAAACGTACTACGGAATCAAGCTCTTCAAGTAGCGCTTCATCGACATGCAAACGTCCTGCCGTATCCAAAAAGAGATAATCATAGCCTGCATCTTTTCGATACAAGACAACTTCTCGCGCAGCCGAAACAGCATCAACCGACGATGCACGGAAAAAATCAACCCCAACGCGCGCCGCAAGAATTTCCAGCTGATCAACCGCAGCAGGCCTTTGAAAATCAACAGATGATAACAATATACGTGCATTAGGTTTTTTATTTTTTATATAAGCAGCTAATTTTGCTATTGTAGTTGTTTTTCCAGATCCTTGTAGTCCCATAACCACAAAAGACGAATACTTAGATAGCGGATCAGTAACGCCCTCTACGCCGCCTAAAAACGCAACCAAGCGATCATACACAATTTTCATATAGTATTCTTCGGGATTAACTTTTTTGGGAGGCTTCATCCCAACTAGGTCCCGCGCAACCTCTTCAACAAAAGCATCGGCTACAGACAAGGGCACATCCGCTCCTAATAGCGCTTCTCGAACGGTATTGGAAAACTCCAACACAGTTTCCTGCGTCAGCGCTTGCGCTCCAGAAAAAAGGGAAAAGAGTGAAGAGAAACTGCGAGATAGAAAATCAAACATTACAACAAACTCTCAATTAACTTAAAATATGCGTGTGATAACTGAGGAACTGATCCTGGCCTACATCATAGAGTGTTATTATACCAGCTTCTTATTTTTTGGTAAGATGATAGGCAAAAATCCCGACAAACAGATAGCGCGCATCCCTTTTTCAGGAAACTTACTATGTCGACCAAAAATCTCATCGATACCGCTACACAAATATCAGTTCTTATTATTGGTGTCCAAACACCGCACAACAAGACCTTTGATGTTGAGTCATATTTTCAAGAATTTAAAAACTTAGTAGCCACCAGTGGCATAGTTCCTGCAGAGGAAGTATACACAAAGCTTCGCACCATTGACCATTCCTATTTTTTCACTAAAGGCAAACTCAACGAACTGATATCACTCTGCGAACAAAAGCATTTTGATGAAATCATAATTTCTGAACCATTGAGTACGCAACAAGCACGCAACCTAAAAGACGCACTCAATGCGCCAATTGTTGATCGAACAGAACTTATCTTGCGCATATTTGAACAAGGAGCCCAGAGCGCCGAAGGAAAAGTACAAGTCGAAATGGCAATCCTAAAATTTCAAAAAAGTCGCTTAGCCGGCTACGGCATCCATCTGTCGCAACAGGGAGGCACCATAGGCACCAAAGGTCCGGGCGAAACTGCAAAAGAAAAAGCCACACAACACCTAGAGCGTTCTATAACGCAAACACGCAAAGAACTTGATCAGCTAGAAAAAGTACGGATTACCCAAAGAAAACGCCGCTTAGAGAGCAAAACGCCACACATCGGCATCGTTGGCTACACCAATGCAGGAAAGTCCACCTTGCTTAATACGCTCACCAACAGCAACATCCTTGCCGAAAACAAACTATTTGCAACGCTCGACACCACAACACGAGAGCTTTTTCTCAATGGAACCAAAAAGGGGACCATTTCTGATACCGTTGGCTTTATTCAAAACTTGCCCCACAGCTTAGTAGCTGCTTTTAAATCAACACTTTCAGAATTACAATACGCACTCTTACTCCTCCTCGTGGTAGACATTTCCGATAAAAACTGGAGAAACCACATTAGCGTGGTTGAAGATACCCTGACCGAAATTGGCGCTGGCGGCATCCCTAAAATATTTGTTTTCAATAAACTTGATCAAACAAAGCTAACACCTGAGCAAAAGAATGAAATTGCACTTCAATTCTCGCCTGCAGTATTTATTTCAGCACGAGACAAGGACAAAATCGAAGAGCTAACTTCATTGCTTGAGTCATGGAAACCTGCATGAAAAGCATTCTTGAAAAGCTCAACCAAGAGCAAATCAAGGCAGTTAAGCCGCGCGCTGGCATCTTTTTGGTACGCGCAGGTGCCGGTTCAGGCAAAACCCGCGTTATCACCATGCGCATGGCCTATCTCTGCCTAGAACATGGCGTAGACCCCCTCTCAATAACGGCGCTTACATTTACCAATAAAGCGGCAACTGAAATGAAAGAACGAATGGCACAGCTTTTGCCCAGCCGAGAAGCGCTCCCATTCCTGGGCACATTCCATTCATTCTGTCTGCGCTTTTTAAAACGCAACCGAAAGTACCTTCAATTTCCTGACTTTTCAATCCTGGACAGAACTGACCAAGAAAAAATTATAAAAGGGTTATTAACACAGTCAGGCTTAAACAAGCAGATGACATACCAAAACGTTCTTCATGCAATTTCCCAAGCAAAAAACCAAGCGGTAGAAGGTATAGTTAATCCATACGGGATAGAGCACCCACTCGTACGTGAACTTTTTGTTGCTTATGAACAAGAAAAAGAAAAAGCCCGCTGCATAGATTTTGATGACCTACTTCTACAAACCATAAGACTCTTACGAACAAACTCAAGCTTACGTGAAAACACACAGCAACAAATGCAGCACATCCTTGTTGATGAGTACCAAGACACCAATAAAATCCAGGATACACTCTTGCGACTTCTAAGCTGCGACAATAGTGGCAAATGCTCCTGCGAGTCTCTTTGTGTTGTGGGCGATGAAGATCAGTCAATTTACGCATGGCGCGGAGCAGTCGTCTCAAATATCTTAAACTTTCCCCACAATTTCCCCAATACTCAAGAGATTACCCTCGCCCAAAATTATCGATCTGTACAACCCATTTTAAACCTGGCCAACGAACTGATTAAAAATAATTATGGCCGCAAGGAAAAAAATCTTTGGTCTGAAAAAGTTGCTACGAATCGTGTAAAAATTCTCGCGGTCTCCTCCGACAGGCAAGAAAGCACTATTGCAACCAAAGCACTTGCCAAAGCCTTGGAGCGCGAGCTTGAATGTGCCGTACTGTACCGTTCGCATCACCAATCTCGCATTATCGAAGAATCGCTTCTTTATCATTCAATCCCCTACCAAATCATTGGGGGCATTCAGTTTTATGAGCGTGAAGAAGTCAAAGACCTCTTGGCCTATTTACGGCTTACAATAAACCCATTTGACCGCATCGCAGCAAAACGCATCTTAAACGTTCCTTTGCGTGGACTGGGGCCCAAAGTCGAAGTGCTTTTATTGGCAACCTGGGATAGCGAGCCACTTCTTGATTTTTATCAAATCGCACAAACTTTAGGTCAAATACTTCCCCCCCTTAAAAAACAAAAACTAGAAGACCTGATATCGTGCCTACAACAACTATCACCTGGCCAGGAACCAACACGTGCACTAGAGCATATTATTAGCCACACTGATTACCTTGCATACCTTAAAACTCAACATGAAAAAGAAAAAGCTGAGGAAAAAATTGCCAACGTAAAAGAACTCGTAACAACGGCGTACGCCGCAGAGGAACGTGGCATAACGACCACCGCCTCATTTATTGATGAAATTGGGCTGCTGCAAGAATTTTCTAAAAAAAACGAGGCAAGCCGCCACAAGCATGTCACACTCATGACGTTGCATGCTGCAAAAGGCCTTGAGTTTGACTTCGTTGTACTACCCGGCCTTGAAGATGGTCTTCTTCCAGCCGCCCGCTCAGCGCAAGATCCTGAATCACTCGAAGAAGAGCGCCGGCTTTTGTACGTAGGCATTACACGAGCACGCGAATACGTACTTATCACTCACGCCGAACAACGGGCACTATACGGATACATCACAAGTCAGACTCCGTCTCGCTTTCTAGCAGAGATTGAACAGCAGCAAAACATGCTAGAAAGAACCGCGTACTGGAGCTCACTCCAAATTAGTCAGTTTCTTTCTAACTGGCTTGAGAATAAGAAGACTAATACGCGCATCAACGAATTTGCTTCTTTAGTCAAAAAAACCTGTAGCGCGGACCCTTTTGCAAAATCTCAATTTATTCCCGCCATCAAAGGTGCACCATGGAAGCGGCTACAACCAGTCACCCACACCTCTTTTGGAACAGGCATTATACGTCATATTGAAACACGTACTGACGGCAAAGTTATACTAACAATCGCATTCGCCCAAGGAGAGAAGAAAATCGACGCTAATTTTGTTACACCAACGTAGATAAATCATCTAAAAAAAGGGTTACCCATGAAATTTGCTACGCCATGTCTTCCAGAGTGCCTTGAATTGGTTCTTTTTGACAATGACGGCGTCCTTGTTGATAGTGAACTCATCTCTTTTGAGGTATACGCCGAAAAAATATCCGCTTATGGCATACCAAAAACAGCACTACAGCTCATGGAAGAAACATCGGGATTAACGCACGAAGCGATTATCGAACAAAGTATTCCTGGAATCACCATACAAGAGCGCGATATATTGGGCATAAGCATACATGAGGAAATAAAAAAACAATTTGCTTTAGCCCCGCTTCGACCAAACAATGGGGTCATTGAACTACTCACTCAGCTTCAGCGAAAAAACATACTCTTTTGCGTTGCAACTAACGGCAAAAAAGACCGTCTTGATAGCGCATTTCGCGCAAGCGGATTGGATAAATTTTTCCCCGAAGAACGCCGGTTTACTGCCTATATGGTAGCAAAAGGAAAACCAGAACCTGATTTGTATCTATTTGCAGCGCAACAATGCGGTGTCTCTCCAAAAAACTGCCTTGTCATTGAAGATAGTATCACGGGCATAACAGCCGCGCAGCGAGCAAAGATGCCCGTAATCGCCTACCTTGGTGCAAGTCACGCCCAACAGGGATGGTATCGAGACTGGGTATTATCCGCACAGCCAACATGTCGTGCTGATTCTATGGAAAAAATACAGACCCTTTTTGATGCAATTTAAAAGACTAGACGGGCCAAGCGCAGTACCCGCCCTCAATCATCGCTTGAATCAAACAATTGATTGCGCGGAGTATGACAAACAGTCCTGCTCCCGCAATCAAGCATCCTGCAGCGAGATTAGCAATCACAATCAATGAATTAGAAACGCGCGCCCGCGCAAGATGCAGTACAAGAACCAAAAGAATCCACCACGAAAAAGAACCCATGACCAAGGCACCAACGAGACCCAAACGCTCTAAAAAATTCATAGATGCATCTGCAACTACCGAAAAAATACCTAAAAAGGCAAACATGGTCATAGGATTTGCCAAAGTAAGAACGAAGGTCGAAATAGCTGGAGCCAATGGGTTTGCGTGGAGACCCATTGTTCCCGGAGCAGCAAATTTCGGTGGATGCTGTATGAAAAACAGCCCAAGATAAATCAACAAAGATCCGCCTAATAACCCTACAACTACTTGGTAATTGAGTAAAACGTCAGTCAAAACAGTCGCCCCAAAACCCGCAAGAAGCGCATAGAGCAAATCCGCGCTGATAGCACCCATAACGGCTACAACTCCATATAGCGCGCCATAGCTCAACGTATAACGAATTATCGAAAGCCCTACCGGGCCAAGAGGGATAGCACTAGCAAACGCAAGTCCCCACACTTTTATTACCGAGCTAATCATCAAATAATCCTGTTTTCATGCATTCAAACGAGTTACCTTCAATATCCATAGACCTAAGCGGCAACACAAGGAACATTCTGCTCCCACTGACGACCCATAGCAGCAACAAGCTGCTGCAATACACCCCGAAGCTCGACAAACGATTTATATTCATCGACCGATAAAAAACTTTCTGCAGCCGCCATATCACAACAATTTTGCAATTGTGCTATTGATTGAGCAAAAGGATTATGCGCGATATCAGTATCATAACGCACAGCGAGAACTTGATCAAAAAAACCGCCAGGACCAGTCATACATAAATTTATCTGATATAGCATATGAATAAAATCAAAACACCCCTGCTCAAAACAACGCAATTCATACACGTGAATGAGCTCATCCATAATCGTCTGAAAATAAATCCGCGGTTCTTCGCGCATTGGCCAACCTTCACAAAGCACATTAGACTCAAGTGCCGCACGAACTAATTGCTCACCAAAACCAATTGCACGTTCAAGGTGAACAACAGGATCAGGGCGCGAACGCGCTCCAAATAAAAAAAATCCTGAAATTACAACTACTCCAACTGCCCCCGCCAAACTCCATTTCATATCAACCTCCATTAGCAGATATGCATGACCCCTACCTTGTAGCCAGTGTCACACAAGCTGTCTTGGCTATGCAACGGTCAATAAAAAGAGATTGCTAAAAAACAAAACTCCCCGTAGTATAAAAAGACGTGGAGAGATGGCTGAGCGGTCGAAAGCGGCGGTCTTGAAAACCGTTATCCCGTTCGCGCGGGATCGTGGGTTCGAATCCCACTCTCTCCTCCAGTTCTTTGTGACCCTCGTAATCTTCTTCTAATCAGTAAAAAATTAGCTGGGCACCAAATTGTTATCGGTGCCCAAAATTTTTATAAATAAAAACCAACTGCTACGATAAAATTCCGGTCAACAGCATTGGCAACAACAGTCTCTTCCCCACTTGCAGCACCATCTTGTAATACGCTATCTGCAACCGATTCATTTGCAGCGTTTTTTGCATTCAATGAAGCATCAACAGAAGTAGATCCCTTTGTCAACGCCATACCCTCTTGGCGTAACCAGGCATCAGTCTTACTTTCTTGATCATCAACCTGCGCCTTCTCTAATTTTACCGCCTGCTTTTCAGCGCGCTTTGTATTGCCAATAAGCAGCAACCCCTCGGGCACTGATGAAGCCGCAGCAACAGACTCATTAAGCCGTTTAGAAACTTGAGCACAGTACAACTTGTAAGGACTACCATTGCGCTTAAGATCAACCCAACCACCGCCTTGCTGCGCCAGTGCAATAACGCGGTCGACAAACGGATAGCCATATTCATCAAGCTCACTCGAGACGTCATCCCAAACCTTGTTTTTGTCCATACCATAGACAAGACAGGTACCATCTTCTGCATATACCTGAATAAACAGGTCACCATGTACAAAATCACGCGCATTAGAAGAAAACTCTTTAAAAGCCTCAAATGTATCACGTGATTCAAGGTAGCGAGCCGCCTTTATCGCCAATAAACTTGCATAACTCTCTTTGGAAATTGGCCAGTAACCAGACCCTATGACAAATTTACCATCTGGGACTTCAACCAGCTCAACATATACTGAGTAAAACGCACGCTTGTTAACAAAATTTACCCAACCGCTACCACTTTTTTGCGCAAGTTCAATCATCTCCCGAACAACATATCGCCCCTCAGGATCACGAATATTCATCAGGTTTTGCCCAATAAAGATCGGATTTTCACCATCCGCTCGGCTTACACCGCCAAGATCATAGGCAAACATGTGCAATGGCCCATATGCAAATTGTCCCACGTAACTAGTAAAGTCACGAAATGCAATTTCTGGCCCGTTAGCTTTTAAGTACGCAACACCTCGCTTGACCATATCACGTACAGTATTAGCCGTAATGTCTGGATAATACCCGCCTCCCACTACATACCGCTTACCGCTACGCGGATCAACAAGTTCTTTAACAAACGCTCGTTTATTTAATCCATTTTCGTCATAGTCAACCCAACCCTGCGTATCACGCGCAACAAGATCAATCATAACACGATTACGCTCTCGCCCGCTTGAATCACGCCAATTCATCCGATTTTGCCCTACATATGCCAAGTTACGTCCATGAGCAAACGCAAAACCATCCATATCATATACCCAAAGATACATATCCCCATAAACAAAGGGGCCCTGAGGATTGTTGATTTGTTGAAAAAGCTCTGCAGCACCATATTTTTGCCCATACCAAACCGCCTGCTGCACAAGCTGTTGGATAATAAACTGAGGCGAATCAGGATAAAAGCTTACGCCGAGGATTAATTCCTGATCAGCTTTTTTAACCAATTTTACAAAGGAAAATCTAACACTGCCATTCCATTCATACGAAACCCAACCGCCAGAACGTCCCTGCGAGACCATTTCATCGATAATATAATCTTGTGACTGCGCCTGTCCCAGATGTTGAGTATCGGAATATCTACTTATTTGCTTTACACCGGTAACCTTTTTTGCAGTATTCTCTCGTAGACCACCCAAAAAATTCCAGATCAAACGCGTATCGCGACCATCTAAATAACAAACAGCTGAACCTTGGTGTAGACCAAACACGGAGACAACATAATCTGCAGTATGCCAACGAACATCACTTTCAAAAATACGACATGCCGTACTCAGCGGATTTTTGCGCAGAACCTTTTCGCCTTCCGCTACTAATTGCTCACAAACCAACATTTTCTTGCGTAACACCACGACATCTTCGTCTGCTGCGCGGGCCAATTGAGTAATTATACCCAGGCAAAACAGTAATAGTGCCCATGGCCGTACTTTAAGAAACTCCATTTCCCCTCCAAATTTTATCTGAATCTCGTTGTTGTAGCCCCCACTAAAATCGTAACAAAACACCGCCATTAAGCACAATATTCACTCTAAAGAAACCAGGGGCCGAACATGAAATGTTCGGCCCCTGGAAAAATAACAAAAAAACAATTTTACCTCTGCTTACCCATCACTCGGAGCAAACTAAGGAACAAATTAACAAAATCAAGATACAGCATCAGGGCTCCTATTAAGGCGAGACGATCTAAAGCCTCAGAACCATTACTCTGTGCAGAAACAGCAAAGCTTTTCAACCGTTGCATATCAAAAGCAGTAAGACCTGCAAAGATGATAGCACCGAAAATACCGGTCATTAAGTCAAAGGCAGCGCTGTGTACAAATAAGTTGATAAGCATAGCAATGATAAGACCAAACAAGCTCATATATAAAAACGAACCAACCGGTGTCAAATCTGCTTTCGTAACAACACCATACAACGCCATCGCCCCAAACATNNAAAAACATACCCAAAGCTGTTGAAAAGCTCATGCGGTTAATACCTGCCGACAACCCGATAACCAAAGCAAATTGAGCCAAGATAATCAATGTTAAAAACAAGCCGGAACCAAAAATCATCTTAATTGCCGCTGGTGAAGTTGCAACCATAAAGGCAGCCACTGTCGTCAAACCAACGCCAAGCGTCATCCAGCCAAATACCCGAGAAAAAAATGTAGCAACCGCCGAACGCGATTGTGCATAGTACCGTTCTTCCATAGACAATATACTCCTTATCCTAAAAAAGGCCGCCTTGCGGCAGCCTTTGCGTTTTTGATGTCATATAACAACTTGAGGGCGGCACCACTGCCACCCCCAGCGTACTGAAAAATCAAAATTTAATACATACCGCCCATACCACCAAGTCCTGGGTGTCCGCCAGCAGCTTCAGCAGCCTTCTTTTCTTCAGGTAGTTCGACAACTAAAACTTCAGTTGTGATCAACAACCCAGCAATCGAAGCTGCATACTGTAACGCAGATCGGACAACTTTTGCTGGATCAATGATACCCGAGGCAACCATGTCTACGTAGGCATTTTCTTTGGCATCAAATCCAAAGTCTCCAGAGCCTTCACGGACACGATTAACAACCACGGACGCATCAAACCCTGCGTTACTTGCAATAATACGAAGAGGTTCTTCTAGCGCACGATCAATAATTTGTACCCCGAGACGTTCATCACCTTCAAGAGCAAGCTTACTAAGAACTTCTTTTGCGCGTAGCAAAGCAATACCGCCACCCGCAACGATACCTTCCGCTACCGCAGCACGCGTTGCATGCAAAGCATCTTCAATACGATCTTTCTTTTCTTTCATTTCAGTTTCAGTTGCTGCACCAACCTTGATCACAGCAACGCCACCCGACAATTTAGCAATACGCTCTTGCAACTTTTCTTTATCATAGTCTGAGGTGCTATTTTCAAGCTGCATCTTCAACTGCGCAACACGCGCAGTAATATCAGATTC
>DNBB01000007.1:51702-62598 GCA_003484685.1 Candidatus Babelota bacterium
CCGCGTAGCTTATTGACCACAAGAGTCGTCAGCGCTTCTCCATCAACATCTTCTGCGATAATCAAAAGCGGACGGCTTGACCGTGCCACGCTCTCAAGAATAGGAAGCAGCGGCTTCATGCTTGAAATTTTCTTTTCAAAAATCAAGATAGCGGGATTTTCGAGCGTTGCGCTCATTTTGTCTGCATCGGTTACAAAGTAAGGCGAGATATACCCACGATCAAATTGCATACCCTCAACAACCTCAAGCGAGCTGTCCATACCCTTAGCTTCTTCAACGGTTATTACTCCGTCACGGCCAACGCGCTCCATAGCTTCGGCAATTTGACCACCAATATAGGTGTCCGAGTTTGCAGAAATAGTTGCGACCTGCTCAATTTCGCGCTTGCCTTTAACCGGCGTTGAACGCTTTTGGACATCAGCAATCACAGCTTCAACTGCCTTATCAATGCCACGCTTAAGCTCTACGGGATTAGCGCCCGCAACAACATACTTATTCCCCTCGCGGAAAATAGCTTGTGTTAAAACCGTAGCCGTCGTTGTTCCATCCCCTGCAACATCTGCAGTCTTGTTCGCAACTTCATTAACAAGCTGGGCCGCCATATTCTCAGCAGGATCTTGCAAAGAAATTTCTTTTGCAACGCTTACACCATCTTTAGTGACAATCGGTGAACCAAAGGACTTTTGAAGCGCTACATTACGTCCACGCGGGCCAAGAGTTACTTTAACGGCATCGGCCAATGCATCAACGCCTTTTACAATTTTTTGGCGCGCTTCTGCACCAAATAATAATTTTTTTGCTGCCATAATTTATCCTTATTGATAATCAATACTTCTAGACCTATTCAGGAATAACACCAAGCACATCATCTTCGCGGAGAATCAAAAGTTCCTTGCCCGCATCAGTACCCGCATACTTAGCAAAGAAAACTGTGTCGCCGATTTTTACCTGAAGCGGGATCAGTGTCCCGTCATCACGACGACGGCCCCCACCAACCGCAACAACCTTCCCTAGTTGCCCTTTTTCTTTTGCGGTGTCTGGAATAATAATACCTGCCGGACTCTTTTCTTCGACCTCTTCAAGACGTGAAACAACAATCCGGTCATACAACGGCTGCAGTTTTTCAAACATCATGGAATCCTCCCTAAAAATATTATTGTCTTCTTTGTAAACCTATTTTGCTAGTACCAACTACTACCCATGAGTATACTCAAAAAAAGTTTAACCTCAATATTTTACAATAGAAGACTAAAATTTCTTACCAAAAACCGCTAAAGTCTAAACTAATAAAAGTGGCTTTTTAAGGCAAATTCAAACTCGCAACTGTACAACCGCCCCCGAAGGGTGGTATCCTAACCGGGTCCCGCCAATTTTTAGTACCCTAAGGAAGATCCTATGAGAATATTCCCTTCTTTAATGGCTGCAAACCAATTATATTTAGGTGATATTGTTGTTCAATTAGAACCGTTATGTGATGGTTTTCATCTGGACATAATGGATTTGGAGTTTGTCGACAACCTTATTGGCGGCATAAGCCTTGCAAACCAACTAGGACATGCGGTAAAAAAACCACTTTGGGTAGACCTTTTTTTGTCAAATCCGCGCACCGTTCTTTCGCGGCTTGAACTCGATCCAAACGATATTGTAACCATCCATGCAGAAAGCACGTTTGATCCGGTAGTCTTTGATCTCATTCGAGAAAAAAAATGTCTTGCAAGCCTTGCAATCAACCCAGAAACACCCCTGGAAAAAATCCTTCCCTTCATACATAACAAGCAGATAGACCACTTGGTCCTTATGTCCGTCATACCAGGAGCCTCTGGCAGGCCATTTGTTGAAGCAACACTAAAAAAAGCTGCGCAAGCTTATCAAATAACTCAACAATATGGCATTACCATTGCCATGGACGGAGGCATATCCCGTAAAAACATTGAGAGTATTTTGGCTCTCGGCGTTGGCGATATTGTTATCGGCTCAGCACTTTTTAGTACCGAAAATCCGGTAGAAGAACTTCTTCATTACCAAGAATGGCGAAAAATAAATACATTGGAACAATAAGAGCTTGGTGCGCCCAGTAGGATTCGAACCTACGACCTACGGATTAGAAATCCGTTGCTCTATCCTGCTGAGCTATGGGCGCAAATAGTAAGCTTAGTATAAACAAATGAGCATCTACCGCCAAGGGTTCTTACCAAGATCCTTCACGGCCTGAGAAAATCATCATAAACTCTCGAGCTATATCCCTTAGTTGCAATTGAAGGGATTGCTGTAGCTCTTCTGTCTGGTAAATACGCGCATAGACATCTTTGTAGACTCCCGCAACATACGAGACAAATTCACGCGCACAACGTGATACTTCTCGTAAATCAATCCTATCTAAAAAGTCTTCTCTCAACAAAAAGAGCTTAAGCGCCTGATCAACGAAAGAGCTTGTTTCAAACTGAGCTTGTTTCAGCAATTCAACAACGACAGCACCACGCGCAAGCCGTTGCTGCGATATCATGTCAAGTTCAGATCCAAACTGAGAAAAGGCAAGCAACTCCGCATACTGGGCTAACTCTAAGCGCAACGCCCTAGTTACCGATTTTATTGCTTTGGTCTGAGCAGCCCCACCAACGCGAGAAACCGAAAGCTCTACGTTAACGGCAGGACGCACACCCGAGTTAAATAGTTTGGTATCTAAGAAGATCTGTCCATCGGTAATCGAAATTAAATTCGTTGGAATATATGCCGTAATGTCGTCTCCCTGAATCTGTACGATCGGTAACGCAGTCAGAGAACCACCACTTTTAAAATGTCCTGCGCGCTCAAGCAAACGAGAGTGGAGATAGAAAACGTCACCCGGATACGCCTCTCTCCCTGGAGGACGACGCATCAATAAAGAAATTTCTCGATATGCTGTTGCATGATTTGAAAGATCATCATAAACCACGAGAACATCGTGCCCATGCGCAACAAAAAATTCCCCAACAGTCGTCGCAACATAGGGAGCCAGATAGCGGTTAAGCGCAGAAGAACCGGCATCAGCATCAACTATTATCGTGTACTCCATTGCGCCTTGTTCTTCTAGCGTTCGTATCATCCGAGCAATATTAGCCTGGCGCTGTCCAATAGATGCATAGACGCAAATAACATTTTTGCCTTTTTGATGGATAATCGTATCGAGAGCAACAGCAGTTTTACCAGTTCCTCGATTTCCGACAATCAGCTCCCGCTGGCCACGTCCAACTGGTACCAATGCATCAATAGCCATAATGCCTGTTTCAAGCGGTTTATTTATTGGCGTTCGGTCAACAATGCCGGGAATACGAACCTCGATAGGCCGCAATTCGTCTGTCGGAAAATCTCCAAGTCCATCAATAGGTTTTCCCGTTGCGTTAATCGTACGACCTAATAACGCTTTAGAAACAGGAACTCTAAAAACATCTCCCGTACGCTCAACAATTTCTTGCTCACTAACCGGAATATGGCTATATAAAACAAAGGCTGTAACTGAATCTTCTTTAAGATCTAAAACAATTCCTTTATTTCCTCCAGCAAAGGTGAGCAGCTCACCGAAGACTGCACCTTGTAACCCAATAATTTTGCAGCTTGAGTCGCCAACCTGAATAACCGTTCCCGATTCCCGCAGACCCTTTTCAACCGTCTGCCCTTGAATCTCGCGCAAAGAACGCTCAAAAAGCGATATTAGATCTGTATTTTTTATTTCCATTAATTACTCCCGATCACCCCACGCGCACAAGCACGCAAATAACGCCGCACAGAATGCTCCCAGTACCAATGGTCTGCTTGTATTTCGACACCAGCCAAAAGCGCCGGCTTTGCATACAACAGGTAGAGAACCGAACTACCAAATAGACGAACAATAGAATCTTTATATTGCTGCGCTAGTTCAGGCATAAGCTCATGCGAATATCCGATACGCACAAAGACAATTCGATGTTTCTTTAAAAAAAGCTCAACAAAAAAACAAAAAACACGCGGAAAAAGCATTAAACGATGCTCCTGCTCAAGAAGCCGCAAAAGCGACTTCAGCGTATTATCCTTTATTGAAAATTGCGCCAAAACGCCAGCAATAACATCCAACGATTGATGCCACAACGCAACGCCATATCGTTGAAAAAAAAGTGCTGCCATCTGAAGATGAGTCACAGTTTCTAAATCATTGGGCAAAAGACTTACGCGCAAGCACGCTGCTGCATATTTACGTGCTAAAAAAACTTCTTGATCGTTATACATGCGAATCACCAAGCAGTGAAATCATCGCTCGACTGATATATGCCTGTCCAGCATCTCGATTTGAAAAATGCTTTTTAAGTTCCTGCTCAGCAGCCTGCAAAGCCACCGGAAAGACCTCGTGCTCGATCTGAGCCAGCCGAAAATATTCCATCTGTGTTTGAATTCGATTGCAATAATGCTCGCGGCAGGATGTTTTTTCAAAAATCCGCTTTCCAGCAACTGACTCTTCAAAAGCTACCCAAGTTGCAACCTTTTCCATAAGCGTTCGGTACTGCTCATCACGAAATTCACGGTCACGATCAATTAATGTTAAGGTATGTGCTAATCGCACACGTTCATCGCCTAGCTGTTCCCGAACTTCTTTTTTTTCATACATTTCGCGCGTAATTTGCGGCGCGAGTTTTTTGCGAAAAACAAACCAAAACAAGCCAAAAAGCAAAGCGCTATTAAAGAAAGCAAAAAAAACATCTACCAATATCATGCTAATCTCCCTTTACAAGCTGCTGCACAATGTCGGTAGTAACATGATGTCGCAATTGCTTAATCTGTTCGGGCGAAACCTCAGAAGCCGTCATTTGAGGGAGGCATTCAATATCCTGACCCTTTGAAGAAGCTGTTCCTTTTTCATAACGTAGATACAATACGCGGCAATGGCGCTTCCATTGGGCATCAATAACGGCCTCTCGCCGAGCTGCCTCTTCACCCAACAAAGCAACGTTGCTCTCTAACAGAAGTTTTTCCCGATCTAAACGTTTCATCAAAATAAGTGCGGGCCTGAGCAAAACATACTTAAGTATCAGATACGCTAACAAAAAATGGATTATCTGAAACAACAGCAGTGCATTAACGATCATATAAAATGCCTAAATACTGTATCCAAGATACAAGAGAGCACCCGCTACTAGCAGCACATAAATTGCTGAAGCTTCAATAAAACCAAGCGAAATAATCATTGCTGCGCGAACATCGCCTGCTTTTTCGGGGTATTTACCAATATTCTCGCAAGCACGAGAAGCAACTAATGCTTGACCTATAGCAGGTCCAAAAGCGCCAATAGCCATCGCAATCGCAGCCCCAAGATAGGCAGCCGATTTAACTATATACACATATTCTTCCATGACAAACTCCCGAGAAAGGACTATTTACACTACCTTGCTTGCAAAAACCTGAGATCGATCAATACCAAGCTGCTGTACTACAAATTCGGCAACACGATCAGCATGTTCTTTCTGCAATGATTCACTTGCTTCAAAATCTTGATCACAATCTAAAACCAAAACCGGTACATCATGTAACCGATGTGAAATATCCTGACGATGAATCAACCAGTTTTCATGCTTTGCATGCAATAACTTTAAATAATCAAGGGAAACGAGTTTTTCTTCTATGCGATTTCTTTTATTAAGGCGCTGATAGCATACCGACGGATCCGTACGTAAATAAACAAAGCCAAGCGGCCGCTGCGTGCGATTCTCAACAAACCAGGAAAACCAGTCACAATACAGCTTCCATTCAAGCTCGTTCATCAGGCCAATTTCATAGGCATTTTTTGCAAAGCAATATCGATCGGCATAAACGGAACGCTCAGAAAGCAAATACGGCTTTTCAGCTTTTTTCATTTGCTCTTCAAGCGCAAAAATTCGTGTCAAAAATGCGTAGGTTTGAAAGGTATATGCCCAGCGATTTCCATCGCTATAAAATGCGTCTAAAAGATTTTCGCCATCAATATTTTGCCATGCTTGATGTGGCTCATACACAATGTGTGCATTCAACAGAGAGCCGACAACCCGCATAAAAGTAGATTTACCCGCACCAATGTTACCTTCAACCACAAAATAAGCCATGCAATCTCCCTGGGAAATTTTCTCTTTTTCGTACACAACTAGACCCCTGAACAAATATTTTGTCAACAAGAGCAAAGCTTGCTAGGATGAACCCAATTTATACCTGACGCGACGGGTCCCAGTGTATCACCAAAAAAGTGTATTGAATATGATTAAAAACAAAAAAAACTCGCTCCTAACTCTTATTTTCGTAATCGGACTATTTTTACCTGCGCACCAGTATGGCGCCAACCAATTTTTTCAATCCTACACGCCATTTGAATTCTTTGATGAGGAAATAGGCCACGTAGACGAGTCATTCAATGAATATCTCCAGACACGCTCGTGCAGCATTGCACCAGAAACCGTTTTAGACTTGCTCACGGGTGAGCAGATTGGAATCCAAAATGTACTACAACAAAACCTCTATAAGCGGACTAATCCAACCGTAACCCGCTCCATTCTTGAGCTTCCGTACTTTCAAAATATCACGCCAACACACGCAGGCCTCTCATGCTGCGCCCACCATTCATCATTCGAATGTTCGCTCTTTTTTAACCAAACCAAAGAGAAATATTACTACAAAGACTTTGACGCCATACGCGATTATCTTGGCGCTTTTGATAATGATTTCATAGAGGTCTTTGAAAAATTAAGTCAAAAAATCCATCAACTCGTCCCCGATGCCGCGCTCATCTCAGTCGACACGATTCTATCGCTCTTTTCTAATATCAAGCTCGAAGAACGACGAGCAGGCGCACTCTTTGGTTGGACGCACCGGTCACCCCGCTATAAAATTCAAGCACAAATCCCGCTGTACTACATCGAACACAATTTTATGCTCACCGAGAAAGAACAGGGAGAAATCACTAATGAACCATTTATTAAGAGTTTAATTCAAGATCAACCAGCCCAAGATCCCAATGCCGTCAACAAAGCCATCCGTGAGCATGTCGCTGAGGATCTTTTGGGTTTAGGAGATCTCAAACTCATCGCGCTAATTACTGGGTGCTGTGGCAACCTTGAGCTCGCCGTTGGCCCGGAAATTATATTCCCCAGCGCTTGCGTGTTTACCGATAAACTTATCGGCGGACGATTTGAAAAATGTCCCAATCAGCCAACCGTTGATTTCATGGTATTTGCCTGTGGCTTAGAAGATGGCTACGGACAAAAAGAGCTTGATATCGCCAAAGCCTTAGGGTTAGGTATTATCGAACGGCTAACACGAATCGCAGGCAACACCAATCTTGGACAGGGATACTTAAGCGCTTTTGCACGGGCCGAAGCCGAATATCATATGACATCATCCTTTAGCCATCGCCACATGGCGCGCTTAGGCGCCGGTACATCCTACTACACCACACGATTTTTTAATGAAATCAAAGATGCTGCTTCATTCAACAGGGACTACAGCATTGAAGCTGATGTACAAAAAAATCTTCAATTTCTTCAAGACCAACTGGTTAGCTCGCTCTATCCAATTCCACGAACCGTCCGCATTACCCCAGGACCCCGATTTGAATACCGTGGCGCACTCAAAAAAGAACATTGGGCAGGAAATTTAGAGTGTGGTTATGATTTTTGGTTCCAAGGCGCTGATCAGGTTTCGGCCAAAGTACCTCATTCAAGCCATTTCCCGCTTGACGTTCTCGCTGCCAAACCATCAAATGCCTTTGATAACAAACTCTTTGCATCGCTCACGTGGAGCGGTAATCGCAATGAACATTTTTGGAGTATTTCGCTCTTTGGTGACTATACCTTTTACAGCTCTGGAACAGGGAACGATTGGAGCGCAGGGTTCTCAGCACATATTCACTGGTAATCTTATACATAGACAGGGAGACAGACATGAAGCGACGTTTCTGGCTGACTACATTTTTATTGATTTCGGGCTGGCAGCCAATTTCACGCACTATACAACCCGTTGCGCTTGACTCGGCCATACTACGACTCGTTGATGGTACCCAAGCAATCTGCATCGAACAAATTTTTTCATATGCACAAAACCTTATCATGCTCCTCAATGGTGCAAAATCTCTTGATATTGCGCAAAAACTCGCACTTGTTTATGACTTTCCCCTTCCCTTTCCATTAACAGCTTACAGCTCCGGACCCGACAAATTCGGTCTCATCCCTTTTAAAAACACCTACAAAACTATACAAGAACTCATTGAGTTAGAAAAAACAATGGGGGAAATGGATGCCGCACTTAAAGAATCTTTTAAATATCTAAAAATCGATTTTGAAAAGCTCTCTATCGAATACTTAGAAGATCTACAAAAAGGCAAACAGCTCATGATGCCGTTGATCAAAAACTGGAGTATCCTGCGCAATCGTGAGGACAGCATATTGCTTGAATGGAGCCAAATAGAAAACAACGAAAAAGAAACGCTTACTAAGCGCCTAACAAAATTTACCGTCTCTGGTAGACTCATTGAGGACCTGCTTCTCTTTTTGTCTGATTTAGTACAAAACTGCCCTAAATCACACCGGTCATATCGAGAGGCCCTTAAAAAAACTAAATAACCTTGATGAAAAAATCGTGGCCCTAACCGAAGAAAAACAATTAGAAAAGCTAACAGGAACCGTTGAACGCATCGTATTTTGCGATGAGAGCAGCGGTTTCACTATTTTTGTGCTGCACACACCAGCAATATCGACAGTTGTACGGGGTACCACGCCACTGCTCAAAGAGGGCGTATCGGTAGATGTCTATGGTTCCTGGACCACACATCCCAAATTCGGAAAACAATTCTTTGCACAAAACTGCACAGTGCTAATACCCACAAGCACCGATGGTTTAATTAAATACTTTGGCTCCGGCATGGTCAAAGGCATCGGCAAAGTGTACGGAGAAAAACTAGTACGCACATTTGGTGGAGATCTCATTCGCGTAATTGAAGAAGAGCCTCAGCGCCTCTCTTCTATAGAAGGCATTGGCCCCAAGCGCGCCGTGCAAATTATGAATGCGTGGCAAGAACAGCGCGAATTTGGCCGTGTTCTCATGTTCTTGCGCGAAAAAGACATTTCGCCCGCCTATGCTTTGCGCATTTATAAGCATTACAAGCATGCAACCTTGTCAGTCGTTCAAGAAAATCCCTATAAAATAGCAGAAGATGTTTGGGGGATCGGCTTTGCAACTGCTGACAGCATTGCACAAAAAATGGGTATAGCCGCTGATGACCCGCGCCGCATCTCTGCAGGGATCCTGCATACATTCACCACTGCAACAAGC
Organism: Candidatus Babelota bacterium; assembly: GCA_003484685.1. Classification (GTDB taxonomy): domain Bacteria; phylum Babelota; class Babeliae; order Babelales; family Babelaceae; genus UBA12474. The sequence continues at coordinate 61,000 of DNBB01000007.1, forward strand.
TCTGGACACTTGTATATTGAAGCAAGCGATGTCATAAGCAAAACAGCCGATATCCTTGCTATTCCGCCTACCAGCAACGAAATTCCAAGGATTCTAGAAATACTCAAAACACACGGCCGTATTATTGCCATTACCCACAATAACAAAATTTGGTTAGGGTTAGCCAAACACTTGCGCATTGAGCAATCCATAAGCCAATCATTGTTGGCCTTAAAACAATACCCGCGAAAGCGTACCTTTGATTTAGACGCTATTGCACGTCGTCTTATTACAGTGCAACCCAATACCATTGCCTTACACGAGCAGCAAGTACGGGGCATAATCACCGCCCTTTCTCATAATGTCTCCATTATTACCGGAGGTCCTGGCACCGGAAAAACTACCCTGGTCCGTTCGTTACTCGAAATTTTAGACGCGCACAACATTACCTACAAGCTGGCTGCACCCACCGGTCGCGCCGCAAAACGGATGATGGAAAGTACTAGACGATATGCAACAACGATCCATCGCATGCTCGAGCTCGACCCCCAACTCATGAAGTTTAAATACAACAAGGGAAACACCTTAGTCGCGGATGTTTTTATCATTGATGAGACATCAATGATCGATATTTTTCTGGCACATGCCCTTTTAAACGCCATCCCCCAATCTGCGCAAGTAATCTTTTTGGGTGATATTGATCAGCTACCCTCCGTTGGACCAGGTAACTTTTTTAAAGACATGATCGCCAGCGAACAAGTTGCAACAACCCGACTAACCGAAATCTTTAGGCAGGCCAAAGAAAGCCTTATTATCCTCAACGCACATCGCATTAACCATGGTGAATTCCCCTCAACAGCAATTGATGTCCCTCCAGAAAAAAAGGATGTTATATTTATTAAGGAACCCTCTGCGGAAAATCTATATCCCTACCTCAAACGGCTCTTTGAGAAAGAACTGCCTAAACGAAAATTCACCCCTCAGGACGTTCAAATATTAAGTCCCATGAATCGTGGCATTGCAGGGACACATGCCCTTAACCATTTCATGCAAAAATTATTATTTCCTCAACCTCGCCCCAAAGTAAGTTTTTTTGGAACCAACTTTTGCCCGGGCGACCGCGTTATGCAGCTCCGCAACAACTACGACAAAAATGTATTTAATGGTGATTTAGGTGTAATTAAATCAGTCGATCCAGAAAACCAATCGGTCGTCATTGAATATACCCAAGGAGTCGACGTTGCCTACGAGGTTGACGAACTTGGTGAGATTACCCTGGCCTATGCTACCACGATACATAAAAGCCAAGGATCAGAATATCCTGTTGTTGTGCTCCCCTGCTTTATGCAGCATTTTATGCTACTACAAAGAAATTTGCTCTATACCGGCTTTACGCGGGCACAAAAGCTCTGCATTCTAATCGGAGAGCCCCGTGCAATCGCGATCGCCATCAAAAAAACAGAAAGCGGCCAACGCGCTTCTTTCTTACAGCAACTTCTTTTAAACCCCGAGTTTGGCAATGAATCGTACCAGTAAAAACATTGTTTTTTTCGTATTCGTTCTTTTCTGCGCCGCTGGTATCGGGGCAATGATATTTGCGATCTCTAATCGCTGGATTAT
>DNBB01000050.1 GCA_003484685.1 Candidatus Babelota bacterium
TGAAAAACGATCCAGCGGTAGACAATCAGATAAAGGCTCAAATACAAGATCACATCTCCAATATTTTTGCGTACTGCATCTACTCAGATGAAAAGTTCGACACGATAACAGCAGACGATAAAGCGACGCTTAACAGTCAGGTAGCAGCTTTGCTTGATGGCGCCGCTGATACGATCGTACCCGAATTGATAAGCGACTATTTTAAAGTCCTCACCAAGCAGTCAGTCGTAAAAGACTATACAAATGTTACAGTTGATGATACCTACATTGGTACTCCAGATCAGCTTCATTTTGAGATTACCCAGCAAAAACTTGCCAACAGTAGCTTTAAACCTTCGAGCAACAACAAAAATGAAGAAAATATGAAAAAGAACTTGGCAACAACCAACGGTCTGTTTGATGTTGAATTCGTTTTCCAATAAGTCAAAACAAAAGACTGGAGTACTAAATAAATCGCGATTTATTTAGTACTCCAGAGCAGGATCCCGCTTTGAACTAGCAACACAAAACCTATCAATGACGTACGCAAGCTTGTGAGTAAAAAACTTGCATAATTGACAAAATTAATCTTCGGTATATTTTTAAATAAAGGAAAAATAACAAGATTGAATTTAAAATAAGGATGCGAAATGAGGCATAGAAAATTTTTCAACCTTGTCATAATCCTGCTAGCCGTAACTTCCGTGACTCAAATCCACTCAGCACGTCCATCAACTTTGCCAAGGGTCCACGCAATACAACAGGGAAACACCCCTTTAAATGAAGTTTTACCTAGAGAACTAAAAGTTGAAGCCGATAAACTAGAAATAGATAAAATAAATAATCAAGGACAAGGTCTTATTGACTCTTTCAAGGATTTTACTCCAAAAAATACAAATACCCTTTCAAATACATTGGGAAAGTTTGTTGAAGATCACCCTCTTATAACAAGGCTTTGTCTTTCTGTTGCCATATACATAACTCTAGATGCAGCCCTAAAAATAATTCCAACTGTTATTGGGGGTATGCGCCAAAAATACAAACAAGGCCAACTGTCTTCGCTCCATATTGCTGCTGGAAATAGATCCACCGAGATGGCCGAAAAAATATTACAATCATGCCCTAAAGAGAAGCTTTTTGATCTGCTTGCTACTAAGGATGGGTTCGGCGGCACAGCCCTGATTGTTGCGGCACACAATGGATCCACTGGGGTAGTCGAAAAAATATTACAATACTGCCCTAAAGATAAATTTTTTGAGCTGCTTACTACTAAAGATAACTTTGGTCGCACAGCCCTGATAGCTGCTGCAGATGGGTTTGATCATCGCATAGTCCTGACAACTGCTGCTGAAAAGGATTCCGCTGGGGTAGTCGAAAAAATATTACAATCCTGCCCTCAAGACAAAATCTTTGAGCTGCTTGCTGCTGAGGATTGGCAGCAATTTACCGCGCTCCATTGTGCCGCCATATATACGCACAAAGATGTAATGAAAATTCTGATAGACGCATGCCCCACAAGCAAAAAGTTTGAATTGCTCACCAAGCAAAGCTACGTGGGCACCACCGCCCTTCATTGTGCAGCGCACCACGAAAACGCCGAAGAAGTAAAAACGCTATTAGATTCATGTCCTCAAGACAAAGTTTTTGAATTGCTTTCTTGTAAAAACAAAGCTGGCGATACAGCCCTACATTATGCAAAAAAAAATGTAATAAAAGCCCTGATAGACGCATGCCCCACAAGCAAAAAACTTGAATTGCTTTCCGCAAAAAACCCAAAAGAAGAGAAAACTGCCCTTGATTGTGCTGCGCATCAAGGAGATGTCGGTGCAACAAAAGCATTGCTCGAGGCGTATGAATCACTAGTTTTTTCTGCTTCAAAAAACAACAAAGAAGTACACATAGAAATACACAGAGACATGGCGCAAGAAGTATTTATGGCGCAAGAAGTATTTATGGCGCTAAAAACCTCTTACGAAAAGCTGAAAAACGATCCAGCGGTAGACAATCAGATAAAGGCTCAAATACAAGATCACATCTCCAATATTTTTGCGTACTGCATCTACTCAGATGAAAAGTTCCACACGATAACAGCAGACGATAAAGCGACGCTTAACAGTCAGGTAGCAGCTTTGCTTGATGGCGCCGCTGATACGATCGTACCCGAATTGATAAGCGACTATTTTAAAGTCCTCACCAAGCAGTCAGTCGTAAAAGAATACAAAGAAGTTGATGCTATCTATTTCGGCACACCAGAACAACTTAGTTTTGATATAACCACTCAAAGACTTGCCAATAGTACTTTCAAACCTTCGAGCAACAACGTTGAATATATGAAAAACAACTTGGCAACAACCAAAAAGCTATTTGATATAGAATTCGTTTTCGAATAAATCAAAAATAATCGAACGACTTCTTAATTTTGAGCTGACCTCAAGGCGCTATCCACCGGCGCTATAAGCTGGCACGACCTTGACAAACAATAGGCCACGCGCAAGTATAAGAAAAATGGTTGCACCCCTTATACCTACGGAAGCTGGACAGAGCGGTTATGTATGCAACAGTACCGATGTGGATCTTAAATGGTCTCCTTTTTTTTACCTATCTTTTTTCCACAGCGCTCCTGTTTTTTGTACAGCCAAAAACACCTAAACGAATATCCATTCGAACCACAATGCAACAAACCGTACTTGATTCTACCCTTTCGCAGATCAATCCAACGCTCGTCTACGAAAACGATCTGTTTGGCACCTTTGTAAAACCAAAAATTGTCGAGCCCAAAGAAAAACCACGCGAGAAACTTATAGCGCCGCAACCGCCCGAAGAACAGACGCCCGATCCGCTTGTTCGCGAGCCGGCCAAATTTCTCCCCCCTCTTGAAATCAAACTCAAAGGCATTTTGCGCAACTCCAACGCGCTTTTTACCCGGGCTATTGTCGAAGATTTAAAAACTAAAGAAGAAAAAATGCTCAAAGTTGGCGATCAAATTGAAGACGCCAATCTTATTAAGCTGGAAAAAAGCAAAGCTATCTTTGTACGATCAAATGGACAACAAGAGATCATATTCTTAACCGAAGAAGATGCGCAAAAAGATCCTATCTACGTTGGCGACAAAGTTTGGAGCCAAATCATCCGCCCCGCTGAAGGTCAATCAAACACGTTTGAAATCGAGACAATCGCCTTTATCGAAACCGTAAGCAATATCGCGCAACTGCTTGAAACATTAGATATTACTACGGCCTTCTCTCAGGGTGAAAGCATTGGGTGCCGCGTTGGTAAGATCTATAAGCAATCCTTGGGTGAAGCACTTGGATTTAAGACGGGCGATGTTATTTCCAAAATTAACGACATTGAACCGAGAAGCACAAAAGAACGCCTTGCCATCTTCAACCAAATCAAAGAAAATGGCGACTCACAAGCCATTGTTGTTGCGGTATTGCGTAACGGCCAAACAATAAATCTTGCATATATTTGCCAACCAGAGCTTCTTGACGAAGAAGAACTTGAGGAAAAAGCTTCATACCAGATAGATCAAGAAAAAGCGGCCGCTAAAAAGACTCCTATGCAGACCTATCTTCCACAAAAAGCTCCCTATGAATCAAAACGAGATACTGCGCTGGCGAAAGAAATAATCGAGCAAACAACCGGTCCAAGTGATATCCCCCAGACATACCGAAGACAGACTCGTGATGCCATGCTAAACTTTGGAGGCAGAAAAGCCTTCTTACAGCGCTAGGAATTATATGGTTTGCAAACCGCGTCATTTCATACTCACAAGCGCCCTATTGTGCGCTTTCTCCTTTTTTTTGACTGCCCAAGATGCGCCTGCACCTAAACGCCCCTCACTCATTGAACAAGTTTCGCAAATCGCCGCAGAACGGGGTATCGAATCGCAAAAAAGTCTACAGCCAATAACATCACTCACCAAAGAGATAAAAGAAAGCGAACCTGAAGAGGGTGAAGACGAGGAAACGCAAAAAATTTTGCCAACAGAACCTTCGAGAGTCGATTCAAACGAACAAGAAGAAGAATTAGACGAAGAAGATACCAGCAAAAAAGAACTCATTGCACCAACGGATGAACCATTATCACCGGTATTAAAACAACCTCGCCAAACAGAAGAAAAAGAAGTGCAGACCCCCGCTTGGCGAAAGACCTTTGAGCCAGAGCAACTAGAAAGCTCCCCCGATGTTACCATCTGGCGAGAGCGACCTAAAAATTTTGCAGAAAAAGCAGCATTTTCGCTTACGACATCAGCTGCGACGCAAGGGCTTAATCTTCAAAAGGAACCGCCGCATTTGGATCCTTGGAATTTTGGCAACCCAGATGAACTAGTCGAATTTAATTTTAAAGATGCTGAACTCCGCTCGATACTTACCTATATTCAAGACCAATACAATATTACCTTCATGCTTGACGAAATACTCAATCCACTTCCTGCGCAGAGCAAGAAGATAGAAGGCATACGCCTTTCTTTTAAGACCGAAACACCTCTAAGCAAAAAGGACGCCTGGGGACTCTTTGTCACGTTCTTGAAAATGGCCGGATTTGCCATCGTTCCAACCAACATTGAACGCTTATACCGTGTTACCACTCTCGACCAAAAAGCACCGTTTGGTGCAACTAATAGTCCACTGCCAACCTTTATTGGCATCAATCCTGCCAAGCTTCCAAATGACGACACCCTCATTCGGTACGTTTATTTTGCTCGCAATACCAGCTTAGATGCCGTTAAAAATCTTTTTGACATGATGAAGAGTCAGACTTCGCCGCGCCTTATCATCTTCCCAGATATCCGCGCTGTGGTAATTACCGATCATGCATATAACATTAAAACAATGCTTGAGATTGTTGATGAACTCGACCATTCAACGGCGCCAGAAGTTATGGCCATTGTACGGCTCAATAATGGTGACGCTAACGAAATTGCAGCATTTTATAGTACCATCGTAAAAGAAGAAGAACAGGCTCAACGCGCACTTTCTACCCGCTTAATGGGCCCTCGAACCAACACCCTATCATACCTGCCAACCGGCATACGCATTATTCCTGAGCCTCGAACCAATAGCCTTATCCTCCTTGGCTCCGAAACTGGAGTTAAAAAAGTACAAAACTTTATTACCGAAGTGCTCGACCGACCAAGTGATCTCCCATTTAAATTTACTAAGGTGTACCACCTTAAAAACATCGAAGCCGAAGCTGCAGCCGCAATCTTAAGTCGTGTCGTTAACTTTAAGCCCGGAAGCGATGCTGCACAAAGTGGTAGCGTACGCAGTGGTGATCAATACTTTGGCCCGATTAATATCGTTCCTGAGGCAAGCACTAACCAGCTCATAATTACCTGCTCCTATCCAGAATGGCTAAAACTCGAAGAGCTTTTACGAGAAATTGACGTTGAACAGCCCCAAGTCGCGCTCCGGGTTTTTATTGCCAACATAGACGTTTCCAAAGCAAAAGAACTTGGCACCCAGCTTCGCAACAGCAAACCAATGATGGATGGCCTTCTTGGTAATATCAGCTTCCAAACATCCGGCCTACGTGATAAACCAATTGTCGAAAACACTGCAACGGGCACGCCTGGTGCAATGCGCCTCTTGGGAGACCTCGTCAACCTAGCTGTAGGTGCCCCCGTTGGTTCAACATACCTGACCCTTGGTAACGACGCGTGGGGCGTTTTTCTCCTGCTTCAAATGCTCGAAGAATATACCAGCGCAAGCATCACTCAAACACCGTTTGTTATGGTAACCAACAATTACCGCGCTTCAATTTCTCTTGGGGAAAAACGTAGTGTCATTAGCCAGTACATCTACGACTCATCCGGCACCCGCCGCACAACATACAAGGATGATGACGCAAATTTAAGTATCGAGATTACTCCACGCATCAGTTATGAAGGATATATCACGCTTAATATTAAGGTACATGACGATCAGTTCACCGGTGCGGTAGACAGTGGCGATAAAAATAAGAAAGAAGTCATTACCACGCTAACCGTGGCTAACAAAGAAACTGCCGTTCTAGGCGGCTTTCTGCAAGACACCGAAAATGAACACGAGTACCATAGTAACCCGCTCAGTAAGATTCCGCTGGTCGGCTGGCTCTTTGGCAAAGTACGCGCACAATCTCTGAGCAAATCAAGCCTGCTGATCTTTATCACACCCGAAGTCATTCCACCGTCAAGCTCAGCTGAAAGCAAGAAATTTACCCAGGCACACATCGAAGATCTCCAAAAGACATTGAACCTATCAAAAAGCAAAAGCTCCCTTATGGACCCAATTCATCGTTGGATGTTTGAGAGTGAAAAACGAGATGCATCGACCACAATCAAAGAGTTCCTCGAAAAAGAAAATCGCTACATTTATCCTAACCAAAAGCAGGCAAAAAAACGTCAAGAAACTTGGCAAAACAGCAAACCCTTAGGGTCTTTCTTATGATGCGAGAAATATTTATCCCCAGCCAGATCGGTTCATATTTTATATTTAAGCAACAGATCATATCGTTTGATATTTCCGATCACTCCATCAAAGCGCTTCTTATTTCGGCCTCTGGTTCCCATATAACCTTAGAACAATGGGTCGAAGAGCCGGCGCATACTGACGAAGAACGAAGTAACAGCCTGCAAAAAATAAAAAATGCCTTTAACAAGGCCGATCGAATTATCGTCACCCTTTCCGCACAGCAAATTAGCTTCAAAAACCTTACCCTGCCGTTCTCCAACCTCTCAAAAATCAGACAAATCCTTCCATTTGAACTTAGTGATGCGCTTCCTTTCCCGCTTGACGAGGCAGTCTTTGATGCGATTCCTGCAACAACGTCATCTCTCGATGCTCAAACACCATGGCTCACCACTGCCCTGCAAGCTGATACTATGAATCGAAGCCTGCTCCCATTCCTTGAGCAGGGGCTTATTCCTACACGCATTACAACGGGACCGATTGAGCTTTTTGCCACACTGGAACACCTTAAGACTTTTGAAAAAGAAAAAAACTACATTCTCATAGCAAGCAACAGCAGTTCAACTGAAATTTCACTGGTTCATAACCAAGAACTTTTGGCTGTTCGGACAATTAATATCGGACTATCGGAAAAAATGGCCGGCCTTGATGCACGCACCCTTGAAGAAGAAGAACAAAAGCAACTTTCCGGGCTATTACGTGAAACAACTTTTTCCATTGAAGCTTTGCTACGGGCACAACGCATACCGAATGCTGATTACACTGTCATTCTAACAGAAAACGCCGCCCAAATGAGCTCTTTGGCCCAGGTAATTAGCGAGCAACTAGGCAAAAAAGTCGAAATCATACGACCGCTAGAAATCATCAAACTTCCTGTTGTTGAACAACAAAATTCACACCAGATCCCCGCAAAGTTTTTTAAATGCATTACCGCCGCACTGCCCGGCACGCTTAGCCAAAGTTTTAACTTAGGACGCATGTTTCAGGAAGAACAACAACAAAAGCTCTTTGTGTACCAAGCAACCATAGGTATCGTGGTAGCACTTTTGCTATTTGCAACTCCCATTACTATAAACATTTTTTCTTTGCGACGACTGCGAAGCGAAGCAGAAAAGTCAAAACAAGAGATTACGACGCGACTCAAAAAAGAATTTAATCTCACCAGTCGCCAGCGAAGTCTTAAAGACACCCTTAACCAGTCAGAACAAGCGTTGATAAAAAATGAACAACTCTGGTCGGCGCTTACGACCAATAAATACGCATTTTTGCGATATATTCAAAAGCTGAACACAACGCTCTCGCGCGAAAAATTAAATCTTGACCTACGCCGACTTATCATTCGTCGTGATGAACTCTCCGGACAAGAAGTTATTTCGCTCGAAGGGGCCGTACCTAATTTTGCCGCGCTACGAGACTTTGAAGAAGGACTACAAACAACACATCTCTTTGTCACTATTCCGCGACTCCAGGACCTTCGGTTCTCTATGCAGTTACCAGTCCAAAAAGATGCCTTGGGAGAACTATGACCGCACTAGAAAGAATACGGATGTGGCTTGCCGATCTGGATACCACAAAACAAATTCGATATTTTGCAATTGGCGCAGGTGTTCTTGCTCTTATCAACATTGCACTCATGGTCTACGGACACCATGCCACTAATAACGTCATCAAAGAGGTCGCAAATATCAATAAAATGCGCCGTCAAGCCCAACAAATCCTCCAAAAAAACGTTCTTGTTGAACAAAAAAAACAAGAAGTGGAATCCATTTTAACAAAGGATCCTTCTTTTAAAATCAAAGAATTCTTCGACCAAACGATCGAAGACACCCACCTTGCCAGCAAAAGCACCAAAGAGCCAGAAATTGGCTCAGCCCGCAATCTAAACAATGGCTATAACGAAATCAAGCTTGAAGCGAGCTTTTCTGAAGTCACTATGCAGGATATTACCGAGCTCATACTTGCATTGGAAAAAAATCCCCGTATCTTTACCAAAGATCTTATTATGAGTCGCAACAAAAACAATACCAAGTCACTTGATGTCACGATCACGATTGCGACGCTTCAACCAACCGTCACCTAAGGAATAACCGATGCTTGGAATTCGCCTATTCATTATCTTTGGCCTTGCCCTCTTCTGCTGTGAGCAAATGCAGTCAGCGACCTCCCAGCAGCCAAACAAAAGCAAGCGCGAAACCTATATCAAGGTTAACAAGGAAGAAGAGCTTCGAACGCTGCTTGAAAAAATAGCTCATGCAGAAAAACATAATGTCATTTTTCCGTATGGTTCGGAACAAATCACGCAAAAAATAAATTTTGGCAAGCGAAAACGACTTCCCCTCAGCCAAGCAAAACGCTACGCCGAAACGCTTATGGAACTTTCTGGTTATGCAATGAGCCAGAGCAGCAGTGCCGTAATCATTCAAAAACTCAACGAAAACAACCTCACACGCCGTGGCCTTCCCCTCTTTGTTAACGTTGATCCAGAAAAACTTCCTAACACCGACGAACACATTCGCGCTCTGTACTTTTTAACTAACTTCCGAACCCCCGAATCGGCAACGAGCAATGACCCAATCAACCTTTTGATTCGTGATACTTTGGGTACACAAACAAGTTACTTTTATGAACCGAAGACCAACAGTATTATTTTTACTGGTTCTGCACGAAAAATTGCGTCGACCATGAATCTGGTACTCAAGCTTGATCAAACTGGTTCACCAGAAAAGATTGAAGAGATCCCACTCTTTAATGCGAGCGCAACAATTCTCGCCAAAATTATTGGTGATCAACTTATTGCTGCTGCCAAGGGCCAAATGCACAGCATGCGCCCAACCATTAAGACACATGAGGATTTATATTTTGCACCGAATACCCGGGTAATTGCGAACAAACAAAACAACTCATTAATCGTTATAGGCCAAGAAAGCTCCATCAACCGAATTCGCAAGCTTGTATATGAGCACCTTGATAAACAGCCCGAGAATGGCAGCTCAATCTTACACGTGTATGAATTGCAATACCTTGAATCAAAAGCATTTGCAAACGTTTTGAGCAAAATCGTGCAACCTACTCAGGGTCAGTCGAAAAAAGACTTTTCTGGTCCTGAACAATATTTTGATGAAATTATTATTGTTGCCGAAGAAGAAAGTGCTAAAGGCGGTCAGCGTGGTGGTAGTTTTAGCAGCGGCCTTACCATTGGAGGCAACCGCCTTATTATTGCATGCAGTGGAAAGGATTGGCCACGAATCAAAGCATTGATTCAACAGCTTGACAAACCGCAGCTTCAGATCGCCATCCAAATCCTTATTGCTGACCTCACCTTTGTCGGCAAAAAAGAATTAAAAGCCCACACACGAAATCCACTGGCACTTGATCAAAACAACCTCCTACCAAACGGATTCACTTACCAGAGCGGCCATTTATCCTCAATTACCGTTGATCCGCTACCTGGCTCTGCCGATTTTACGCCACAAACACTTGCTGCTGACTTGCTAAAGCTCGTCTCCTCAGGAAGCGCCGATATGGCGCTCAGCGCTACAACTGGCCAAAACAACTACGGGTCTATGATCATCTCGCTTGCTGATAAAACGAACAACAGCATTTGGGGTGTTTTAAAGCTCTTAGACCGCTGGATCGAAAGCAAAGTAGTTACCCAAGTTATCGTGAGCGTAAAGAACAACGAAGAAACTACCGCAAGCAGCACCGTCACACGGCGCAAAGAAGGAACATCTGACGGGCAAACCGTAAATACTACCATCCCAATCAAAGACTTTGATGCGACAACATCCGTTACTATCAAGCCGCGTATCAGCTCGTTAGATCGCATAACACTTCAGGTAAACGCTAAGGTTGAATCTTTTACCGACGAAGCTACGTTCACACGCAAGACCCAAGAAGTCAAAACTAGTGCTTCGATGCACTCGGGTGACATATGGGTATTGGGGGGACTGGCAAAAGTTAATGACGCAGAAAGCAATACCCAGTGGCCGCTCTTAGGCTCGATACCAATCATTGGCAACCTGTTTAAAGGCAATGCACAAACACGAGAAAAGAGTAATCTCGCCATTTTTATTCACCCAACCGTTATCGATCCAAAATTGCGGGCTGGTTTCAATCAACTAACCGAAGAATTGATTGAAGAAGGAAGAGAAATTATCAAAAGTGGGGAGCTGTTTTCCAATCTCAAAGATCCGGTCACCATGCTCTATTTCTCAAGCGAACAGGACGTGACTGGAAGCGAGCTCTTTACCCAATACCAGGCACGCGCTCCAGAAAAAGAACAGGCTAAAACCTCTACCAAAAAGCCAACGCTTGAAGCGTGGGAAAAAGAAGGGCTTAAGCGCCTTGCAGAACTGCGCGAAAACCCTCTAAAGAAGTAAAACTATTCACTTAACGGACGCTTTAAATGATCCTCGATCGTTAACAAACGGTTATATTTGGCCAGGCGCTCACCGCGCGTTAGCCCGCCTGCTTTAATTTGCCCAGCATTGCTTCCCACAGCCAAATCAGCAATAAAACTATCTTCGGTTTCGCCGGATCTATGAGAAATAATTGTCATCCATCCATGTTCCTGACAGAGCTGGATAGCCTGAATAGCCTCCGTAACGGACCCAATTTGGTTAGGCTTAATAATTGATGCCGTAGCAATCTCATGTTCAATGCCATACGCAATGCGATGCGGATTGGTGACAAAAATATCATCTCCAACAATCTGGATCCGATCTTTTAGCATTTGGGTCAAAAGTTTCCACCCCTCCCAATCTTCTTCATGCAAGCCATCTTCAATCGAACAAATTGGATATTCTTCACAAAGTCGCACATAAAAATTAACCATCTCAGCAGAACTCATCTGTGCATCACGTACCTGGTATTGTTTTGAAGCCGGATCATACAACTGAGAAGCAGCAACATCCAACGCACAAAAAAATGAGTACCCGTACTGCAATTGCACGTACGCAATGGCTTCTTGCAAAATATCAAGCGCCTCTTTTTCATTCGTTAGCTGCGGAGAATACCCGCCCTCCTCACCAAAGGTATACGGGATCTTTTCTTTTTTAAGGATATTGCCCAATTCATGAAACAGAACAACTCCCGCATCAAACGCTGAAGTAAAATCAGTAAAATTAACCGGCATCGCCAAGAACTCTTGGATTAACAAGTTATTGTTAGCATGCAAGCCCCCATTAATTAGATTAAATAGGGGGAATGGCAAAGAAATAGATTCAGCCCCCATGGCATATCCAATAAACTCATATAGCTCAACCCCTTCAGAATGAGCATGGGCACGATACAAAGACATACTTGTCGCAAGCATAGCTGGCGCCCCAAACAATGATTTATCTTGTGTTCCGTCCGCATCACGAATTTCAAGATCCATAGTAATGGCATGAACGGTACGCCCCAAAAGTAGTGGCGCTATATCGCGCTCAACAGCCTCAGCCGCTTGCCGCATCCCTCGCCCCCATAGGCGCGCGTCATTATCAAAGGGAACATGCGCCTCATGTCGGCCCCGAGAAAGACCTGCTGGAACTGATGAACTCCAACATGAGCCATCTTCTAAATATATATCACAAGCTAACGTTGGCCAGCCACGCGAATTGAAAACCTCACGCGCCCGAATATCTTTTATTTTCATACCATCTCCTCTCACCAGAAATTCATACTCGTAGCCTAAACATTCCCATAAACTGATGTAAACAGAGCGTAGTTTACATGAACACTCAAGCATGTTAGACTAAATATTCTAATTGTTTTAAAAAATAAAAATTCAACGAAATTAAGGCGTATTTTATTATGAAAAAGCTTACTGCGGCCCTATTGGGGGCCATTTTTTTGCTCTCTAGCATGAACCCCTCACGCATTTTGTCCAATGAAAAATCAGAAGCCAGCATAGAGCAAAGTAACCCCTTCGAGTTTACCCTTAGAGCATACGCAAAAGACGATAGTGAACAAGCAATAAACGAACAAATTGCAAGCAACGTTGACTTAGGTAAAGACCAACGTTCTGCCCTACAAAAGCTACAAGACCAATTTATTCAGCTAATGGAAACAGAGGTCGCCAAAAAGCAAGAAAACATTACGCCTGGAATGGCATGCGTTGAAAAAGTCACGCTACCCGCAGATGCTAAAGTTATTATGCATGGGGACCTGCACGGCAACTTTCAATCACTAAAAACAATCCTGACCAAAGCTATTACTGATGGCCTCATTACGACAGATCTTAAACTCGTTGGTAATACCTTCTTTTTCTGCCTTGGTGACTACACGGATCGTGGCGCGTCAGGACTTGAAGTGTGGGTTTTGCTTATGCAACTCAAATTAAAAAATCCCGACAAAGTTTTCTTGCTCAAAGGCAATCATGAAGACATCACAATCGCAAAGCGTCGCGGTTTTTTAGACAAAACGACCTTTTCAGATGAGCTGCGTGCAAAATTTGAACTCACAAACAATGAGGCTATGCTCAACAAACTACTCGCTTCCTGGAACAAATGTTTCAACATGTTACCCGAAATGATCGTCCTTGATTGGGAAAATGAAGATCATACACATACCTACCTCCCGTGTATTCATGGTGCTATCGAAAGCGCAGAATGCATTCAATCGGATACCGAGGCTAAAAAAACTTTTGAACGAAACTGCGCCAAAATTAATGAGATGCTTCAAGACAACAGCAAAAAACAAGCCTGGATCAATTTGCAATACAAACCTTATTTTGACCCATATGCGTGGGAAAAAACAGGAAAAAGTCCCTATACATGGCACGATATCACCGAAGAAAATGCAAAAAGCACGATAACTGGTAACCGCGGTGGCTCAACTAAAATACTTGGTTCTGAAGACATCAAAACCTTCATTCAAAAGGCATTCCCAGAAAAAAGCTTTGTGCCCGCATTCCTTAAAGGCCACAGACAAAATAATCGCGCACTCTTTGCAAACACCGCACATCCAGGCATTGCAAAGCTCGTTGGCGGCCTTGCATGGATCCTGGATTATCAAGAAGAAACGGTCGGTGCAATTGACACCTGGGTTATCATTCAGAAGAGCATAAACACACAAAAACCCTTTTCTGCTGAACTCATTCGCTTTCCCCTCAAAGCAGCCACTCCGCTCAAGAAAACCCCTGCGCATAGCAATAGCACAAAAAGCAAACTCTTTGCGCAAACAACAAATCTGAGAATACAAAAAAAGAAGACCAATCTGTATGCCTGGCTCTAGCGAGATCGCTACGACACTATAACAAACTCATACCTCCTCAAAAAAGTTATATTCAAAACAGACAACGCTTTTTAAAACTTGCAGGTAAACACATGTTTTTGATTTACTAATAGAAAAGGAGTTTTTATGAGAGACAAAACTACTATTATCCTACTTGGCCTCTTGCTGTGCCAAACCGCAATATTAGCGCAAGAAATTATACCGGATTCAACAAAGACCACCGCCTATCTTGTTGATAAAAACCAGGAAAACTATTATTTACAGGTCAAAGACGGAGAGATTGTTCACACGCCGCTTCGAGCAAACGCAAGTCACTTTATATTAGAAAACATCACCCAGGCCATGAGCCAAAAATATGGCATTGGTAATGCGCACTACCTAATTAAATTTGATGGAAAGCTGCTCAATACCGATGGTAAAAAACTTACTTTGGGGCTTTACAACAATCACCTAAGTCACTGGTCGAGTGTTATTCATTACCAGTTTTGGCGTATTTTAAAAAACAATAACTACGAATTAGAACAAGTAGAACCATAAAAAGGAGAAATTATGGAAAAATTTAAAGTTATCGCTTTGCTTAGCATTGCACTTTGCGGAACATTGTCGCTTACGCGTGCATTTATGCCGCTAACAACAACGGCACACGCCCGCATAAAAGAACAGGGCGGCACATACCTGGTAGTTGAGGACGAAAAAGTTAACAAAACAACCAGCAAAGACGAGGCAACCGTTTTTAGCATGAATACGGACCACAACCAAGTCGTTCCCATGGCCATCGGTCATGGCGGATTATCGTCTACCCTTATGTTCGGCAAAAAATATCTGACCGCACACAGCGACCAATTTGTTCTGAGCAACGAAA
>DNBB01000024.1 GCA_003484685.1 Candidatus Babelota bacterium
GCAAAAGAATATCTTCTTAACAATCTTCCGAACAAGAAAGCCCAACAAACACCTCAGCCTGATAGGCTCACCAAAGATCGAACCCAATATTTCTTGGTTGCTAAAGACAAGCTCAAAATGTTTGACATGTCCCCAATGTGCCTTGATTGTTGGGTAGAATTATGCGCCCACTATTCAAACGCAGTAAATTCTTGGGACCCTGAGCAGCAAGGAAAAACAGAAGTAGATGATCAAAAAATAGATGCCAATATCAACAAATATCGATCACAAGGATAACATACTACAAACATTCAAAAAAACCTTAAAGGGTGGGGCGAGAATCTCGCCCCACCCTTTAACCTTAAAAACAATTTTTAAAGAATTAAAATCGTAAAATTGCTGCTATTTGTTCATATCCCCTAAGCTTATCCTGGTCAACAAAAGTAATACTACCACCCTGTTCAACAACTTTAGCAACTACCAGATCAACCAAATCATCACTAATACCGGGCAATGTTGAATCCGAAGCAAGCATTATATTCGTAGAATCTGCCTTGTTAATAGCACCAGGTACCGCATACCCTTCTTCCACAAGCAAGTCTTTGATCCGACCTTCTTGCGCCATCTTCCATACTGCTCGTATCCCAAAGGCGTGATGAAGCTTGCCAACCGCTTGATCAAATTCGGCTAATTTATTTTTTTGTTTTTCTTCCCAAAGTTTTTTGGTTGCAGGTTCAATCGCATCAGCCAAATCAAAGATCGAATAGAGCTCAAAGTCACCAGAAACTTCAGCTGCTATCGGCTGCTTGTGAACCTCTTTAAAAAAGCTCATAGTTCGGTCAGCACCCGTAATAATTAACGGAAGCGGGCGATCCTTAGTCGCAACCTTGCATGCTTCATCAACTTTACGCATAAACTGCCGCTTATGTTCATCAAAATATTCCGAATCATGCGGAGAATGGCGCACAATCTCGTTATTAACTTTATATTGCATCGTCTCAACACGGGGCCGCTCATAGCTCAATGGGAAACCACCATCGCTTATTTCATGTAAAATACTTCCAACCCCGCTATAAAGCCGCACAGATTTTTCATTAAGAAGCAAGAGATAATATTGAACAAGTCGATGAACAATCCGATCAATCTCACCAAGTGCAAAAACTTTATCGATAATAACGCGGCTCTCCACCGAAACCGGTAGACGAAAAACTTTAGAAACATTAGCGTTTACAAAAATCGCAATGCCATCCTTTGAACGCGCATAATCAATCTTCACGACCGATTCATCAATCTTTGCAAAGAGCGCTTCAAGCTCTCGCGCAGAAAACTCCTTAAGAAGACGTTCCTTCGCCTCTTTTACTAAATTTTTAACAGTGATAGGATCCTGCTCTCGCGCAGGCATTGCACGATGTGTTCGTACAAAAATTGAGAGTGATGGATAACTCTCTTGGGCGCGCAACATTGGTATATCGTGACGATTCATGCCAACTCCTTACTACGGTCCACAGCGTGGGTACTCCCTACCCAGCCACTATAATGCAACCACGCAAAAAATGGCAAGTTCCCATCAGAAAAGGCGGCAACCATCCAAGTATAAATGGCTTATTACACCGATCAAAAAAGAGCTTGTTAGGATAAATACCTCAAAGAAGTGCCCTGGTACTGTTTGCCATGTCGCACAGAGGATAAAGGCTGCAAGCAAAACCCAAAACCAAAATCTATGAAACAACCTTCGGTGGCGTTGCTGCAAAACAAAAAACGCTATCACTAAAACAACCAAAAAAATCATCCAAGATCTTGTAAATAGCGCAAATAACCAAGCTCCAAGAAGAAGCGTAAAAAAAAGCTGTCGGGCGCGACTTCTGGTATCAATATCCGGTGCAATTGCCCCCAAGAAGCATAGTAGAGAACTCAGCAGCCCCTCACGCATCCCTAACCCTAAACTTAGAAATAACCAGAGCAACAAGACTACTGGAATACATGCAGCACCAAGATGCCCCCTATATCCCGGCACTTACCTCTCCCCGTTTTTTTAACCGTGCNNCAGTAAAGGCTTTTGGCTTCTTTCTTAAACAAAGAATAAAACTGTTTTCCCGAAATCACATGTGCACCACGACGTGTCTTAACGGATAGCTGACATAGTGTCCCTGCTGCGTCATGTTTTAATGAAAAAACGCGGGCATCCGAAACCCCTGTCCGCAAACGAACCTGCAAGCGCTGCTCAAATTCTCCGACCGATATCTCTTTTTTCCACGCGTAATGTGGCCAATCGCGGCATGCAAGGCACGGATAATCTCTTTTTAAATAGGGATATTTGGCAAAATCAATACCTGCCAAAGAACTAGGAACTATGCCACCACAAGACATATCGTACATCGCCGCAATCGGTTCACCTTGGTACGCCAAAATCATACCAGACGTCTCTTCGACTACCTGCTTCCAATGACGCTGCTTATGGCGCCCTGCATAAGTTTGGTGTGTATTTGATGCGTGTATGTCAAACAACAAGCCAAGCGCTTTCTTTTTGATCCGTTTTCGAGCAAGAAACACCTTGTGAGCCGCATACGTGCGACATACAACTGCAAACGCGCGGTTCGCCTCTTCGTGCCATGTGGGCCAACCTTCCCAACGCAAAACCGAACAGAGATATGCCTCTAAATCAAGCATATTTACAATAAAAAGCTTATCCCGCCAGACACTTACCATGAAATCACCATCATACACGTGGTCAGCAAGGCCTAATCCATCGTTCTCGTTTTTGGGATGTATAATAAACTGAGAAACCGCTAAAGGGCGTCCATCAAGCAAAACATGTCCCTTGGCAAACGTTATAGATAGGACATCTTGATTAATTTCATGCACATCAGTTTTATCACCGCGAGACACCACAAATCCTCCTGCTGAACGCAACTGAACAACGGGAGACTCATTCACCAAAAATTCTGCAAGCAAAACCCGTACATCAAGGGCTTGCACATACGAGCAAATGCTCAAAATAATGATACAGAGATATGCTGGCCTCATAACGCCAAGCCCAGCCGCTCAAGCATGTCCAACGGAATCACGGCGTGCTCATCAACCCCTTTGTTAGCCATTGCATCAGCTTCCTTATTATACTCACGCAACACATGAACAATGGTATAACTACACAGACGCAACAGCCCCTGAGCGCGATCAAAAAGACGTCGAAGTGCAAGATTTTTCACACGGTATTCGCCACGAATTTGACGAACCAAAAGCTGAGAATCAGAAAAAATAAAAAGAGGATGCTCGAGCAACGACAGGTCTATAACTTTCTGCAAGCCGAGCAAAAGCGCCCAGTATTCAGCTTCGTTATTTGTTCCGCGCCCTAAATAAAAACCATCTTGAAAAATACGCGCGCCACCTAGCGTAATAACAATCCCCGCGCCGGCTTCACCAGGATTTCCACGCGAAGCACCATCAACAAACAATTTAACCGGTTCACGTGTTGTCGGCATTTGATCAGGAAAAGTCTCCGCGACATTACCCCATAATTTGAGTTGCATCGGCCCCCTCAGCGACATGCCCATCATACAATATCCGCCGACACACCTGGCATGAAACAATCTGATGCCGTTCTACCGACGCTATATCCGTCCGCGCAACGGGACTGCCACAACCTCCGCAGGTCCCATTACTCATCAACGGAACAAAAGGATTAACAAACCGCGTGCGCATCTGATCATACAAGGCTATCCATTCTGGCCGCACAGTCTTTAAAAAAGTTTCTCGCTCGCTTAAGTGCTCACCAATCTTCTGCTCCATCTCCCGTATTTCTTGCTCGAGCCCTACTACTTGTGGGGCACTTTCGCGTGCAATGTTTTCCACATGATTCTTGGCGCGCAAGATAGCCTTTTCGGCCGCAGCAAGTTGTTCCCAAACAGTTTCAAAGTCTTGTTCAAGGATAGTACGCCGCGATTCAAGCGCCGCGCGCTCGTGAGTGAGCGCCTCAAACTCTTTACCGCGCCCTGCAGTATCAAGGCGAGAACTGATTCGCCGATCTTCTTGGTCACATGTTCTTAATTCAAGGTCAATTTCGTGCTGACGTTTTTCAAGCAAGCGCGAAGCCTCGCGTGCCACCACAAGCCCTTGTTCTGCTTCCTGTATATTTTTTGTAATCGAAAGAAGCCCTGTTTTTTTTAGGGCAATTTCATGCTCGCGCGCATGAGTGTTATTATCAAAACGAACAAGCGCAACTAACGCGCCATATGGATCTTGCATGAAAAATTCCACCATGTCTTAGACTTGGTGGGCCCACCAGGACTTGAACCTGGGACCTCTCGGTTATGAGCCGATTGCTCTGACCAACTGAGCTATGGGCCCGCCAGATAATGCGCATACGCTTCTCAAGTCAAGATAGCAAAGAAAAGAATTGTGTCTACCAAAAAAACACGTCTCCGGCTTTCTTTTTGCCTAGAGAGCTTGTATACTGCGCCCAACACATGTGTGCATGGATTCAAGGAGAAGAAGATGAAATTATCACAAAAGAACAAACGCCAAATACTTGGCTATCTCTTACCGATAGTAACGGCCCTTTTGCTCCTTGGCCTCCTAGGTATCGCACTGCAGCGCTACTACAAAGACTCAAAAACCATCAGCAGCCAACTCACCGCCCAAACCGTTGAAGAACTTGCCCAAATATTCAAAAAGATCGACAACAGATGCAAAATCATTGATTTTGAGCACGAGAAAAATTACGTCGATTTTCTTACCGTTGAGCGATTTGTAGGCTCAGAAGTCGGCTCGATGAACCTCACCCATGCAGAAAAATGGGAAGGACCATACTTGCGCGACAACCCAACCATTCAAGAAAAATACTTTGTCATCATCGATACCCCTAAAGGATATTACCTTGCTCCCGGGGACGGCGTTAAATTAGCAAATAACAAAGTCGTCGGCGTTGATATAATACTTGATAAAAACACCGATTTTGACGCACTTATCAGCGACAAAGACATGCTTTTATTCGATGGGAAACCACTCGCACAATTTATTAAAGCAAAATAAAAACATCTAGTGGCAGGATATTAGAGCTAGTAATATCCTGCCACTAGTCTTAGCCAAAATAATCAAGGTGCATCGCAGCGCGAACATTACGCATCGTCTGGGAGGCAACCGAACGCGCTTTGCCAGTTCCCTGTTCAACCACATTTTTTACGTACGCCATATCTTGAGCTAGCATGGCACGCCGTTCACGAATCGGAGCCAAGAACGTATCAAGCACCTGAAAAAGATACTTCTTAAGTACCACGTCGCCTAATCCACCGCGCTGATACTGTTCCTTGAGCCGTTCAACCTCATTGGTATCAGGGTCAAAAGCATCTAAGTACGCAAAAACAGGATTGCCCTCAACCTTGCCTGGATCGCTCACGCGCACGTGATTCGGGTCGGTATACATCCCCATCACCTTTTTGTATAGCACATCAGAGGATTCACCCAAGTAGATGGTATTACCCATAGACTTGCTCATCTTTGCAGAACCATCCGTCCCTGGCAAACGCGCAATTTTGGGTACAATCGCCTCTGCTTCGCGCATAATTCCTTCACCATAAATACGGTTAAATGAACGCACTAATTCATTTGATTGCTCAATCATTGGCAACTGATCTTCACCCACCGGCACATACCGCGCCCGAAATATCGTAATATCAGCTGCTTGGCTAACTGGATATACCAAAAAACCTACCGGGATCCTGTTTTCAAGCCCTTTTTGATGCATCTCTGTTTTTACAGTAGGGTTTCTTTGCACACGCGCAAGCGTAACAAGATTAAGATAAAAAACCGTTAACTCGGCAATTTCTGGAATCATCGACTGGATAAAAATCGTTGTTTTTTCTGGATCTAGACCCACTGCAAGGTAATCCAGCGCTACTTCAAAAACATTCTCCCGAACCTTTTGAGGATTATCATAGTTATCGGTAAGCGCCTGAACATCAGCTATCATCACAAACTGTTGATAGCTATCCTGCATTCTAATTCGATTAGCAAGCGAACCAACATAATGGCCTAGGTGTAGCTGCCCCGTAGGCCGATCCCCTGTTAAAACAATATCTGCCATATAACCTCTTTCGCCTAAATCAAAAATGGTCAACTTCCCAACTTGGATATACACAAAGATCAAAAACTGTCTAAAGTAAGAATATACTGTTCTGGCATTATTTTAATGGAGCAAGTCCCATGGAATGGCTATCAGACCTCGCGCTTACGATTAAACAAGAGTTATGGCTTATTTCCTGGCGCGATATCCTTGAGATTCTATTTTTTTCCAGCGTAATTTATCGAATCATCCGCTGGCTCAATCACGATAAGCAAAAAAATCTTGTCCTGGGATTTTACAGCTACATCTCTATTTTTTTCTTGTCGTATTACCTCAATATTAGCGGCATCACCTTCTTTTTACTAGTAAGCGCTCCGGCCATTGCAATGCTATTTATTCTCCTTCACCAAAAAACCCTACAACGTAATTATGTCGCACTCAAAAGCACACCAACATCTCCTGAAATTGCAGACCGATGGATCGAAGAATTACTCCAAGCCTTCCTCCACGGGGTCAATAAAAATCGTCACATGATAGGCATCATAGAACGAAAAGCCCACCTAGAACCGTTTTTTATTGCACGCTGTCTATTCAATACACCGATATCACGCGAACTACTCACCCTACTTACCAACAGTACGCAAACTGAAGAAATCGCTACCTTCTGGGTAAACGAAGAAGGAAAACTCATCGCTTTCAACCCAATATGGAATGTAGAACAAGATGAAATTTGGCTAGCTCCGGATCTGAAAATTGCTGAAAAGCATAAACAGGATGCCGCAGTTATATCACAGCAAAGTGACGCAATTATCATTTTTCTTTCACCGGAAAATCGGCTTTTTGACGTAATTTTTGAAGGAAAACGTTTCGAAAACATTAGCGCTGGCTACAGCTTTTCGTTAATTAAACAATTTATAACTCAAATGCCAAAACCAAAAGGTTTGAACTATGAAGCTCCACACACTCGAAATAATCAACCATTCAACCGCGCATAAGTGTATCGCCCTTGTTATCGGTATCCTTATCTGGCAAATGGTGAGCGCCTTTCATTACACCTCCATCACGCTTTCTATCCCGCTTTGCTTATTTAATACGCAAACTCAAACAACATATTGTATTCCCAAACAGGTAAAAGTAACCTTGTATGGGGCGAAGGCAGAGTTGCGCACCATAGATTTTGCAAATTTAGCCGTGCATTTAAACGCACAAGAGCACGTCGATTCTCATACAAAGATACGCATTACCTCGCGCAATCTCCTACTTCCAAGTAGCATTCGAGTACTGCGGTTTTCGCCCACTAACCTCACAATTAGCAAGAATAGTTAAACATTCGTTTTCGAATACAAAAGGATCCTTTCAGTGTTATACTTTGGAACCGACGGCATACGCGCTCACCAAACAAGCCTTTTCTTTACCTCCCAATCCATAGCACTTATTGGACAGGCCCTAGCACTCTGGAGTAAAGGGAAAGGCCATTCCAGTAAAAAGATACTTTGTATTCATGACACGCGCGCCTCAGCACCCAAAATTAAGCTAGCCCTAACGTACGGGCTCCAACTAGAAAAATACCAACTTTTCGATGGCGGTATTTTACCTACTCCGGCAGCACACTGGATCATGCGAACAAGTCCGTTTGATTTTGCATTAATTTTAACAGCCTCACATAATCCTGCATACGACAACGGAATCAAAATCCTGTTACCAAATGCAAAAATAACACCAGAAGATGAATCAATTATTGAGCATCATTACAGCAATCTTCTTTTACGCTCATGTATCCCAGAAACAGCAACAATTGAGCAGTCCTCTCCAAAAAACTTCCAAAAAGATGCTCAAGAAAAATATCTTCAGCAATTCAACCAATACGTTCCCCTACCAAAACTCCATAACAAAAAGATCATCCTCGATTGTGCCCATGGCGCAATGTCTTTTGTTGCAGAAACTCTTTTTAAACCAACAGACGCGACAATCATCTGCATAAACAACCAACCAGATGGCCTTAATATTAATCAGGCCTGTGGGGCTATACACCCCCAATCTCTGATCGAAAAAATCAAAGAAGAACATGCTGACTTAGGATTCTCATTTGATGGCGATGGCGACCGTGTTATTGCCGTTGATGCCTCTGGTAACGTTAAAACCGGAGATGATCTTCTATGCCCGTTAACGCAACACCCGCAATTTATAGACCGTCAATATATTGTGGGAACTACAA
>DNBB01000017.1 GCA_003484685.1 Candidatus Babelota bacterium
GGTAGCTCGTTGGGCTCATAACCCAAAGGTCGCTGGTTCGAATCCAGCCCCCGCCACCAAATTTCTTTTCTTAATTCCCCCTTTTTTTTTATCTTCTGTCTGCTTGCTAGGTTTCGGCTTCAGCTAGACCTAACAGGGCTTTAGCGCCCATACGCATATGAGCAACATGCGGGCATGCTAGTGCCCTTGATGCAAAAAATACGTGACGAGGACAGGGCGTTTTCCTGGCAAGAAAGAAGTTCTTTTATACCGTTGTAATGGGAACTTGTAATGGCATATTCAGTAGAGGCGTCGTTGCTGGGGGGTGTTTGTGGCGGTGGTTGCTATTTGAGACGGTGTTTTGAAGGCATTAAATATATCTGAGGAAATTACACAAGCGAGGGGAATCAGCAATCCAAGGTGCGCTTGGATTGGGGATATGTTTCCCGAAAAGCGTTTGCCAAATAATTTGTGCGAAAGCACAATCTGATTATGCCTTCCCATGGCGGGAAGTATGAACATGAGGGGGAGGCTTAAAAGAGAAGTTAGCTCAAGACCACCTGCAAATGCGTAGTTATTGCTAAGTGGTTGTTCTTCTTTGTTGAGTTGGCTAGAGACGTTGCTAGTTAATAATGATGCAATGGATTTGAGTATCAAAAACGATGCAAATGGCCTAAGGAAAGGAGTAGCCATCTGTTTACTGATTAGTTCTCGCTTGGCTGCATCAGCAAATATTCCCGTGGTCAATTCGAGGTATTTTAGTTTTCCCGACGGGGAGCTTTGAAGACTTTCTGAAAGGTTTTTCCACTCTTCTAAAGTGCCTGTTTTCTCTATAGCATTTTTAGTTGTTTCTTTGTTGGATTTGACTTTTTGCAGGAGTTGTTTGCTTAGTTGCCACGTAAATAACTCTTTTTCTTCAGCGCTAAATGGGCAATTTTTTGGTTCGTTTCCTACAAAGGGATGTGAGAGGATCCATGCCGTTGGTGCTAACCCCGCCAATATGCCTAGTCCGCCATACAAGAATGGTACCGGGCTCTTTGCTGACGGTAGGGTTTGTAGCGTTATAAAGCTTGCTGCGAGAAACGTTGTTATGCGTATCGATTTAAACAAGGATATGCCTTTGGGGTGAAATTTTTTCCAAAATTTATTTCTTCATAGTAACATTTTTGTTTTTTTTTGCAAATGTGGTGTGAATAGCAGACTTTTTTTCTTTAGTGTATTGCGAAAATTTGTCTTGGTTATACCTTGTTGATAGAAGTTTTTAATATCGCTCAAGCATGAGGTTCTTATGGCGGCACGATTAATAGGAGGACGACTTGAAGTAGTTTGCGGTTCTATGTTCTCTGGTAAGTCAGAAGAACTTATTCGGCGTATGCGTCGTGCACAGATTGCGCGCCAGAAGACGCAACTATTCAAGCATAGTAATGATAATAGGCGTTCGATTTCCCATGTTGATGCGCATAGTGGGATGAGTCTTGAAGCGTGTGCAGTTCGTGATGTTGCAGCAATGGAGAAGAGTATATTACCTGATACTGAGGTAGTTGGTATTGATGAAGTCCAATTCTTTGCACCCGAAATTACCGTTTTGCTTGATCGACTGGTAGCTGAAGGGCGACGCGTGATTGCGGCAGGATTGGATTTGGATTTTCGCGGTATCCCTTTTGGCTGTATGCCCGTGCTTTTGGCACTCGCTGATGATGTGCTAAAGCTCAAGGCGGTTTGTGTTAAAAGTGGTGCTGATGCGCGTTTTTCTCAGCGCCTTATTGATGGTCACCCTGCAAACCATAACGATCCTGTGATCTGTGTTGGTGCCCAGGATTGTTATGAAGCGCGTTCACGCGAGTGTTTTGAGATTGACTATAAGCCCCTTGCAGAGTATGTAAAGCGCTACTTTGGTGGGACACGCGTTGAGTAGAAATAAAACAGGATATATATGTTCTGCATGCAACACCCAGGCCCCCAAGTGGTTTGGGTGTTGTCCTTCGTGTGGCGCATGGAATACTGCGGAGGAGTCAACTATAACGATTTTGCAACCTTCAAAGGCATCAAGGGGAGCGGTGCCACAGTTGCGCGTTTTATCCCAAGTGCCGCGGCGTGCTATGGAGCGTATTGTTTCGGGCATTGATGAGTGGGATCGCGTACTTGGTGGTGGTATTGTTCCTGGTTCGTTTTTGATCCTTACGGGTGATCCAGGTATTGGCAAGTCTACGCTGCTACTTCGTGTTGCGCATGCACTCTCACAAAAAACATCGGTGGTGTATGTGTCTACCGAAGAGTCTTTGGAGCAAGTTTCGCTACGTGCCGCTAGGACGGGATGCGTTGGGGATACGTTACAATTTTCTGACCATGCGGATTTAGAAATTTGTATCGCGCAGGCTTTGGAGCATAAGCCATCCGTATTAATTATTGATTCAATACAAAATTGTTTTTCCCAGTCAATCCAGGCTTCGATTGGCAGTATGGGATATTTGCGCGATGCGGCGTTCAAGTTGATGCGGCTTGCAAAGGAGCATGATATCGCGGTTCTAGTGAGTGGCCATATCACTAAGGATGGTTCTATGGCAGGCCCTAAGCTGTTGGAGCATATGGTTGATGGAGTCTTTTA
>DNBB01000034.1 GCA_003484685.1 Candidatus Babelota bacterium
ACAACCTGCTACCCAAGACCAACTATCTGCGAAACTCATTAATCGGCGGCTCATTATTAGGAGCAATTGGTCTCATTGCAGCATACAAGTTTTCAAAAAAAGATCGTTTTCAAACACTCGATCAAACCTGGCGCAGCATACACAGCAAAACTACTTCTGTCTTCAACCAGTACATAAAAAGAAGCAACGCCGTTCAACCACTGCAGACTATTCAAAACACGACCAAAGCGCTTGAGAACTTAGCGTAATAAAACCTTCGTGCTCAAGCTCCGACAAAACCGAACTCACCTCATTAGGTGGACGACGCAATGCAATTGCAAGCTCTTCAACTGTCTGATTGGGAAGCTCAAGAAGCTGTTTTAAAATACCTCCCCGTACTTGGCGCCGTGATCCTTCAAACTTACTCTGTTTAGTATACGCAGTACTACGCCGATTATGGTTCCCATACTCTTTCTTAATAAAAACACCCAGGTCCGTCATCGCATAATACCACTCTCGAACATTGTTCTGTGGCACAAGTACACGCATGGTCTGCAATAACAATGGATCCGCAACTTTCTCCTGCGTAGGAAAAAAGACATAGAGCAAAACGGTCCTAATATTGGTTTCAACAAAGAGCGCTGGTTTGTTATATGCATAGGCACATATCGACGCTGCAGTTGCAGGACCAATACCAGGCAGTGCGCATAAGATATCCGGGATGTCAGGAAGAATACCACCAAAATCATTGACGATAGCGCGCGCTGCATCACGAATATACAGCGCGCGACGATTATATCCAAATCCTTGCCAGGCAGACAAGATCTCAGCGTTTGTTGCCTGAGCAAGCTCATTAAATGTCCCAAATCTTTCAAGGAATATTGGTAACTTTTCAGCTACCCGCTTGGTTTGTGTCTGTTGCAGCATTACTTCCGAAACAAAAACTATATAGGGCGTTATTTGCTCACGCCAGACAAATGAACGCCGCTGCTCTACGTACCATGACCAGAGCCATGTGGAAAATGCTTCGCACTGCGCCTGAGTTGGCCCGACGCAAACCTCACAAGAAAAACAAGGAACAATACTCATGCCAATGAATTCCTCTTACTCGCTAAAAACGCCCAACACGAATGGTAACTAATTCGTCTGGACGCAGAACTTCCGCTACTGCCGCAACCACGTTTTGGCGCGAAACCAAGGCAAGCTGCTCGGCACGGTTTTGATAATAATCCTTAGGAAAACCATATCGATCTAAAAGTAAGAATGTAGCAGCCGTTTGCTTTTGCGAAGCAAAATTATCAACATACGAATTCACTAGCGCGCGACGTGCCTCTTCCAGTTCTTCATCAGTTACCGTCAAAGCTCCGGCAGCCATCACCTCAATAATTTTTTGCTCAGCTTCTTTCAGACGATCGCCCGAGATGTAAGATTTGATAAAGACCATGCCCGGCTCTTGTGACGCACCGGCTAACAACGAACCACTGATTGAGTAAAATAGTCCACTAGATTCACGCAACGCAAATAGCCGTGAGCTCATTGAGCCAAGCACCCCACCTGAAAAAATTTGATCAAACAATAAGAGTGCATCAAAGCGTGTATCTCGACGTTGCACCGAAAGCCCCGCATAGGCCAGGACGTATTGATCCCGTGCTCGATCAACAACATGCTCACGCGCCGCAACTGGCGCAATTGGAGGAAAAACAAAATCAGCTACTTCTGTGCCACGCCATGAGCCGAAGGTCTCTTCGAGCAATGCAGGCAAATCAATTTCAGAAAAATCACCCACAACCGCCAAACGCGCGCCTTGTGGAGACATGTACGCCTGATATGCCGCCAAAATATCTTCCTTACTCAAAGCTGTAATAGCCGCCTTGGTACCCATGCTATTTTGTGCATACGGATGCCGTTGATACACCTGTTCGCGCGCAACCTGGCCAACAAATTCCGATGGCGTATCCCAGAATAGCTGCAACTGCGCAAGCATCTGCTCACGGACTCGTTCAATTGAATCATCCGCAAAGGCAGGCTCTAAAAGCAATTCACGAAAAAGCGCAAATCCTTGTTGGGCGTCACGCGCCAGCATCGAAAAGCCAAATTGACCAGGGAAGGCATTAAATTCCATCCCCATAGATTCAAGCGTCTGAGCGATCTGAGAACCGGTACGATGCAACGTCCCTTCTTCAAGCAGATCTGCCATCATCATGTACATACCCTGCTTGTCGGGTGCATCGTAATAGTGCTTAGCTTTGAGATTTAAAATACAATCGATCTTGCCTATGTCTGCACGATGATATGCAAACACCTTGATACCATTGGAGAGCATAAACTCATCGGCAATCGGATACGAAAACTTAGGCGCCGGTTTGGGTTCTACAGAGAGGGCATATCTTGCTTCCTCAACTTCAGCTTCACGTCCAATGGTGCCTAAAATGCGCGCATCTTCGGCATCACTAACCACCTGCCGCTGCATCCACAGAGTTGTGTCCTCAGCGCCCAATGGCAAGACTGCGCCAGTATGCACCATCTTCGCAGAGAAGGCATTACGACACAAAGTCATAATATCCGAACGCACCTGATCCTGCGGATATGCAAGATAATTCTCCAAATAGGTTTCATCTTGAGTCGCTGTAAACATCTTACCCAGCAAGGAGGCTACCTTGTGGCCGTTCTCACCAAGCGAAAGGAAATCAACTTCAGTTTTGCGCACGGCACGCGCAAGCTCTTGGTCTGTAAATCCTTGGCTAACAAACCGTTCAATCTCTTCCTGGACGATTTGAGCAATTTGCGCCATAGCTTCGTGCGAAATCGGCTGCACATACAAGAAAAAGACGCCGTGCTGAAAAAGATCGTGCACAAATGATTGAACCTCAGTCGCCAAGCCAAGCTCTACCACCAACTTTTGGTACAGTCGGCAACCGCGGCCTGCACCCAGCATCCATGAAATAAGATCTAACAAATATTCTTTTTTCGCCTCAACACCGGGAACAATCCAAGCAAAAAGCTGCAACGGCTGTTCAATTTCTCGATAAATCGTGGTATTGGTTGCAACCATGTCATATGAGTGGTACAACTCTGGGCGCTCAACTGCATGTGAAGGAATATGACCGAATGATTTTTCTGCCTGTGCAAAGACTTCATCTGCATCAACAGCACCGACAACCACCAATGTCGCATTATTCGGCGCATAGAACGTTTTGTAAAACGCACGCAATTCATCAGAAGACAACTTCCACAAATCCTGCTTATATCCTATAATTGGCCGGCCATAGGGATGATCAGGAAAAATTGCAGACATCATTCGCTCAACAAGCGTAGAGAAATAGTCATCGTTGTACATCTTTATTTCTTGTACAACGGCCTTAAGCTCCGAATTAAGATGTTCCTGTTTAAACGAAACGCTAGTCATACAATCGGCAAATACCGGAAAAAACTCATGCCAATGCTGCGCCGGCGTATCAAAAAGATATCCCGTGTAATCGTACGATGTAAACGCGTTACACGAACCAGAAAGTCGATGGGTCAGGACATTGATATCCGATTCGCTCAGCTGCTTAGTCCCTTTAAATATCATATGCTCAATAAGATGTGCAATGCCATACTGCCCAGCACGCTCATCACGCGAACCAACTCGATACCAGAGCTGCATAGAAACTTTAGGCACAATCGTATGGGGAACTACCAAAACCTCTAAGCCGTTTTCTAAACGCTTACGCACAACATGAAACTGCATGAAAAACTCCCAAAAACTTTATATCACCAGTTGCCAGTATAACAGAGCTTTCCTTTGTCGACGATGCAACATAACCATCTGCAAATCACGCACACTATTGCGTGCTGAAAGGTGTAATCGGTATACTGTTTATATAAAAAATATAAAATAAATGGAGCCTAGGCATGAAACCAAAAAGCTACGTATTACCCAAAATCCTGTCAATCTTTATGGCGCTGTTTCCTCAAATGTATGCAAATGGGGGCGACTATCTAGATCGTTTTGAAAATGTTGCCGAACAGTTAAATCGACTGATGGAAGA
Organism: Candidatus Babelota bacterium; assembly: GCA_003484685.1. Taxonomy (GTDB): domain Bacteria; phylum Babelota; class Babeliae; order Babelales; family Babelaceae; genus UBA12474. Next base: position 4,011 of record DNBB01000034.1, read on the forward strand.
AAATTATGATGAGCAAAAAACTAAAAACAATACTTCCTGCGCGCCTGACACAGAAGAAGATGAGGATAACCAACTTTCAGAATACGAAGACTTTTCGGAATCAAAAAAAGATTTTGACTACAAAAAAGAGATGCTCAGATTAAGCAATGCAGAACACTACATCATTTTTCAAAAAATCGTGGTGCCTAAAAATAGCACCATCTTTGTAAAAGGCGATATTCATGGGGACGAAAAAACAATTCCGGCGCTCATAACTGCACTAAAAAACAAGCAGCTTATGAACAAAGACTTAATCCTTGCAGACGACGCATATATCATCTTTTTGGGTGATTACATCGATCGCGGACCAAACAGCTTAGAAGTAATCCGCCAGGTAACAGAACTCAAACAAAAAAATCCAAAAAATGTTTTTTTACTGCGCGGCAACCACGAAACAAAACTTTTTCTGACCGGCTCAAAAGGCAAAAAAGATCACAATTCTATTGCCAGTCAACTCAAAAGACTTCCTTCAAAATATACGGCTAATCACCAAACGCACAAAGCAAAAATCAAGCGTATTCTGCTCGAGCTACAAGAAGCATTTTCTTTTATGCCACAGATACTCTTTTTGGGCTATGAAGACGAAATGCAAGACCAAACGCATTACACGGCCTTGCTGCACGGAGGGATCCCTGCCATACCACAATTCTCAAACCCTATTTACCAAAGTGCCCCCGAAAAAATTTCCCGAGATATACTGCATCTAACAGACGGCTCAGACGCCATCAAAAAACTTCTCAACAACCCATCCCTGGAAGGACTTGATATTTTTGAACTCAGGCTCTTTGCAAACGAGAGAAACATCATGACCTATGTCAGTCCGTACCTCTGGAATGACTTTTTACCAACAGAAGATATCACACAAGACCAAATAACCGTACCGAACAAAAAACGGGGGCCTCAAATCTGGGCTGTTAACAAAACAGATACACTCAAGTGGCTAAAAAATATATCGACCGCCAAAAATTTCGTACACTTTATTATTCGTGGGCATCAACAATCTCCCCGAAATCTTTTTGAAAAACAGGGCCAAGAGGGCGTCGCCCTTCGCTGGAATGGGCGCGTCATAACGCTTGATTATTCACCTCGAGTTAAGGGCTTTCGAGCAAAACACGATGTCTCTCTTGTCCTTAAACCAAATCCAAAAAATAAACGGCAGCTATTTGCAATCAAAATTCTTCGACTACCTCTCAAAAAAACAATCGCTTAAGAGGAACCTTTATGAAAATAAAAAACACGCCCAAAAGCCTTGCAGTGCTGTTCCTGCTGCTAACCCCATCCACATTCTTGCTGGCGCTTGAGTCGGGCAAGCGAGGAACTAAACGGCCACGTGCAGATCTAGAGACAAAACAAATAAACNNACGGTAGCACAAATAGACAAAAAACGGCGTCTAGAAGCGGAAGTTACCCCAGCACAAGAAAGCAAAGAAGAAGCGACAAGTGAAATAAAGGAAAGCGCACAAGCAAAGCTTGAGCAATTTAAAAAAACGCTGCAAACGCTCAAAACACGCATAATTGCTGATCACAACCTTGATATCCAAGGGCAACTTAATATCCTCGACCAAAACGGTCGAGCCCTGCCTTCTATCCTTATTCCTGTTATCAAGCGCATTATTCCCGAAGACACGTTAATGCTTGTTAAAGGGGACTTGCATGGCGACACTTTGGCAATCAGCCATTTTAAAGATAACCTCATCAAATCCGGCAAGATGACGCAAGATGGAAAAATCACTGACCCCAAACTTCGCGTTATCTTCCTCGGTGACTATATTGACCGCGGCAAAGACAGCATCCAAACGCTCAACCTAGTTACCGAACTGAAAGATAAAAACCCTCAACAAGTCTATCTTTTGCGCGGCAATCATGAAAGCTCTGAGTTTATCCAAGACACCGACCAAGCCGACACGTTTGGTAGCCAATTAAAAAAACTCGTTGAACAGAGCGGTGGCAACAAAAAACTCCTTAATAAGCTCTTGCTTGAATTTGGCAGAATATGCACCTACATGCCTCAAGTCTTCTTTGCAGGGTACAAGCATCAACAAAAAACCAACTTTGTTGCATTCCAGCATGCCGGCATCCCAACTAAAACATGCCCACTTATTGCTGCAGACTCTCCACACCAAAAGCAACAAGCCGCCGGATACACAAAACTATCCGAAACTATCAAAAAACTCTTAGAAGACGAAACGTTTATCAACGACTCTGAGATCATTCAAGTTGCCCTGCCCTGCCATACCGAGATATTCGTGAAAGAGAAAAAACCTCTTTTCCACGCAACAAGTCCATTTTTGTGGAATGACTTCCTCAAATCACCCAAGGAAAAAACACGACGCGCCACTGAGCGAGGAAATGATGTAAACATACTTGCGGTTGGTTGCAAAGATACCATGCAGTGGCTCTCGGATATATCCTCAGAGAGCGTCGCAGTTAAACTCATTGTACGATCTCACCAGCAGGGTGATCGTCTCCCATTTATGCACCCGCGCTACCTTGGTATCTGGCCTGCCTGTAGCGGGAAAGTTTTAACACTCGATTTTTCTCCCCGTGTTCCCAAGTTTTTTACGGGACATTATAAACTCGCACAGGCAATAAAAGAAAAATATGCCGGAAAGCAACTTCTTAATCTGGGTTTCCCTGACACCTGGCTTAGCATCATTCCCGTACCAGAAAAAAACAACTTTAGGACAAACCCGCTCAACCGGCTGGTTCCACCAGAAGAACTTCCCGAGCCATACCAAAAATTAACTGCAGAAGAGCTGTACCCATTAAGCTTGTTTCTGAATGAAGAAGCTCAGCAGAAGAAATTAACAATCAAAAAACCCATGAACCAAAACAAAGGCACAAAGAATTCATAATCCAATAACGGCACAGGTGTGGTACACTTTCGTATAAAAAGTACAAAAATCCTTTACTTCACATGTGCAGAATGAGCCAAGTAAAACGCGTTATTATTTTTCTATTACTTTGTCCAACCAATATTTTCCCCTTTTTCTCCTGTCTTTTTCCCCCCAAAAAAACAAAACAAACAAAGCCGCACTCATCTGACGCCCTTAAACTCTACAAAAAACTCTTTGGCACCGAATACAAAATCAAACCAACCACGATACAGCCTTGCACCTACCAGACCATTGCAGAAGCCATAGCCACCATCAAGGACATTTATCAAAAGCACTGGGAACTAAACAAGCTTAAAAACATAGTCTCTCTTACAAGGGACGAAAACACGGAAGAAACGATAGTAAAAAATGATTTTTTAGAACCCGTAGTACAAAAACATACCCTGCTCCGCGGTGACCATGTGTACATTCATGGCGATCTACATGGTGACGTTCTCAGCCTTCTTTCACTTATGGCGCTTTTAAAAAAAGAAAAAAAAATGAACGCGCAACTTAAACTCAAGTCTGGGCAAAAAATTATACTCCTAGGTGATTATACAGACCGCGGACATTACCCTATCCAAACGATTCGAATCCTAGCAAAGTTAGTCGAAGCCAATCCCAACAATGTATTTTTACTCCGCGGCAACCACGAAACACGGGACTGTGGTTTTTCTGGCTATTTATGCAACGCCTTCGCTCAGCAAAAAAAAGATGCTAAGATCGACGCTCTTCTCGCGCATGCCTTTTGGCTGCAAGCTACATCTTTTTTACCTCACATACTTTTTCTCGAACTCCCCGAATCTGTTTTTGAAACAAGTGCACCCGTTATCGCGTGCATGCATGCTGCGCCACCAAGCTTTACCTTGGCACAAAAAGCAAGCGATGAAGATTTTGCTGAACTTGTTCGCCACTGCGCTGAAATACAAAACTTTTTGCTCGACAAAACAAAAACGCTTGCAAAGACTTCGCTTTCTCTCGTTGAATGTTGCAACCGCAGCAAATTAACTCCCAACCTCTATTTTCCGCCCTATTTATGGAATTATATTGTTTCGGCAAAAGCAAAAAACCAGGATGCCACCCTACAAAACGCACACCTTACCAACCGATGCTGGTACGACCCAAAAAACTACCGGATTAAACCCGCGTTAGGAGAAGTCGATATTAGTCTTTGGATGAAGCAATGCAGCACAGAATACCATCAAATCTGCCACATCGCCAAAGGTCATCAACAACATGAACGATGCCGCTTTGACCAGTCGTTGCCAGGCAGCACATATGGTATTTCCACCCAGTTTAATAAAAAAGTATCCGTTCACAATATCTCACCGCGCTGCGCATTTTCGACCGTCAAAGATTTCTGGGAAAACCGAGCAGACACCTGGTCTCACTGGTACATACCAAAGGAAAACGAAGAAAAGACTATGGGTAAGGTCTATGATACCCAGCTCTACTTTGACTTTTTTACAGGTAAACCAACCACAGTAGAAACAATCTTGGCAAAAAAGCCAATTGAAGACCTTGTTGAAATAAAAACTTCCGCAAAAGTTGTCATGGCCAAAAAGCTGCCATAACTTTAGCCACTCGTCATGATTTACTGGCGCAACAAGGCTAATTCTTGGCGCATCTCAGCAACTTCTCGAGCAAGGCGCTGTAATTCGTTTACCAAGATTCCTGAGAACAAATACTCCTTGATACCAAGGGGTGTACCCTCTTTATCAAGCACCACAAGCTCTGGGTACACATCAAAAAGTTCTTCTGCCACAAAACCATACAACGTCTGATGCGCTATATCACGACGCAGATGATAGCGGACCGGACGCAATTGCATAAAGCGGTCGTGATCCTCGCCAATCTCTTGGATACCGCATTTAAAACGTCGCGACGAAACGCTGGTACCAATCTTACCCGTATTATCCATGATCACCGCAAGGCCAAAATCTGGATCAACGGTTGCCGCATAGACCCCCTCAGAACCAATAACAAGTCGGCTCGAACCACTGGTAAACAATGCAAGGTCGTGAGCATTAAGCGTCCCCACCTGCATGGTTGAAGCAACCGTGTTACCACCAAGCAGAACTGCGTTTACGGGTGCAGGACTTGAGGCCCATGAAAGATTACCTGCACCATCCGTCGCAAGCACCTGCCCACTCGTACCATCGGCCGTTGGCAGCGCAAGCGCATATGAGCTACTTATTGTTGCGGGTGCATACAGGGCAACAGTATTGCTTCCGCTATCCTCAAAGATGACCTGGTGTTGGTCTTCCAAATGAATATTATCCTCTGCAGAGATTGGCTGATGCATGGTGATACCGCCCCCGCTTGCAATGGAAATGCGGGGTGTACCACTGGTTTCCAAGCGCAGAGCATACCCGTTGTTAGTTCCAACATCCATAGTTGCAGAAACCGTGTTGCCACCAAGCAGGACGGCATTTGCCGGCGTACCTCCCGAAGACCAGCTCAATTGGCCAGCACCATTAGTCGTCAAAACTTGTCCGCTCGTACCATCGGCTGTTGGCAGCGCAAGCGCATATGAGCTACTTATTGTTGCGGGTGCATACAGAGCAACAGTATTGCTTCCGCTATCCTCAAAGATGACCTGGTGTTGGTCTTCCAAACGAATATTATCCTCCGCAGAGATTAGCTGATGCATGGTGATACCACCCCCGCTCGCGATAGAAATGCGGGGTGAACCACTGGTTTCCAAGCGCAGAGCATACCCGTTGTTGGTTCCAACATCCATGGTTGCCGCAACCGTGTTACCACCGAGCATAACAGCACCCGCAGGTGCAGGACTCGAGGCCCAAGAGAGATTACCTGCCCCATCCGTCGAAAGCACTTGCCCAAATGAACCAGCAGTTGTTGGTAATGTAAGCGTGTATATAGCCGGAATACTTAATGGTGACTGCAACGCAACATAATCGGTACCTGGCGCCGCTTCATACAAACGTATTTGTGCCTGATTTTGCAGAGCCAGGGGCCCTATAATTTCCGCCCCCTGGCTCTCTATAATCATTTTTTCTGCAACTGTTAACGTACCATTAATGCGTGTATTACCGGAGGGATCAACAACCAGTTGTGGGTTTCCCCCGGCAATCAAAGAAACGCTATTTGCATCAAGCGTACCCATCGTAATACCCTCTCCAAGCGTATTACCGCCCGACTGAACAAGAGGAGAATCAGCTCCTATGTCAATCCATTCAAGCTCACCCGTTACACTTGATTTAATACCAAGGACGTACCCACTAACCCCCATAGAATCTGGGAGGATAAGTGAAAACGAAGACACTAGATCATTAGGGGCACGTACGGAAACCTTTTGATCTTGCGCAGGTTGTAAATCATACA
>DNBB01000042.1 GCA_003484685.1 Candidatus Babelota bacterium
TTTTGCTAAAAATTTCAAAATTTTACTAATGGGATTCTGCCCGCGAAAATATGGTTGGGAATCCATATATATATCGGTTGGATAGTCGTGTTACGGACTACAAGTGCGGGCAGAAATTTTGATGTCAAAGAAAAAACAAGCGCCAAGTGTAGGGGCGCTTTACATTGTCGTTGCATTCAAAAGGGGTTTCTAGTATTGATGGCTTTTGGGCAAAAAGTTATATTTTTTAATCGTCCTATATTCGTTAGCCACCCTAAAGTCATTCCAGTATACTAAAAGTGTTCGCCTGCGCTATCTTTTTTAGTTTATGAGTGAGAAATTACGTCAATTATGAACATAGCAGTACTTCTTTCGGGTGGTGTCGATAGCTCCGTTGCGCTTTGCAAGTTGCAGGAGGCAGGCCACCAGATCACGGCATTTTATTTAAAAATTTGGCTGGAAGATGAACTTTCTTTTCTAGGTTCCTGCCCCTGGGAAGAAGATCTTTTATTTGCGCGTGCGGTTTGCGCCCAGCGAAATGTTCCCTTAGAGGTTGTTTCTTTTCAGCAGGTCTATTGGCAGCGGGTAGTTTCCTATACCATTGAGCAGGTTAGGGCTGGACGAACGCCGAATCCTGATATGCTTTGCAATCAACAGGTTAAGTTTGGTGCGTTTCTCGACCAATATGGAGAGCAGTTTGATCGAGTTGCTACGGGGCACTATGCGTGCGTTAAACATCAAACGGTTGGCGCCCATCTTTTTTCTACGCCCGACCTGGTTAAAGATCAGACATACTTTTTAGCCTATTTATCTCAGCAGCAGCTTGCTAAGGCAATCTTTCCTTTGTGCGATATGACTAAAGAGCAAGTTCGAACGGCGGCGCAGGAGTTCCAGCTTCCCAATAAGGATCGCAAGGATAGTCAGGGCATTTGCTTTTTGGGGAAAATAAAGTTTTCTGATTTTATTCGTGCTCATGTTGGCGAGCAAGAAGGCCCGCTTGTTGAGTTTGAAAGTGGTGCGGTTGTCGGAATGCATAAGGGGTTTTGGTTTTTTACGCTTGGCCAACGGCAAGGGATTGGGCTTTCTGGCGGCCCTTGGTATGTTGTTGCCAAAGACCCTAAAGCGAATAAGGTTTTTATTTCGCGTTCCTATTATGATTTGTATAAAAACCGTGAAAGTTTTTTTGTTGACGGTTTAAATTGGTTTACCCAGGGACCTCGTGATGGTGAGATACTTGAGGTTAAACTACGCCACGGACCGCACCGGTACCGCGCGCAGGTGTTGTTTGAGGATTCTGGCGTGCTGAGAGTTGTTTTGCTTGATGGTTCAGATCAAGGAATAGCTCCCGGACAGTTCGCGGTTTTTTATCGAGAAAATGAGTGTTTAGGCGGGGGTAGTATACAGGAGCGTTTGGTATGAATGGTTTGATGTGTCTTCCAACAAGTTTAACGGCATTGCGCTTATTGCTGGTGCCTGTATTGTGGTGGACTGTTCTTGGTGGGTATTTGTGGACAGCTTTTGGGGTTTTTGCGGTCGCGTGTCTCTCTGATGTTTTAGATGGCTTCTTTGCTCGTCGTTTTGATTGCGTTTCGCGCTTTGGTGCAATCTTTGATCCGTTTGTAGATAAAATCTTTATGCTTTCTATGTACGCACTTATGTTTGTTGCGCCAACGATGCTTTCTATTCCATGGTGGTTCTTGATTTTGATGGGGCTTAAGGAGCTCTTATTGAGTTTGGGTGCGCTATATTTTGGGATAGTAAAAAAAGTGATAGCTGTTTCAGCGGCGATTCCGGGTAAAATTGGCGGATTTGTTCAAGGTGTGTTCGTTCTATACTGGTTTGTTGCAGTTATCCTGGGGCCACGTGTTTTTGTCGTGTTTGGTTTGGGGCGCGGTCTATGGCTTCTTATGTGGGGCATGCGCCTTTTTTACGGCCTTATGGTGCTGAGTGTTGTTGCAAACCTTGCAGCTTTTTTGTTCTACTTGTTCACTTTTTTTTCGCAGCGTACACTAAACAAGTAGGCATCTTTGAGGTGCGTGTGGTTGTTTGATATTCGTGTTTTTTGTTTAATTTTTTTTGTACCGTACCTACATAATAAGGAAATGAGATATGGCAGGTTTTAATAAAGTTATTTTGGTTGGCAACTTAACTCGCGACCCAGAGTATCGGCAGTTGCCTTCGGGCCAGGCGGTGTGCCGTCTAAATATTGCTGCAAATCGTCAGTTTAAGGATCGGCAAACGGGAAATGCTTCACAAGAAGTCTGTTTTGTTGATGTTGACGTTTGGGGAAACCAGGCTGAAGCGTGCCGTCAATACTTGCAAAAAGGTCGACCAGTCTTGGTTGAAGGCCGACTAAAGTTTGATTCTTGGAAAGATAACGAAGGGCAACCGCGCAGCAAGCATTCGATTGTTGCCAACGTTGTTCAGTTTTTATCTTTTGGTAGTGCTGAAGCAAATACTGAAGATAGTGCTGGTGCGGAAGAGGGCACTTTTGCTGCGGCCTCTAAGCGCGGTGGGGCGGCGTCTCTTGGTTCGACACCATTTGATGACGAATTGCCTTTTTAACCCTGGAGATTTGCGTAGGCAAATGGCATGAATTTGGGTACACTAAAACGTGCATAAATCATGCTAATAAGCTACAAATACGGCTCTTTGAGCCGTTCTTAACGGAGAACGTTCATGCAAGATCGCACTAAGCCGGTACTGATTGAAGAAGAGTTGCAATCATCGTTTTTAGATTATGCAATGTCGGTTGTGGTAAGCCGCGCTATACCGGATGTGCGCGATGGCTTTAAGCCGGTTCATCGGCGTGTTTTGTATGCGATGAATCAGTTGGGTTATTTTTATAATCGGTCACCACACAAATCGGTCAGCGTTGTTGGTGAGGTCATGAAAAAGTACCATCCGCATGGTGATCAGGCGATTTACAATACCATGGTTGGTATGGTGCAAGATTTTTCAAAACGATACCCGCTTTTGGACGGCCAAGGAAACTGGGGATCGATTGATGGTGATAACGCTGCAGCGATGCGTTATACCGAGATTCGTATGAAAAAGTTTGGTCAAGAGTTGTTGGCTGATATTGATGCCGAGACGGTTAACTTTGTTCCCAATTTTGATGGTTCTACGGTTGAACCGGTAGTGTTGCCAAGTCGCGTACCACATTTACTTGTTAATGGGACCGCGGGCATTGCAGTTGGTATGGCGACATCTATTCCGCCGCATAATCTTACTGAAGTCGTTAACGCTGCTATCACAGTACTTGAAAACCCCGATTTGTCTGAGCAAGAGCTTTTTTCGTTGATTCCTGGTCCCGATTTTCCTACATCAGGTATCATTTGTGGTCGCTCTGGCATTATTAAGGCATACCGAACGGGCCGCGGCAATGTTGTGTTGCGTGGTGTTATTGAGGTTGAAGAGACCAAGAAGGGTCCTGCGTTAGTAATTACCGAGTTGCCGTATCAGGTAATTAAAGCTGATTTAATTATCAAGATTGCGGATTTGGTAAAAAATAAAGTTATTGAGGGTATCTCAAATATTCGCGATGAATCTAACCGTAAGGGCATTCGAGTTGTAATTGAATTGCGGCGCAATGAGATGCCTGAGGTGATTAAAAATCAATTATTCTTACATACCCCGCTGCAGACTTCGATCAGTATTTTGATGCTAGCGCTCTTGGATGGGCGTCCTCGTGTCTTCACACTGCGTGGTATGCTTGACGCCTTTTTGGCGCATCGACGCGAGGTCGTGACGCGGCGGTTGCAATATGAATTGCGCCGTGCACAAGAACGCGAGCATATTCTTGCAGGCTTTATTTTGGCACTTGATAATATCGATGATGTTATTGTTTTGATAAAAGCTTCACAAAATGGAGAAGAAGCTATAGCTGCTTTAATCAGTCGCTATGGTTTGAGTCAGATTCAAGGTCGGGCAATCTTGGATATGCGCTTGCAGCGTTTGACAGGGCTTGAAAAAGATAAGATTTTTGCGGAAATGGAAAAAATTCGCGAGATGATTGTACACCTAAAAACGATCTTGGGAAGTCGCGAACTGTTGCGTGAAGAGATTAAAAAAGAGCTTATTGCAATCCGCGAAGAATTTGGCGATGAACGGCGTACTTCTATTGAGGCGGCGGCAGATGATTTTAGTGCGGCCGACTTGATTCCTGATGAAGGCGTTGTTGTTACTCTTACCCGTCGCGGTTATATCAAGCGTGTAGAGCTAGAAACCTATGGAATTCAACATCGGGGTGGTCGCGGTAAGCAAGCGATGGCGGCATTAGATGAAGCAGAAGATGTGGTTTTGGATTTATTTGCTGCGCGTAATCATGATGAGCTTCTCTTCTTTACTAGTTTAGGGCGCATTTATACCAAGCCTGTGTACGAAATACCCGAAGGATCGCGTACAGCAAAAGGACGCGCTATTGTTAACTTGATTCCATTACAAGATGGTGAGCGGGTCGTTAAAATCTTGTGCGCTCGTGACTTTGGCGATAACGCGATGGTTATGGTAACCAAAAAGGGTGTTATTAAGCGTACGGCTGCCTCTGAGTTTGCATCGGTACGAAGCACCGGTATTCGTGCAGTTTCTCTAAATGAGGGTGATGAGCTTGCATTTTGTGCGTTGAGTTCGGGAAGTGATACCATTGTTTTGGTGACGGCTCAGGGTTTTGCAATTCGCTTTAATGAAGCAGAAGTTCGCGTTATGGGTCGGCAAGCTGCAGGTGTTCGCGGCATTAAAATTCGCGATGATGACTTTGTTGTTGCCATGGAAGTTGTGCAGCAAGATGCAGAGTTGTTGATTTCAACAGAGCGGGGCTTTGGTAAACGTTTGCGCGTCAATGATTTTCGTGTTGCTCATCGAGGTGGCATGGGGGTTCGTGCGATACCGGCTAATGAACGCAATGGACAGGTTGTGGGTATGGTACGGGTTGAGTCCACATCTACCATCTTGTTGATTGATGCTGTTGGAAAGATTATTCGCCTTCGTCCTTCTGAAATTCGTACCATGGGACGTCAGGCCCAAGGGGTCCGTCTTATTCGCCTTGAAGAAGAACAACGACTGGTCGGTATTGCAGTTGTTGATGAGGGGGATAATGAGGAGAACGAGTTGGTAACGCCAGATGACCTTGTCGTTGATGAAGCAGTTGTTCTCCCAGTAAGCGATGATGTCGACCTTGACTCAATTGAGTAGGGTGTAAGGGGATTGTGTTGGTGGACGCGAGTCGTTTGTTTTTGTTGCATGCTAATATGGTTTCGGGCGTTGGGCCGATCTTTTTTCAACGCTTAAATCAGGCAGTATTTGGAGATTTTGCCGCATGTTATCGGTGGAAGGCACAAGATTTTGTTGCGAATGCTGGTTGTAGTCAGGAGCTTGCGGACCGTTTGGTAGCCGCGCTTTTGGATGTGCGGGCGCGTGACGTTGAGCTTGCTACTGTAGCAAAATTAGGTGCATCGTGGGTTACGGTTTTTGATGACCATTATCCGGCGCGATTGCGTGCGATATATGCGCCGCCTACCATTCTTATGTATCTTGGTTCTTTTGCTGCAGTGTGTGCTGAGTACTCGGTAGCTTTTGTCGGGGCACGTAAGGCATCTGGATATGCGCGTGAGGTTGCACAAACACTTGTGAGGCCTTTAGTTGGGTCAGGGGTGACTATTGTGAGTGGTGGTGCTTTGGGCGCTGATACCTATGCACATCAGGCAGCTTTAGATGTTGGTGGTAAAACGGTCGCTGTTGTGGGTGCTGGCCTTTTGTACCCGTATCCTCGCAATAATGTTACCTTGTTTGATCGTATTGTCTCATCAGGCGGTGCTGTTGTTTCGCCGTTTCCCGTGAGCATGCGTGCGGTGCCAGGTAATTTCCCGGCACGGAATCGTGTTATTGCTGGGCTTGCATCGATGACGATCGTGTTGCAGGCGGCCAAAAAGAGTGGCGCGCTTATTACTGCGTATTTTGCCCTTGAACAGGGGCGTGAAGTAGGAGCCGTTCCCGGATCGATCCTAGATGAATTGAGTATGGGGTGCCATCAGCTATTGTCGCAAGGCGCGACGCCCGTCTCTTCAGTGGGCGATATTTTTCAAGCATGTGGCTGGGAAAAAGCAGTTGTTGCGCCGACAGTTTGTGCGCATACTCAGCAAAGTATACAGAAAGATGCGGTTGATCCATTGGTTGCTGCGTGTGATATGCCCCAGTCTTTAGACGATCTTACGGCGCGATTTAGTGATCTTGATCCCGTGATATTGCAAGATAGATTGCTTGATTTATGTATGCAAGGTCTCTTACAGCAAGATTTTACAGGGCAGTTTCGTGCTGGAGTGTAAAGCATTTTTTGCAAAGTATTTAGCTTTTAGTTAGAATAGATCTATAGTTGCGGCGATTGATACAGCTGCGTTGTAATATGTTTATGTATAAGTGTTTGTGGAGAAATACCCATGGCAGTTCCAAAAAGAAAAGTTTCTAGAGCACGTCGTGATAAAAGGAGTGCGAACAAGGGTTTGAATCCAAATCCAGTTGGTGTTTGTAGCAATTGTGCTGCGCCTAAGCTTCCGCATTATGTATGCCAATCATGTGGGTACTTCCGCGGTGAAAAAGTTTTGCGTACCAAGGGTGATCGTGCAGAAACACGTCAAGTTGTGCGTCAAGCAGTAGCTGACCGTGCAGGGACTAAGGGCACTGCACAGGCTGAAGATACAGCAGTAGCAGAATAATTAGGTTTTTTGATACCGAATCGGAGAGGATTATGGTGGTACGGGATGTGTTTGCAAGCTATGTAAAAAATAGCGAAACGCGCTTTTGGATCTGGATTGTTTTTTTAGCTTTTTTATTTGTTGGGTCGTGGTATGCATATCGTGCCCATCAGCGTGGGTATGAGCAGAAAGCCCAATTGGCTTTGGTCCAAGGCATCGAAGCGCTTGCCCGTGCTCAATCTAGTGATTCGGTAGAACATATGTGGCAGTCGGCAGAACAAGTCCTCAGTGAAGGGTATCGGCGGTATTCGCGCTCTTCTTTGGCACCGTATTTTTTGCTTTTTCAAGCAGATGCTGTTGCTGGGCAGGGCGACCTTGAGCGTAGTCGTGCGCTCGCAGAAGATGCTGCAAAATATATTTCACAAGGTGCACCATTGTATGAGCCGCTAAAGATTCGCGCGGCATTGCAGGATATCGACTCCTCTGATGAAAAGATTTCAGCGCGTGGACGCGAATCGTTACATGCGATTGCACAAGACACTAAAAATATTTATCAGGCTATGGCGGTTTATTTCGAAGGTCTTTTGGCTTTTGATAGTGGTGATCGTGCTTCGGCAGAAGAAATTTGGGCTTTGTTAATGCGTGGTGCAAAAAAAGGTTCTGTTTGGGGCGAGCTTGCTTCTGCTAAGCTTTCGTATCAGTTGTAGTTTTTGTAAGAGGACGCATTAGTGGATCAAATAAAGGCTCAGGCGGGTGATTCTCGGGATGTTCGGGTGCGCATAGCTCCGTCGCCGACTGGTCGCTTGCATATTGGCAACCTACGAGCCGCGCTTTTCAATTGGTTGTTTGCCCGACATAACGGTGGTACTTTTGTTGTGCGCATTGAGGATACTGATCGAGAGCGTTCTAAACAAGAATATGTTGATTCGATACTAGATGCGTTTTCTTGGGTAGGTATGGCGAGCGATGAGCCTATTGTTTTTCAATCGCAGCGTACCGAAATTTATAACGAACAAATTCAAAAGCTTCTTGATTCTGGCGACGCTTATTGGTCGGATCCACTGACTGAAGAAAATGGTATTAGTGTTGTACGTTTTCATGTTCCACGAGATCAGGCTGGGGTGACTTTTGTAGATGCCATTCGTGGCCCTATTACAGTTTCGATAGATCAAATTGATGACTTTGTTATCGCGCGTTCTGATGGTTCGCCATTGTATAACTTTGTTGTCGTTGTTGATGATCTTTTGATGGGTATGACGCACGTTATTCGCGGCGAAGATCACATTTCCAATACGCCTAAACAGGTTTTATTGTATCAAGCGCTCGGTGCTAAAGCTCTTCCTCAATTTGCCCATCTTCCTCTTATTTTGGGTGATTCGGGAGCGCCGCTGAGCAAGCGTGATGCGGCGACTGCCGTTTTAGATTACAAAGAACAGGGATACTTACCTCAGGCGCTGTGTAATTATCTTGTTCGTCTTGGATGGTCTCATGGGGACCAAGAGATATTTACTCAGCGGGAAATGATAAATTTGTTTGATATTACTGATGTTCAAAAGGCTGGTGCAGTTTTTGATTTGGTCAAATTGCGATGGATGAATGGCATCTATATTCGACAAGAAACAGCAGAGAGTTTGCTCGCATATTTGAACGATATTTTACATGTTGATGTGTATGCAGCGTGCCCGTCTTGGAGCCATCGTCAGGTCAGGCAGCTTGCGACGTTGTATCAGGATCGTGTTCTTACGTTGCGTGAGCTTGAGGCTGCTATTGTGCAGTTGTACCAGGGGCCTGCGAAGATAGTTGTTCAAGAAGGGTTTGTTGAGGGTTCGGGAAAGCTGCTGGATGTCTTTTTGTTTGAATTCAATTTGTTAGACGAGATAACCAAGGATTTGATCGAGGCGCTGATTCGTAAAATTTGTGCAGATGCAGATGTCGGATTGGCCGCGCTGGCTAAGCCCCTGCGCTACGCTCTTACCGGTTCCTTGGAAAGTCCGTCGATTTTTTCGTTACTTGAGATTTTGGGGCGTGATCTTGTTGTTGAACGTGTTGCGGCATTGCGAGGAGTTTTATCGTGAGCGGATCTGTGGAAGAGCGAATATATGCCATCGTTGCAGAGCAGTTAACGCGTGCAGCAAGCGAGATCGGACCAGATATGACGTTTGAGGCGATTGGAGCGGATTCTCTTGATCGTGTCGAAATTGTCATGAAGATAGAAGAAGTTTTTGACGTTGAGCTTGATGACGATGAGCTTGAAAAGCTTGCGACGGTGGGCGATTTTGCCCGCTATATCGAAGCGCAATTAAAAGCAAAGTAGAACGCGTAAGTATATTACGTAATATTTGTTAGATACGGTGAGGAGAGCAAAGGCAATTTGCTCTCCTTTTTTTTTATTTTGGAGTTCGCATGATGCGGGTGTTAGTTAAGTTAGTTGTTTTAGTACCGTTGCTGTTGTTCGGAAGCTTTGTTGGTGCGCAAATTAATAAAATTGAGTGTGCATTAGAGCTGCGGCAAGCGCTTGAAGGCTTAGATTTGGACCAGGATGTGCTGTTTGTTTTTGATATTGATGAGACCATCTTGGTCGCGAACAATCCCAAGGCGCGTAGTGCCTGGTTTGGTGCAATGCTGGCGGAACAGATGAAAGCTGCAGTAACGTTTGTTGATGCAATTAATGAGACGCGGCGATTGTATCGTATTGCACAAGAGCAAACAACCCTGGAAGCGGTTGACCCTGAGCTTATTCAGTTTATTAACGATTTGCATCAAGAAGGAGTAAGGCTTATTGGTTTGACATCCCGAAGCCGTGAGTTATGCGATATTACACCGCAGCAGCTTGCCGAGGTTGGATTGGTTGGTTTTGGCGATGCAACTGTTCGATACGAATTACAGCTGCATCCACACGAGTTTCCGCTTATTTTTGAAAATGGTGTTTTCTTTACCTCTGGGGCGCATAAGGGCCTGTGTTTAGGGCGGTTGTTGCGCGAGCTTAATTGGCAGCCTAAAACTATTATTTTTATTGATGATTCATACCATCATGTTGAGGCAGTCGAGGCATATGCGAGTATGGTGGGGATACCTGCATATACGTTTCATTTTACCGGGTATCAAAAGACTATGGCGGCGATTGAAGATCGCTTGCTTAGACGCTAATATTTTCTAGAGCTATTTAACCGGTATGCTTCCGGCGCTGAGCGCTACGTGCGTGGGCATAACGCCTTCTTCTAGGAGAGGGCGTATGCTTTTTTCATACTTATTCAAGTGAAAGCCAATAAAGGGAATATTGCGGCTGACAGCAAATTGCTGCACGTTTTGCACGTTATAGAGCATATCATCAACCATTACCAGAAGTTGCGGACGATAGGAAAGTGCATCAATAAAGAGTCCGAGTGTTTTGCCTTTATCTTGGCCACTTGAATAGATAATCCCATCGATTGCAAGAACGGGTTGTTCTGGCCCTGCAAAGACGAATGTATCATTCCAGCGTGGTATCGGATTTGGAAATGCGATATGTGCACCGGCAAATTGCTTTGTGGTTATGGAATTCATAAGAGGTTGCCGTGCTGTAAGGCCGATGATATGAATATTTTGTTGTTTGAGTAGTTCAAAAACGAGGTTGGTATCTTTGTCGACGGGGTAGAACAGGCTGTCATTGTGTGCCTGCAGATGTTTCACAAAAAATTGTTTTAGTGCGTCGTGCGGCGAGAGCCCTAGGCCTTTGTAGCGAGTAAATTCTTGGTTAAACCACTCGCTGCGGGCGCGGGGATCTGATGCCCAAATCAAAGTTTCATCGATATCAAACGCAACAAGGGTGCACGGCCCACAGGCGATGTGTGGTGCGATGGTGGGGAGTATATCCTCAATTTCGTCAATTGTTTTGATAATATCAAGGCGTGCAGCTGCGTGTGCATGACTTGTGGGCACCAATATACAGAGCACTATTTTCAGCACATAAAACAACTTTTTCATTCGCAGTCATCCTCCAGTGTCATTTTTTTTGTATCGTATATCGTGCTCTGGTGCAGATGCAAGCGTTGAACAAAAGAGTGCTGTTGTTCTGTCTCGCCGGCTATGCGTGTGTTGTATTAACCTTCTAAATGAATAGAACGGTTAGTTTTTGACCGATTAGGGAATCCATTCCTTAATCGGTCAAGGGTTGTCTATTTTGTTTGAACTTTAGGCAAGCCAAAAAACTCTGGAGTTCCCAAGCCACATGCGGTTACCAGTGGGGCAAGGGGAAATGTTTTGGGGTATGGATAGATGACAAAGAGGTGGTCAAGGCGCAAGTCTTCAAGGGCGCTATGCATTGATGGGGTAATGCGTGGGTTTTGGCTATATTTGAATTCAAAGCCAAGTCGTTTACCATTTTTTAAGAGTAGCAGGTCTAATTCGGCGCCTCCTTGTGTCGCCCAAAAAAAGAGCTCATTGTCTTGTGCTCCGAATAATTTGACAACTTCTTCAAGCGCAAAGCCTTCCCAGGAAGCGCCTAGTTTGGGGTGCATGATAAGTTCTTCGTACTGCGTAATGGAGAGTAGGCTATGCAATATGCCGCTATCGCGGATGTATATCTTGGGGGTTTTAACCTGGCGTTTACTAATGTTCGCAAACCAAGGCTCAAGTAGCCGTGTCATGAATGTTCCCGTTAGAATTTCGGTGTATGTCCTAACTTTTTGATGAGTAATTTCTAAGCTGCGTCCGATGTCGGACATGTTAAGGATGTTGCCGTGGTTGTGCGCAAGCATCATCCAGAGCCGACGCATGAGCTGCGGTGGTATGGAGAACCCAAGTTGCGGAATATCGCGTTCCATAAATGTAGTAATGTATGATTGGCGCCATGTTTGGCTAAATTGATCGCTTCCTGCCAAGTATGAGGGCGGGAATCCTCCACGAACCCAAAGTTTGGTAAGGTCAGGGCACTCTTGAAGCGAGAAAGGGGGTAATTGTAGGTAGCCAATGCGTCCTGCAAGTGATTCAGAAGATTGACGAATAAGGTCGCGTGACGCGCTGCCCAAAATAAGAAATTTATACGGGCGTTGATCTACAAGATAACGCAATACGGGAAATAGATCGGGCAGGCGTTGTATTTCATCAATAATAATGAGGTCGTTATCGAGGTTCTGTAGCGCAAGCATAGGATTTGCAAGGCTTGCTAGGTCGACTGGATTTTCTAAATCAAAAAAGATTGGTTTTTTAAAAAGCGCAGCATACTGACGAGCCAAGGTAGTTTTTCCCACCTGTCGTGGACCCAAAAGGGCGCAGATTGGGTGTACTTGATGTTGATGAATAATTTGTTCAAGATACGAAGTGCGCTGTATTTTCATGACAATCTCCTAGCTATTTGTCGTATGCCAATACAGATTACTAGGTTAGTTTATTTAGTGTCAAGAATTTTTAGATGTTCATTTTGATTGAATTACGAGTTGTTTTTGATTTACTTGGATTGTTTTTTCTAAAAGTTTTACCTAGTAATCTGTATAAAATTTATACAGATTACTAGGTATTTTGATTTGGAGTTGTAAGTTTTTCGATGAGGAGAGCTTGCTCAAAGATTGCGGTTGCGGTCTGGTGAGCATGGGTAAGCGGGGGAAGAATAAATATTTGGTGTAGAAACTAAGAAGGCTCGGGAGAAACTCCCGAGCCTTTGAGTGTTTGTTTGCTGTTCTAAAGAATGTTGGATCTTAGAACGCGATTCCGCCACTTACAAACAGGCCCCACGAGTTAAGCGCGTTGCTGTCTGAGCAGGTTGCGAAGGTAACTTCAGCACCAGCATGGAGTGATGGAACCCAATCGCAATCTTCCCATGCATAACCAACATGACCGAAGATCTTGTGTTGCAAGTAGCTTGGGCTCATACCGGAGCAGACATTGACGTCAGCATCGGTCAAGAGTTTTGGAGCGGCAGTTACTGTTGTTACAGTGCCGACAGGGCCATCTGCAATAGTTGGAGTTGTTGAGGAAGAATCTGAAACCGCCATTGGCTCCACAAGTGCTCTACCAGCAGCAAAAGTTGTAGTTAAGTCTGCATTGGTATATTCTTGAGCATCAGGGAAGACGACGTCAACGGTTGCTGTTAGGTTAACTGCACCAGCAAATTTGGAAAGTGATTTTGCGCTATCAACTGTTCCTGCATTGCTGTACATAGTTGCATTGCTTTGTGTCGAATGAAGTGTGTAGTCTAATGTTCCTGCATCAGTCGTTGGAACCCAAGCGTTACCGGTGGCGGCACCTGTAGCCCAACCTTTTGCTGCAACAGGAGCGACACCTTTTACACCAAAGCTCTTGCTTGTGCTTGAGCAGAGGCAGCAATCGTCGCATGCTTTTTCATCGCTACGGCCGTAGAGGTCGTAACCTAAGCCTGCGCTGAAGCCACAGTCATTCTTGTAACGAAGCTCGAGCTGACCTTCGCCTTTGATGTCGATGCGTACTTTGGTGCGACGTGTGGTGAACTCAGTTGCGCTGTAGAGATTGCCTGCATAGGTCTTGTCAGCGTTAAACTCTTTTAAGAGCATGTAACGGCTTAAGACGCCATTGTTGAGATCAAATACGCGGGTTTGTTCACGCTCAAAGAGGTGCGTCAAGTAGCCTTGGAAGAGGAGATCAACGGTATGCTCATCATCGCAGTTGTAAAGATTTACGTGACCGGTTAAACCTGCACCCAATTCCCAGTGGTCGTAACCGACTGCTGGTTGGAATACTTGGCTTTGGTAGCAGTTGTCAATGCGGGTAACGCCTGCAGGAGCTACGCCTTTGAGGTAGATACCAAAGTGGTAGTCTGGGCAATCAAAGATGTTGTAACCAAGGTCAACATGAATGCCGGCTAATGCATTTTCGGTGCACTCGCAGCAGCCAAGAATCTTAGCATAGTTCCATGCTTTGATATCACCAAGTGCGGTTCCGCCCAATGCTTTTACCCAGCTGTTGTGTGGAGTAATAGCGCCAGCGGTTATGCTGTCCATGTAACCTGCATTGAATGCGGTGGTCGAGAAGCTGGTGTTGGTTGTGGTGCTTGTTGTGCAGCATGAATCGCATGAATCACAGCAGTCGCCGCAGTCATGGTTGAGTTCCCATTTTGCATGTACAAATGGAACGTTTACTTGGAGGTAAAGACCGTCGACGAGTTCATTCAAGCCCAAGTAGAGGTTGAAATCAAAGATGTTATTCTGTATTTTTGGACAGAACTTGTATGCAAGGTCGGTATCTGTTGCGAGTCCAAAGTAGTCTGCAATGAGATCGTTGGTGTTATCACGGCTATCGACTGCGCTGCCTTTGAAGTTGAGCACGTTGCTGCCAAAGAGGGCAGATGCCAAACGCTCATCACGGAAGCTACGTTCGTAGCGATAGTTAACTGAGAAATCACCATAGAAGCACTCTTCATCATAACGATAGAAGTTATAGTGTGCATTCAATGGAAGATAGTCACCTTGTGAACGCAAAGTGAGTTGTGTTTTTGGTGCGCATGTGCTTGAGCAACAATCATCGCAGCATGAGCTGCTGCAACTGCCTGTTGAACAACCGCCGAGTGGGCAGCTGCCAAAAGCGGTGCCCGCTGCCAGCAGAGTCAATGCAAGACATGACCCTAATAGTCTCTTCATGGAGTACTCCCTGAAAATATAACCTAGGATAACCTAGGTCCCAACCGATATATAAAATCCCAAATAAATTTTTTGTAGGTAGTTGATACGCCTCCTTTCTTTGGCCTACTATTCGAGCAAATTCACATGCTCGAGTAACTTCGCATATAATCTAGACAAAACAATTCGAGAATGCAATGATCTTTTTACCCTAATTTGTAGATCATGTGCAAGTGTTATATTGTGCTTTGTTAGAATACCGAGATTATATGCTCGTAATTTTCCTGTTAGTTCAAATTATTTTTGAGTCTTTGCCTGTTAGTAGTTCTGGTCACACCATGCTCTTTTCTTTGTCGGCGCCCAAGCTGGTTGATTTTGTTGCGCACCTATTTGCAAGTGGCGTATTCCTCTGTTATCTCTTTCTCAGACGGCAGGAGGTTTTTTCATGGTGGCTTCAGGCCGGAAGATATCATTGGAAATCTTATGGTTCCGTTCTGTTGGCGGTCTGGGGTGCAACGATTTTGGCACTTGCCGCTAAAATGACTATCAATGCATCGGTTGCACCGCCATTATCAATGCTTGGTTTTGGTTTCTTGCTTACGAGCATAGTTCTTTTAAGCTTGTATAGGCGACCCTTGCATCCTACGCGCTCAATGGTTAAAGGAGTCGATTTGTTTTGGCTTTCAGCCGCCCAGGTAGTGGCGTTTTTTGTGCCAGGAGCATCACGGATGGGCCTGGTATTTGCTACAGCAACTTGGCTGGGATGGTCTGCCGATGCGGCATGGTACTGGATGATTGCCACCGCTTTTCCTTTGTTTGTAGGTGCCGGTCTGCTAGGTGCCTTGAGTGGCGGAATAGCATTAATCACGGATGTCGGTGGCTGGACGGTCTGGTTGCTCTTGCTTGGTGCATTTGGGTGTTCTTTGCTCTTGTTTGCTGGTGCTGCGTATCTGGCGCGGACAAACAGATTTTGGTTTTTTGGGTTCTATACTTTAGCGCTGGCTTTGGTGGCATTTGCGTACCAATGGTTGTGTTAGTGCGCTGCAATCTTGATGGTCTGGCTGTCCTGTTTAAATCTTGTTGAATCAGCTGGTAATGCGCTATGGTAGCATAGAAGCAAAATTTATGTATCGCGTACAGGAGGTGGCTTGTGCTTAAACGCTTTGCATTGTTACAACGCATACTTGGCCTTGTTGTTTTGTTGGGAGCGCTTCTTAGCTGTTTTGGGTTGACGCTTATAGCCTTTGAGCAGAATGTGAGCTGGTATGTTGAGTTTTTTCCTGCGCCTATAATCGCATATCCTCGAGTAATTATTGTTTTGGGAAGTGTACTTGCGCGACTATTTGGTTCTGCTGCCTGGCTAGTCTGTGGGGTGGCTCTGCTGTGCGCGTATGGCTGTTTGGTGATTCGCCCGAGGTTTGCGTGGCAGCGTTATATGGTGGGAACCGTGTGTCTTGCGTACGCATGGAACTTGTACGGGGCGCTCTTTGCATATTCAATATGGGGAGATCCTTGGTATGCGGCGCGGGGATGGATTGTCCCTGGTGGCACAGTGGGTGTTGCACAGGTGCGGTTTTTTCTACAGCACATTGATCCCGTGGTATTGGTGTTTGGGATACTGTTTCTTGCATGGGGAGGTGCCATTATACTGCTTGGTGTCCAGACAGCTGGGCAGATCGGCGCGTGGTTTTGGGCTTTGATTAAACCGCTCGTAATGATTTTTATCCAGGTGTGTTATGCAGCTTTTTCATATGTATCTGGGAAAATAGTGACTTGGGTAACTTCATCACGGGTATATGGATGGTGGCGTCCGACTGCCATTGCGCATGATTCGGTTGGCGATTCTGATTTTTGGCGAGAATTTGTTACGGGCAAGGATGATATAGTGGGCACGGCGTGTGCGCTGGATGCTTGCTGCCAGAACGGTTTATTCGGGATTGATTTAGAGGAAGAAAAATTTGTGTTGCCGGGCGGTCAATTGTTCGTTGCGCCACCCAAGAAACAAGAACGACAGGCCCGTGTGCAAAATGAAATTGAGCGCCGTACGCTCTCACTTGAGGAAAAGCTCCACCGTTTTGGTGTAAATGGGATGGTCACCCGGGCGGAAGTAGGTCCTGTAGTTACGCTCTTTGAATATGCACCAGCTCCGGATGTTAAAGTGAGCCGTATCAGCGCTTTAGCGGATGATGTTGCTCTTGCGCTTGGCGCGCAAAGTTTGCGGGTTATTGCGCCTATTCCTGGTAAGCAGGTAGTTGGATTTGAGGTAGCAAACGAGCAGAGACAGGTGGTCTTTTTTTCGGAGCTATTCGAGTCCCCTGCGTATAAAAACTTTACAGGGGCGATTCCTGCGGTTATTGGCGCGCTTAGCAGTGGAAAGCCATGTATTTTGGACGTGCCGCAGCAGCCGCATATGCTTATTGCAGGTTCCACCGGTTCTGGTAAATCGGTGGTTATGCATGCATTGCTTTTGGGAATGTTGGGGGCAAAGACGCCGGAGGAATTGCGGCTTGTTATGATTGATCCTAAGCGCCTTGAGTTTGCACCGTATGCAGATATTCCTCATCTTATGATTCCCATAGTGACCGAGCTTCCCGCAATAGCGCAGGTTTTTTCTTGGTTGGTAGGGTTGATGGAAGAGCGGTATGCGGAACTTGCCCGTGCGGGTGTACGGTCGGTCGAGGAGTACCGCGCACGCAAAGGTAGCGACGCTATGCCGTATATTGTGGTTGTGGTTGATGAATTGGCTGATATTATGGTGACCGTCGGGCGCGAAGTTGAGCCGCTGATGGTCCGCTTGGCACAGATGGCTCGTGCGGCAGCTATTCATCTTATCGTTGCTACTCAACGTCCCTCAGTTGATGTTGTTACGGGGATTTTAAAGGTTAACTTTCCTACGCGTATAGCGCTCAAGGTTGCATCCAAGGTTGATTCGCGAACGGTTATTGATATGCCAGGTGCTGAACAACTACTTGGCAAGGGGGATATGCTCTTGATGCAGCAGGGTGGAATTATCGAGCGCGCACATGGAGCGTTTGTCCAAAGCAAAGAAGTGCATGCTGTTGCTTCTTATCTTCGAATGCAGCAAAAGCCGATGTACGAAACAATCGCGTCAACCGCTGCTAATGCTGCTGCAGTAAACACGTCCGCAGATGCGCTTTATCCAGAGGTCATCTCGTTTATTAAGAAGCGAAAAGAAATTTCTATATCGCTCTTGCAGCGACATTTTAGGATTGGTTTTAATCGATCAGCGCGTTTAATTGATCAGCTTGAAGAAGAAGGTCTAATTGCTACAGCGGGAAGCGGGAAACTCAGGCGTGTGTTGTGATGAAAAACGGGTGGCACGAAGAACTTTTGTGCCACCCGTAGGTAATAGTAAATACAAGTATTTTTTGTTATTGCTGCTTCTCAAAGAACTTTAAAAGGTTAGGGTTCAATTTTCCTGTCTGCTGTAGTTGTTGTGTTCTCGGTGGAAGCGCCGGTCTTTTTCTTTCTGGTAGTGGCGGTTTTAATGCTGAAGGCTTTAAGAAACTGCCGGTTTTTTTGATTCGTGCGGCATCTTGTTCGATTTCTTTCTGCGTATCAATCAGTGCCGTAATGAATTTCTCGTACAGATTGTCGAATTCTTGTTGGGTCATGCCGCCTTGTTCTTGTATTTTGTTGAGCATAACGGTCTGCTGTTTAGCAAACTTATTTGTGCCCAATTCTAGTGCCTTTTGACCAATGTTTTCCTTGAGATTAATATGCCCTTTTTGTGTCAGTTCTTTTTTGAGTGATTGAAGTATCGATGTTGTACTCAGTACGGGGATAGTAATTGCTTGCTTTTGATAGTACGGGGCTTGTTTTTGAAAAGCATATGGCAGCTGTTGTTCAACCCAAGGGACGATAAATGATTCGACCATAGAGCCTTTGATTTCTGGGTTATCTTCAACGAGTTCCACGATTGTCTGGATGAGCTCTTTGCCATTTGCCTTAACGTACTCTGGCGTTAGTTTAAGTCCGTAAGTTTTATGCGCGGTTTGAATGATTGAGTCAATGACAAGATCCTGTGAAACATGGATTTTTTTGGAACTTTGCTTTTTAACGCCAAGCTCGCCAAACCAATCATTAAGCTCTTGTTTAGCTATATACTCATCAACCCATGTGTTGATTTGTGTGTCAACAAATTCAGGGTAATTTTCGCCCAGTTCTTCTACGATGGCGATCAGGTCGGTAGCTTCTTTTTGGATATCTTCATCTGATAGCATGATGCCCGCTCTTTTTTTGGCTTGTTCCTTAATAGACTCAATGATTTTACTGCGAGCGCTCATTTGTTTTTTTGTTACCCAGTTGATGATATCGTATGCGTAACGCTTAGCATCCTGGTAAACGTGCGGATTATATTCTTTTTCTAATTGTACGACTGCTTCGACAAACTGGGGGTTGTTGAGCAGCTCTTGGGTTACTTCTGCGGTGATCTTGTTATCCATTGTTTCCCAGTCGGGATGAACATCGCCAACAAACTGACTAACCTGTTGCATTGCGCAAGATGTTCCCAGGCTTGCTAGTACCATAAGGGTTACGATTATTTTTTTCATAAGTTTAATTCCTTTGTTTTTTTAAAAATGCTTGTCTCTTTTATAGTATATTTAAAACATTTCAAATTGCAATAATTAAAAACATACTTAAGTATTTGTTTGATTAAAGCGTTTTCAATATGAAAATTAAAAAAAATCCTGTGTGCTTTGCTTGACAGAGTTGTTTGCTGCCGACACGTTTACATATATATGGTTGTTATTTACGGTATGGTGCGACATTAATGAAGCTTGATAGGTCATTTGTATCACGTGTTTTACCTGACGCGGTGATTTTTGGGAAACCAGAGTTTACGATTATTACGGCTACGCATGATTCTCGTTGTGTACAGCAGGGGAGTGCTTTTTTTGCAATCAAGGGTAAATCTTTTGATGGGCATGCTTTTGTCAGTGATGCAATAAGCCGGGGTGCGCGAGTTGTTTTTGTAGACCGTGATAAGCAATCGACTTTGGGGGAGCTTTCCGCTGAGGTGTGTAGTTTTGTGTTTGTATCCTCAGCTGAAGAAGCGTTATATGCACTTGCTGCGGCTTGGCGCGCACAATATACTATCCCCGTTGTTGGCGTGACCGGTACAGTCGGTAAAACGACAACCAAAGAGTTATTGGCCCATTTTTTCAGGACTGCTGGACATCAATGTCATACTTCGCCTGGTAATATGAATACTCGTATTGGACTTTCTTTTGCGCTCCTTCGTATGACCCATGAACATACCATTGCAGTTTTTGAAATGGGGATATCTCATCCTGGCGAAATGCGTGAATTGGCAGACTTGGTACGTCCGACGCTTGGAATTATCACAACATTAGGGCATCAACATATGGATGACTTGCCGTCTATTGGTGATATTGCGCGTGAAAAAAAGCAGATTTTTTCGTATTTTGGGCCCCAGGATCTTGGATTTATTCATGGTGATCTGCCGCTTCTTCATGGCGCCTCATACAATCATCCGGTTGTGCGGTTTGGGTATAAAACTTCCAATCAGGTCCAGGCGCGCCGCATCTCATTTAAAGATGGTAAGTTGCACGCTATTCTACGTGTTTTTGAACAATCACAAGCAATAACGCTTGCAATCCCACATCGCGGTTATTTGACATCAATACTTGCAGCAGCAGCAGTTTGCTATATGCTCGATATTCCATTGGCTTCTGTGTGCAGTGCAATTGAGAAGTTTCAATTGATTGAAGGGCGTTTTCTGGCTAAAAAATCAGTAAGTGGTTCGTGTCTTATTATTAATGATGCTTATAACGCAAATCCAGAGAGTATGCGTGAGGCGCTTTTTGCTCTTGATAAAATGCCTGGGTATTCGCATAAAATTGCTATACTGGGAGATATGTTGGGGCTGGGCGATCAGAGTGTTTTCTGGCATCGTCAAGTTGGTCGGATGTTGCGGCATACTAAATCAATCTCACAGGTGATTTTTGTGGGTGGACAGATTTTCCAAGCTGCTAAGACTATGCCTCATGTGATCTCGTATAAACAGGTACCAAGTTGGAAAGATGTTGCAGCAGTTCTCCCAGATGAAATGCATGGCGCTGCAGTGCTTCTTAAGGCTTCATGCGGCGTGGGACTAAGTAACCTTGCGCCTATCCTTGGGCAATTTTAGGAATATTATCGATGATACGAATGGATATTGATCAAGAAAAAACATATGAACATCAAAGTGTTCTTGTTAAGCCGGTTGTTTCACTTCTTTTAGCACGTACAGGAGGCCTGTACGTTGATGCAACCTTTGGTGGAGGTGGACATACGCGGGCGCTTCTCGAGGCTGATCCAACGTGTCGTGTTATTGGATGCGATTGGGATAAGGATGCATTAGCAATCAATGTTCCTCTCATTCAAGAGCAATATCCGGGGCGTTTTGATTTTGTATGGGGAAATTTTTCTCGTCTTCCTGCACTTTTAAAAGATAAAGGTATTGTTCGGGTTGATGGAATTTTAGCTGATTTTGGGACATCTCAGTATCAGATTGCCCATAAACCNNTTGACTGCATATGAGTTAGTTAATTTTACGTCTGAAAAAGAGCTTGCTGACATTTTATATCGGTATGGCGAGGAGCATGCTTCGCGGCGGATAGCCCGTGAGCTTGCGGTAGCCCGCAAGAAAAAACGCATTACTTCAACAAAAGAATTAGCGGGGCTTATCGAAGGAATTATTCCTCGAAGAAAAGGGGCAATTCACCCTGCGACAAAATCATTTCAAGCATTGCGTATCGTAGTCAACCGCGAGCTTGAAAATATTGAAACTTTGCTCAAAATTGCTCCGCAATTATTGTCTGTTGGTAGTAGGCTGGCGTGCATAAGTTTTCATTCCCTTGAAGACCGTATTGTTAAGCAATTTTTTAAAGAACATCCCGAATACTTTTCGATTATTACCAAAAAGGTTGTGGTTGCCGATCAAGACGAATTAAAAGCAAATCCTTCGTCTCGCTCTGCAAAACTGCGTGTCGCCGAGCGGGTGTAGCCGTGCAAAAACAGCTTGATATTGAATTTGATTCTCGCCTCTGGTATCGCATTGATTGGTTAAATGTCGTATTGGTTTTTCTGCTCGCGTGTATTGGTCTGGGCGCAATATTTAGTGCGACGTACCATGTAGAGGCTCCTCTTTCCCCGCTTTTTAAAAAGCAGTTTTTTGGTGTTTTGGGTGGTTTTTTTTTCTATGGGCTCTTTTTCTTTCTAAATCGACGCGCCTTGGTTTGGTGGGGGAGTTTACTCTATCTTATTACGATCGCGCTTCTTCTTTTTACCCTGGTGCGCGGGTCTGTCGGTATGGGTGCACAACGTTGGATTAACATAGGACTTTTTAAGTTCCAGCCGTCTGAACTTGCCAAGCTCTTTTTTCCAGCCATCTTTACCCGATTGTTAGGTTTGGAGGTTAATCCACGGTTGCGATTGCGCCGACTTGTTCTATTGCTCTTTTTCTTGGCATGTAGCGTTATTCTGATCCTTAAACAACCAGACCTTGGGACGGCGCTTATTATTTTGTTTTCGGGCATTGTCCTTTTGTGGATTGCCGGATTGGGGCGTACATTTTTTATTATAGGACTGTGTACCGCGCTATTAGGCGCACCGCTCGCCTGGCGTATGCTTAAGCCGTACCAAAAACAGCGGGTTGTTGTTTTTCTCGGCGGCGGAAGCAAGCAAAAAGAACGTTATCAGGTTGAGCAGTCTCGCATCGCTGTTGGGTCGGGGGGAGTTTTAGGCAAAGGCTACTTACAGGGTACGCAGAGTCGATTGAGTTTTTTGCCAGAAAATCATACTGACTTTATTTTTGCAGTGATTTGCGAAGAATGGGGTTTTATGGGAGCGTTTACTGTCGTTTTTCTTTTCTTTTTGCTGTTTGCTTCGGCGCTTAATCGTATTGGAACCTTGGGGAGTGTTTCGTATCAACTTCTTGCAGTTGGACTTATTTTGCCGACTTTTTTTTCAGCATTTATTAATATGGCAATGGTGCTGGGTGTTTTGCCGATTGTGGGGATTCCACTACCTTTTATTACCTATGGATTAACACATTTGCTCATAGACTTTGCGAGTATGGGCTGGTACAACAACATTATTTCACGCGGGCCGTGGAAAACCTTGTAGGGGTAGTAGTATGGATATCGAACAAAACGCATTTTTTTCGCTTGCCACGGTAGAGAGCAACGAGTTTGATTTTCAACCAAAGACTTTTGATGATTATTGTGGCCAGACTGATCTAAAAAAGAAGCTGCGCATTTATGCCGAAGCTGCCCGTATGCGGAATGAACCGCTTGACCATGTCCTATTGTTCGGGCCTCCAGGGTTAGGTAAGACGACGCTGGCTACTATTATGGCCCACATGATGAATGTTGCGATTCGGGTTTGTAGCGGTCCCACGCTTGAACGTACTGGTGATCTGGTTGCGATTCTTTCGGGTCTTGGTGAAAAAGATATCCTGTTTATCGACGAAATCCATAGGATTCCTTCAATCGTGGAAGAGGTGCTGTATACGGCCATGGAACAATTTTATGTGGATGTTATTATTGGCCAGGGCTCAGGGGCTAAATCTATACGCATACCATTGCAGCCATTTACCTTGATTGGGGCGACGACCAAAGCAGGCATGATTTCAGCCCCCCTACGTAGTCGGTTTGGAATAACTGAGCGATTTGATTTTTATACGCCTGATGAGCTTTGTGAAATTGTGGTTCAAAATGCACGGTTTGTTTCGGTTTCGATTGCGAGCGATGCTGCGCATACGATTGCTTCGGCAGCGCGGGGAACGCCGCGGGTTGCAAAAAAACTATTTCGTCGAGTGCGTGATGTGGCTCAGGTCGAGAACAATAATAAAATTACTCGAGAAGTTGTTACCAGGGCATTCTCCTTTTTGGGCGTGGACCAAGATGGCTTGATGACTTTGGACCATCGGTTGCTTGATATCATCACAAATCATTTTGGTGGCGGTCCGGTTGGCGTTGAGACGCTTGCTTCGATGATTGGAGAAGATGTTCAGACTATTGAAGATGTGTACGAACCTTTTTTGCTTCGGCAAGGTTTGTTAGAAAAAACGCCACGTGGCCGCCAAATTCCGCGCTCAGTCCTTGCTAAGCGTTTATCGGGGCAAAACAGCCTTTTTGAGTAAATAACGTTCTTGGTTCGACAAGTGCAGCTGCTTTCGATATTCTCAAGTCTAGATGGGACAGTGAAGCCGTAGATTAAGATTTTCTCATGGAGAACCAATGTCAGGTCATTCTAAGTGGAAAACCATAAAACACAAAAAAGCAGCAGCTGATGCGCAGCGCTCTAAGCTTTTTACCAAGTTAATTAAAGAAATTACCGTAGCTGCCCGTAGCGGCGGCGGAGACCCGGTGCATAATGCCGCGTTACGCGCTTTGTTGGAAAAGGCGAAAAAACTTAATATGCCGCAAGATAATGCTATGCGCGCCATTAAAAAGGGTACGGGCGAGCTGCCTGGTGTGCATTATGAATCACATATGTACGAAGGCTATGGTCCTGCTGGCATTGCAGTTATGGTCGAGGTTCTAACCGATAATAAAAATCGGGCGGTTGCAGAGTTGCGTAGTATGTTTACTCGCAAGGGTGGCACGCTTGCAGAAAATGGGGCTGTTAGCTGGATGTTTGAGCGATCGGGCGTGATCACGGCACGCGGTGAAACCGATATAACTGAAGATGCTTTGGTGGAGGCATTGCTTGAATTTTCAATTAAAGATCTTTCTTTGGATGATGGGAATTGGACCGTTGTTTGTGATCCGCAAGAGATGGAAGCAGTCAAATCGGTACTTGAACGCGTAGGAATGACGATCGAAGATTCAGAAGTGGCCTTTTTAGCTCAAAATGCTACTTCCCTGGATGAAAACCAGAGCCAATTGGCATATGATTTTCTTGAGGCAGTGGAAGAGCTTGATGATGTTCAAAATGTCTATGCGAATGTGGAGTAAAAATGGCGTTTTCTGCTTTTAGTATGACGGGCTATGCCTCGCATACCTTTGAATTGCCGTGTCGAGAAGGTTTGGTTTCCGCGACTATTCATGTCAAAGTTCTTAATGGTCGATTCTTTGAGCCGACTTTTCGTCTTCCCCATGCGCTCGCGCATTTGGAACCGGCACTGGTAAAGATGCTTCGTGAAGCCTTGGTTCGGGGAACGGTGTACTGTACGATCCATATTGGTACGCTTTTTGCGCTGACAAGTCGCCCTATGGTCTCTTCGGTGGCAATAGCCGGTTATATTGAAGCGTTGAATGAGATCAAAAAACATCTACCCGATTCTCCTGGTGATTTGATTTCTGCAGCAAATCTTGTGGGCTTGCCGCATGTTGTTGAGTTTGTTGAAGATCCGGTGGGACACGAGATCAATGAGCGTATCTTGGCCGACTTTTCCACGGTAGTTGAGATGCTGCAAGCAGAGCGCGTGCGTGAAGGCGCAGTTCTTGCTGATGATATTGGGACTCGGCTTGACCGTTTAGAGACTGCAGTAGAGCAAATTGCAGAACGTTCGCGTGAAGTCTTTGCTGCTAAGCGGCAACGCATCTTGGAGAACTTACAGCAACTTGTTGCGCAGGCTGGCTGTACGGAAGATGCTAATGAGGTTCAACTTCAACACGCCTTTGCACAAATTGAAAAGCTTGATGTACACGAAGAATTAGTTCGCTTGCGCACACACATAGCAAGTGCACGTTCTATTTTGGGTTTGGATAGCATCGAAAAAGGAAAACGCTTAGATTTTACTACTCAGGAGATGTTCCGGGAGACCAATACGATTGGTGCAAAATGCGGTGACGCAGAACTTGGTGGATTAGTAATTAGCGCAAAGGTTGAATTAGAAAAGATACGAGAGCAAGTGCAAAACCTTGTCTAAATAAAATCTAGGGTATACAGCGATATGGCACAATATTTTACGCATCTTCATTTACATACAGAATATTCACTGCTTGATGGTGCTATCACCCTTGATAATTTGATGGAATATTGTGCCGCATACCACGTGCCTTCCATCGCGATTTCTGACCATGGAAATATTTTTGGTGGGGTAAAGTTTTTTAAAAGGGCTAAGAAGTCAGGGATTAGGCCGGTACTCGGCATTGAAGCTTACATTACGCCTGATGTAGCCGTTAAGGACAATAGTGAACGATATTATCACCTGTTGCTTTTGGTTGAAAATGCAACAGGGTATAAGAATTTGTGCCGTCTGTTGAATTTTGCCTACACCAAGGGCTTTTATTTCAAGCCACGCATCGATTATGCAGCGCTTCGAGAACATTCAGAAGGGTTAATCGCTTCAACAGCTTGTTTAGGTGGGCATCTGCCGCAGCTTTTATTGAAAAACCGAGAAGAAGAAGCGCGTGCTCATATCCGTATGATGCAGGGAATGTTTGGGGAAGACAACTTTTTGTTTGAAATACAGCCAGAGCAGCAAGATGAACAGGTTTTGGTAAATAAGCGATTAATTGAATTATCCCCCGAGATGGGCATTCCGCTTATTGCGACGGCAGATTGTCATTATTACAAGGCTGAGCATAAGTATGCGCACGAAGTTTTGCTTGCAACGCAAACAAAACATAAGATGACCGATTCCGATCGTATGTCGTTTGGTGAGCTTCAGGCGCATATGTTTTCACCGCAAGAAATGCTTGCGCTCTTTCCCGGGCAAGAGGATGCGGTTTATCGTACTGGTGAGATTGCAGATCGATGTGATTTTGAGTTTCAATTTGGTAAATTGTTTTTTCCTGATTTTGCTGTTCCCCAAGAGCAGACCTCGGAGAGTTATTTTCGGCAGCTTTGTACGCAAGGTTTGCAACGCCTGTTTGATAACAAGCGGATTGTGGCTGATGATCCACAGCGGTATTGGGACCGACTCGAATTGGAGATGGCACTTATTACCAAGATGGGATTTGTGACCTATTTCTTGGTGGTGAGTGACTTTATTATGTGGGCTAAAGGAAACGGGGTTCCGGTAGGAACCGGGCGTGGCTCAGCAGCCGGTGCTCTTGTGGCCTGGGCTATGGGTATTACTGATATTGATCCACTTCGCTATAATCTGCTCTTTGAGCGGTTTTTAAATCCAGAACGCGTTTCTATGCCTGATATTGATATTGATTTTTGCATCTTTGGTCGTGAACGCGTCATTGAGTACGTTAAAGAACGCTATGGACATGATAAGGTTTGTCAGATTATTACCTTTGGCACGATGATGGCTAAAGGTGTTATAAAAGACGTTTCTCGCGCCCTATCGATTCCTTTTGAAGAAGCAAATGCGCTTACTGACCTTGTTCCCGATCAGCTTAAAATTACCCTTACCGAAGCGATGGAGCAAGAACCCAGATTAAAGGCGTTAGCGGAGTCTAATCCTACAGTGGGGCGTATGTTCGATGTTTCTTTTGTGCTCGAAGGGCTGACACGTCATGCATCTAAGCATGCAGCCGGTATTGTCATTACGCCAGAACCAATTTCCGAGATGTTACCGGTATACGTACCGCCTAAAACCAATGACCTGGTAACGCAATATGCGATGACCGAGCTTGAAAGTCTTGGCTTTTTGAAAATGGACTTCCTTGGCTTGAAAAACCTCACGTTAATTAAGCGCGTCGTTGATCTGGTTAAAAAGAACCATAATGTTGAAATTGATCCTGCGTATTTGCCCCTTGATGATGAAAAAACATTCGAACTTTTTACCAGTGGTGACACTACTGGAGTCTTTCAGTTTGAAGGAAACGGTATTCGTGAGATGCTGCGGCGCCTTAAGCCGGAGGGAATTGAGGATATTATTGCGGCAAATGCGCTGTACCGGCCTGGACCGCTTGGCTCTGGCATGGTGGATGATTTTATTGA
>DNBB01000001.1 GCA_003484685.1 Candidatus Babelota bacterium
AATTCAATATCTTCATCGGAATATACCCTTACTGAACTGCGGCCATAAACTTCTTGGGGTGCTGTTTTTATCAACGCACCCCAAAAAAAGCACAAAGAAACAACTGCACAAGCTGTCCACTTCAAAACACTCACAATACCTCTCCCTTTGCAATGCTACTTAGAACCCCCGGCAAGTTCATTCCAATTTTTTGTAAACAAGAACGCTTCATCAATGCCAAACTGCACCGTATCAGAAGATTGTTCGCGTGAAAGTTCCTCTTGCCAGCGCCGCTCTGCAGCCTCCTCAGCTTGTCGGGTTACCTCATCAAGCCGATCTTTAAATTCCTGTTCCTCAAGAATTGGGAAAAGATAACCAAGATTGTTGCGTACAACCGAAATCGCCTGCCTAATAAGCGCAAAAATACTTTTTGCCGGTGCAAGAAGATCGAAATTAAGATTGGTAAATTCAACCGGAATACCTAAAACATGGCCTTTAAGGGTTACGCCTGCCAAAGCACCACGAGAAAAATCCTGCAATGTGCCGCGCCACCAAACACGCTCAAGAACAAAGATTTTACTCATCTGGTCAAATGTAACCACGCCATGCTCCAAAATCCGGACACCCATTTTAAGAACAGTTGTAAGCGCATTGCGGATCGTCTCAGGGAGCCCTGCAAGCTCGTCTAACGTATCTAATGCAAAGTTTTTACCCTCAAGCGCCTTAACTTGCGTAACCTTAAGAGCACAACCAATCGGATCCTTAACAACACCTAAAATTCCTTTTTCAGAGCAGAGCCGATCACGTTCTTCACGCAACTTTTGCAATTCTCCCGTTGCAGTCTGTGACAAAACTCCCGTCACAAAATTTTGCACGGCGGTCTGTATGAGGTTAGTTGCCGATGCGAACGCCGAATCAATGGTTTTTTGCACTACGGTATTGAACGCATCAGTAAACTCAACCTCAAGCATAATCTTTGAAGCATCTACCGTGTTTTTCAAAATATCTAATGGTTGGGCAAGCTCATGCGAGGTTCCCGTAATGTTCAAAGTAAATCCCTGGCCCATTATTCCCAGCCGCTCCAGCATGCCTGGTGCTTGCAACGCCAAACGCCCCTGGATATCAACCTTACTTGGTGAAACAACGCCCGATACGGTACCAACGAAGCTGTCGGCTATACGTATGCCTACATTGGTACCAACCTGCAGCCCTTGCGCGTCTGCAAACAACTCTAGCGCAATTTTTTCTTTATTGCTTTTTGCCCAACGAGAAAGCTCAAGTCCACTGGCTTTGAGCGAATTATATTCTGCCTTAAAGAAATTAGCCATTGGTCCTGAGCGCTGCGAAGGAATGAGCGAGATAATACCCCAATCAAATGGATCGATAAAGGCAACCGCCCGCGCACCTGTCTGATCAATCAAAAGATCGGCTCCAACCTCCTGGCCAAAAGAACGCAAGCGTATATTTCCGCCCAAGCCATACGGCAATTGGATTTCCCCCATATGCGTATTTCGAGGGACTAGGCGTAGATAAAACCCATCAAGCATTATCGGGAATAATTGTTCAATAAATTGCTGAATACGCGTCATATCAAGCAAGCCACCCGTAATAACATCTTTCTGCCCAAGCGTGATAGCATGCCAATAAACATCAACTAAAAAAAGAACCCATGGTATCCAACTACTTTTGCTATCATAAAACAGCTCAAGGAGCCATGAGTTGAGGTCTAATCCACCGCGTAATTTAAATAGCGCCTGCAAGGGGTTAATTTGCGGCCCAACCTCTATTCCACCAGCTAGACCAACAGAAGAAAGCGCATACAGAGAAAGCCCCCCCGTGGGAATAACCGCCAACAAAGATGCCCATGATTCGTCAACTTCAAAAGCTACGTCACGTAGAATTATCTTTTGACCAAGCAATGCAACAATTTGTGGCCCCAGTAACAATTCGAGTGTACGCGTATAATCGGCGTTACCAGCACCGCTGACAACCATACCAACGCGCTCTTGGTCCGCATGCACTTCTATTGCTGCATGCATGGGCTTTTCGATTCCCTGATATGCAAAGCCACATCGTGCTTCAGCTCGCAATGCATACGGATCAAAATTAATATCGGCAAAAATATGAGCCATGCCCAAATCATTCTTATTATTTAGACGTAAANNAAGAACCGATTTAGCAATGGATCTTGCGCAATATCAGAAACAAATTCACTAGTAGCTATGACGCGACAACCTTGTGCAAGGCCCCTTTGCTCGTCAGAATATGTGCTTCCTATACAGAGAGCCGATTTCCATTCTATTTCGCCCAAAAAGCTCCGTACATAGGACATAACCCCTTCCTGCGCGGTGGGTGTTCTAAACATGGTTGGAAATCCTTGCGACAATTTCCAAGGCGTCGTGCTTTGGGCAAGAAAAACAGGCTGCTTTAATTGGGGATCGATACAAAATACTGCTAGATGAGTGGCAACGCCCAAAGATTCACTTGAGCCAACTAGTGCAGGATGAAGCTGTACATCTTCATCATACTTACCCGAGAGCACTATATCTATCCATTCTCCAACCGGAGGCTCACCAAATATACTTTTACTTAACTGCTCAATTGTATCGGTGCTTCGAACAAATAAGGGAACTATACGCGGTTGCTTAATACCAGAATGCTCCTTTGCAACCAAGGTATAGATTGATGAAGGTAGCAACTTTGATAATTCGGGCGTCTCTCCCCGCAAATAAAAACGAACTTCGTACTGGGGAACAGCAGAAACAGTTACCCGAAACTCAGCTTTAAAATCGATCCCACAAAAGGTTCCCAACCCAGAAATTATTAATAACTCACGCTTAAGCGAAAATAGAACTGTGAGATCATTAAGTTCAAGTCCAAATAAAGCCGCGGTCGATTGATCCAGCGTACCTTTTAATAAAGATAACGTTCCCTCTTTTAGCGTTTTTGTGCCCGAGAATCGGAGACTTGAAATAGTTGGCGCAAGCGCCAATTCAGGCAAAAATTCTGTAATCGTCTGATTGGCAAATGTTACAATTTTTGTTTTGCTTTCCGGTTGCATTACCGGCACTACGGGCGGGGGTATCAATGGTAAAATCGACGCACTTATGCTCAGTATTAACAGCAGTAGCGAACCCATACTACGTAAAAGACCAGACATTAACGTGCCTCCCATGACAATGCCACGCGAGGAACCGAGTCCCCAAATGGCTCAAGTATTTTTTGTACAATTAATTGAGCAATATCCAGTGCCAACTGTTCAATCCATGCGCGAGGGCTCTTGGTAAAATCAAACAATCCAACTTGTTTAAGCACAATCTCTGCCCCTAAGAGCTTAAACTTTACGTCAAACCCAGGAATCTTTCCTGTTGAAAGGTCTTGCAATGTACCACGCCACACAACCTGCTCAATAGAAAAAATAGTTTGTAAACCAGAAATTCCTAGGTACCCTCCTTGTAAAACCCCAATTCCAAGGCTTTTAAGCGCGAGTATTCCAGAGCGCAACGCCTCAGGAAACAACGTCATTCCTGCGTTATCAAGACGATCAAACACAAATTCTTTTGCGCGGAGCGCTGCAAGCTTTGCCCGCGCATCAAGACAAGCCGCAGTAAAACTAGCATCCGTCGCTACCTTGGCACAAAACGATCTCTCTAGCTCTTCTGCCCCAATAAGTTCTCGCTTTTTGGCACGAGTTAAAACGCCCTGAATTACATTATTTACGGCAAGATTCAATTGCCCTTCAACGTTCTGCATCAACCCCGTAATAGTTCCAATCAAGGCCTGCTTAAGAGTATCCTCAAAACCTATCTCTAGCCCTATGTTTTTAGGATCCAGTTGCTGCAATAAGAGAAGTGGATTATCAAGATTAACTTGGGAGCCCTTAAGCCACAGTTTTAATGCCCCATCCTTAACGCCAAGAGATTGCGCTAGTTCCGGAATCGTTACACTAAAATCACCCTGTAGGTCAAGGCCGCCTAAACCAAGCCGCGCCCGTACGCTTCCACCAATCAGATCTCCAATACGTACGTCAAAATCAGCTCCAAGTAAGAAGCCTTTCTCAAGATGCGCGCTTGCTTCAAGCGCGATCTTTTTGCTTTGCTCTTTTGAAGAACTAATGAGCGGCAATTTCCACGCATTATATTCTTGTTCAATCTTTTGGGCTGACCGTCCAATAGTTTTTGATGGCTGTAATCGGTATATGCCCCATAAATCAATAGGATCCACATATGCTAACAAGTATGCCCCTTGTGAATCAATCATAAGATCAGCGCCGACAAATTTATCAAAAAGTTTCAGATGCAGGCTACCGCCGACACCAAATGGCACAACAACCTCACCAATTCGTGTACCCAAAGGAACGAACTTAAGGTAAAATTTTTCTAAATCAAGCGGAACAACTTGCGCTATCTTTTCTTGCAATTGGCGCATATCGGGCAGGAATAAATCCTTCTGTCCAAACGTTGATATGTACAGCAATAGATCAAACAAAAAGCAGACAAGTGACGTAAAACCGCCAGGCTTTTCACCCAAAATCTCAAAGATTAGTTCAGAGACATCAACCCCGCCTTTAAAAACAAAACGCCCCCGAAGCGGATCGTTCAATTGGCCAATTTCTACCTCTCCCGATAAACCTAGCGAAGAAATACTCGAAACAACAAAGGATATGCCACCGAGAATCGTTCCAATTCCCAACGTAGGAACTGCCGAACCTATAGCCTCTATTAGTGAAGCTATTGCGACCCATGTTGTTTTAAACTCAAATCCACCGTCACG
>DNBB01000048.1 GCA_003484685.1 Candidatus Babelota bacterium
TGGTAAGCGTGTTGACTATTCTGGCCGTTCGGTTATTGTCGTTGAGCCAGAGCTTAAGATGAATCAGTGTGGCATTCCTAAGTTAATGGCACTTGAACTCTTTAAGTCGCATGTGTTTGCCGAGTTGCTTTTCCGGGAGCAGGCGCCGAANNTTAAACAGAGCCCCGACCCTTCACAGATTAGGCATTCAGGCCTTTCAGCCGGTTCTGATCGAGGGAGAAGCTTTAAGTCTTCATCCGTTGGTGTGTAAAGCTTTCAACGCTGACTTTGATGGTGATCAGATGGCGGTTCACATTCCTTTGAGCAGTATGGCTCGCAAAGAAGCTGAAATGCTTATGATGACGGGTGATAACTTGCTGTCACCAGCAAATGGCAAACCAATCGCAACACCTTCAAAAGATATGGTTCTTGGAACGTATTATCTGACCAAGGCGCGTAGTTTTGCCAAGGGTGAGGGCATGGTATTTAGCTCCATACAGGATGTATTGACCGCGCAACAATGTGGTATTTTGGATTTGCATGCTCGTATTAAGGTTCGTTTAGACAATGGCAAGATTGTCGAAACGACAACGGGACGTGCAATTCTGTTTGATGCGCTTCCAAAAGGTTCTCGTTTTGAATGGGTTAATAAAGTATTAGCGCGTCGTGATCTTCAAAAGATTATTGAGCTTATTTACTACCAATTTGGTAAAAAATTGACCGCCGAGACGTTGGATCGCGTTAAAAAACTTGGTTTTTACTATGCAACGATCAGTGGCATTTCCTTTACCATTGATCAGCTTGCTATTCCAGAGGAAAAGGCAAGTATCTTAAATAGAACTGAAAAGGCGGTGCAAAAAATCGAAAATCTCTACCTGGATGGTTCGATAACCTCAACTGAGCGTTATAACCGCATTGTCAGTTTGTGGGATAAGGCAACGCGTGATGTTGCAGATAAGATGCTTGATGGTCTGCGTGCTTACGATAAGATGGCGTTTGAAAATAAAGATCATGACTTTAAAGAGTACAACTCGGTCTTTATGATGGTTGAATCACAAGCTCGTGGTTCTTTGGACCAATTTAAACAGCTTGCTGGTATGCGTGGTCTTATGGCCAAGCCTTCTGGTGAAATTATGGAAACGCCGGTTATGTCGAACTTTAAGGAAGGACTCAGCGTTTTCGAGTACTTTATTTCGACTTCTGGCGCACGTAAAGGCCAGGCGGATACGGCGCTTAAGACTGCAAACTCGGGATATTTGACTCGGCGTTTGATTGATGCTGCGCATGATGTTATTGTAACTACCCATGATTGTCATACATTTGGCTATGTTACTGTTGAAGACTTGCAAGAAGCTGGTGACGTTCTTACTCACTTGGGTGACCGTGTTCTTGGGCGTATATGTGCCGAAGATGTCCGTGATCCTATTTCTGGCGAGTTGATTCTCAAGCAAGGGGCAATGGTAACGGCGCAAGATGTTAAGCGTATTAAAGATTCGGCAGTTTCGAAGATTGCAGTGCGCTCAGTGTTGGCGTGCCAAGCTAAGCGGGGCGTATGCGCATGCTGCTATGGTATGGATCTTTCAACTGGTGAACTGGTTGAGGTTGGTTCAACTGTTGGTATTATCGCTGCGCAGTCGATTGGAGAACCAGGAACCCAGCTGACTATGCGTACCTTCCATATTGGTGGTATTGCAAGCTTGGGTGAAAGCTCTTCTTTTGTCGCTAAGCATGAGGGTACGGTAGAATTGCGCGGTATGCGAACCGTGGTTAACCAAGCTGGACAGGTACGAGTACTTAGCCGTCGGGCAAAGTTAGTCATTGTTTCTGATGATGGTCGCGAGTTACAAAAACATTCAGTTGAATATGGTTCGGTCTTACTTGTTGTTGATGGTCAGCGCGTAAAAGCAGGCGATCGCTTGGTTGAATGGGATAGCTCAAACAAGGTTGTCTTGACTGAGTTTGAGGGAAATGTTCGCTACGTTGACTTGCAGGCGAACGTCACAATTCGTGATATGTACGATGAAAGTACTGGGCGTTCAAGCAAGTTGGTTTTGGATATGCGAAGCGACAAGTATCAACCTGCGGTGGCATTGGTAACTGATGAAGGGGAAGAATTGATTCAGTACTTCTTGCCTGCAGGAGCTTACTTGAACGTCGAAGATGGCGACCGAGTACATGCAGGCGATGTTCTGGTTCGTATTCCTCGTGAAGCATCTCGAACCAAAGACGTTACCGGTGGCCTTCCACGTATTGCAGAGCTTTTTGAAGCGCGTATGCCAAAAGATCCAGCAGTTATTGCTGAGGTTGATGGACAGGTTACTATTGGTGGTATTCATCGTGGATCACGTAAGGTTATTGTTGAGGCAAGCAACGGAGAACAAATTGAGTACCTTATTCCACGGGGTAAGCAGCTTAATGTCGCTGATGGAGATCGGGTGCGTGCGGGAGATACATTAACTTCCGGTGCAGCAGTTCTTCACGATATTCTAAGAATTATGGGGCCGGATGCGTTACAGCGCCATTTGGTTGACCAGATTCAGGGTATTTACCGTATCCAAGGTGTCGATATTAACGACCGTCACGTTGAGTTGATTGTGCGACAAATGTTGCGCAAGGTACGCATCGTTGAGCCGGGCGCTACTAATTTTCTTGTTGGGGATCGTGTTGAACAATCTCATGTTCGTTTGGTTAACGAGTCGCTGATTGCTGAAGGTAAAAAACCGGCGGTTGTTCAGCCAATGTTAATGGGTATTACCTTGGCGTCGTTGGGCACTGAGAGCTTTATCTCGGCTGCCTCGTTCCAGGAGACAACCCGCATTCTTGCAGAGGCTGCAATCAGTGGGCAACATGACTATTTGAACGGGTTGAAAGAAAACGTGATCATAGGTAAGCTGATACCGGCTGGTACTGGAGTTGTAAGCTTTAGGCAGCGGGCTATTGGCGAATAATAGATAATTGAAATGTATGTAGGCGCGTAGCTCAGTGGTAGAGCACTGCTTTGACGTAGCAGGGGTCAGCGGTTCGATCCCGCTCGTGCCTACCAGAACATAAACGGCATGTTTAAATAAAATTGCATGAGGATATTCATGGCAAATGCTAGCGAAAATAGAGAGCAAATCATAGGGACCTATAAACGGCACGATTCCGATACAGGTTCAGTTGAGGTGCAGGTTGCTCTTTTAACGGATCGTATTAATCGTTTGAATAACCACTTTAAGGTGGCTCGCAAGGACTATGCCTCGCGTACCGGGTTGATGAAGATGGTTGGTCATAGGCGCAGTCTTTTGGCGTATTTACGCCGTAAGAATGGTGCTCGTTATGAACAATTGATTCAGCAGCTTGGGCTGAGGAGGTAGTTTGTTGGGGCTGCCGTTGATTGAAGTGGATTTTTTTAGTAGGTCAATGTAAATGGAAAAAAAATATACGTTATCTGAGTTTGGTTATACGGCAGTTCTTGGCAAATATGCTACCCAGTCCGAAGGAGCGGTTTGGTTGCAGCAGGGGTCTTCGGTAGTTTTGGCGACGGTTGTTTCTGACACAACACGTGATTTTCCTGGGTTTTTCCCGTTAACCGTAGATTACCGTGAGCAGTTTTCTGCAGCTGGTAAGATTCCTGGTGGATATCTTAAGCGTGAAGGTAAGCCAAGCGACCAGGAAGTTTTGGTTAGTCGGCTTATGGATCGCGCTCTGCGTCCGCTCTTTCCTGAGAATTTTTTTGATAAAGTTCAGGTGTATACTTCGGTTTATTCAGCTGATCGTACCAGTATAAATATTCAAAGCTTGGCTTTGTTGGCTTCTTCTTTGGCTTTGATGACTTCACCAGTTCCTTTCTTAAGCCCGGTAGGTGTCTGCGAAGTTGCTCGCATTGATGGGGAGTGGCTTTTTAACCCTTCTTACGAGCAGGCAATACTCTCGGATGTGCGCTTGCTTGTTGCAGGAACGGCTGAAGGTATCAATATGGTCGAAGGTTGTACGGCTGAGTTATCTGAAGATGAGATGCTTGATCTCTTTTTTAGAGCACATGAATACGTTA
The DNA here is from genome assembly GCA_003484685.1 of Candidatus Babelota bacterium. Taxonomy (GTDB): domain Bacteria; phylum Babelota; class Babeliae; order Babelales; family Babelaceae; genus UBA12474. Next base: position 4,013 of record DNBB01000048.1, read on the forward strand.
AAAAACAAGTTCAGTGGCAGCGTGATATTCAGCGTGATTGGGGTGTTGTTGATCGTCCTATTGAAGACACATTTAAATGTGCATTTTGGGCAGAGCGTGCACAAGGTTTCTTGACTAAAGATCGAGTAAAATTGGTTTTTGTTGCAGATAAAGTTGCACGATCGGAACAACAACGTCGGCTGATTCAGGACTTTTATGCTGAAAATGCGGCAGAAATGACCTCTGAGCTTATGGGCGCCGGTATTATTGAGTATGTCTTTGACAAAGTGTTAAAGGAAGGACTCAATGAAATGATCTTTGAACAGGGCCATCGTGTTGATGGGCGGGGTTTTGAAGATGTTCGTTCTATTAAAACAGAAGTTGGAATATTGCCGTGTGTTCATGGTTCGGCAATCTTTACTCGCGGTCGAACTCAAGCGCTTGCTATGGTTACCTTAGGTGGCGGACAAGACCAAATGCGTATCGATGGNNCGTCGCGAAATAGGTCACGGGCATTTGGCTGCATCAGCGCTTAAGCCTATGCTTCCCCAACAAGATCAATTTCCATACACTTTGCGTATTGTTGTTGATATTCTTGAGTCCGATGGCTCATCTTCTATGGCAACAGTATGTAGCTCTACTATGGGGCTTTTACAGGCCGGTGTGCCGTTAAAGCGCATGGTCAGTGGTGTTGCAATGGGCTTGTTGATGAATCGGGCGGGTGATTTTCGCGTTCTAACTGATATCTCTGGTATAGAAGATGCCTTTGGCTTTATGGATTTTAAAGTTGCTGGTACTGACGATGGTATTACCGCAATACAAATGGATATTAAGCATAAGGGTGGCTTAGGCCGCTCGGTATTTGAGGCTGCACTTGCTCAAGCTAAACGTGGGCGTATGCATATTTTGGGAGAAATGAGAAAAGTGATGACTGCGCCAAATCCGCAGATTTCACCACTTGTACCACAGATTATCTCAGTAAAAATACCAAAAGATAAAATTGGTGCGGTTATTGGATCTGGTGGAAAGATTATACGTGAAATAACCGAAAAAACCGATACATCGATTGATATTCAGGATGATGGTACGGTCAAAATTTTTGGTAAGCCAGGTGAACTGCTTGACCGGGCTGTTGCAATTGTGAAGATTATTGGCGGGCAGATTGAGGCCGGTGATCGTTATCCTGGTATTGTTCGTCGATCAGCAGAATTTGGGCTGTTTGTTGAGTTGGCACCAGGTGTCGATGGACTCGTTCATGTTTCGACTGTTCCACGTCAGGATCAGCAAACGTTGTTGACGCGCTTTAAAGAGGGAGAGGCGGTAATAGTGGACGTTTTAGATTATGACAGGTCTAACGGGCGCATCCGTCTGAAAATTGTTGAATAAGTCCAATTGGAAGAGTGATAATGGAAAAAAATATCATGTGTTCTAAGATGCGCGCTGGTGGCAGGGCAAATGATGACCTGAGACCGTTGAAGGTTACGTATGATGTTTGTGAATACGCGGCGGGCTCAGTTCTTTTTGAGCTGGGACGTACGCGGGTCCTTTGTGCAGTGACGCTACAAAATGGGGTTCCTCATTTTTTGCGCGGTAAACGCCGTGGTTGGCTAACTGCCGAGTATGCGTTGCTTCCGGTTTCGACGCCTATTCGTACGGTACGTGAGGTTACGTCTAACAAGCGTAATGGGCGTACCATTGAGATTTCTCGTTTAATCGGGCGTACATTGCGCTCAGTGGCTGATCTTCAGGTGTTTGGTGAGCAAACGGTCTTTATCGATTGTGATGTTTTACAGGCTGATGGGGGAACAAGAACTGCGTGTATTACGGGCGCTTTTTTGGCGCTGCGTGCGGCTGAATTAAACTGGAAGTTGCGCGGTATTGTTCCGGCATCGTTTATTCGCGATGATCTGGCAGCAATTTCTGTTGGGGTAACCGGTGAGTCGGTATTTTTGGATATGGACTTTGCCGAGGATAGCACCATTGATGCAGACTTCAACTTTGTGTTGACTCGCTCAGGAAGTCTCGTTGAGTTGCAGGGAACATCAGAGCGTGAGCCAGTTGCGTGGGGTGCATTTGACAGTGCACGTGCCGCGGCGTTAAAAGGTGCGCAAGATCTGTTTGAATTTTATGATATGAACTCTTACCAACCACGTGATCTTGGGCGTTATTCGTCCAATTTTGCGAATAAAAATGAATACGGCTTTTTAGGAAATCATGCCTCAGGTTCCAGCTTCCAGAGTGAATATTAATTCATATCTCTTGCAGCTTGAGCAAAAAAAGTTTTCGGGTAGACAAGTTGTCGCATATTCTGCGCGTGGCTACCCGATTTCTTTTTACCATCATCTTGCTGCGCATACTGCACATGCCCTTGGCCTACCATTGCGTATTTTTGCAGGCGATAATATTGAGGAGCTGATTGGCAGCTTATCAATGTCGTTTCTGGGTAGCGCGTTTTTATTTTTTATTCCTGATATTGCGTGCTTTAGCGCTTCTGCTCGCAAGAAGTTGGATGCTTTTTTGTCCGATTATCATGGAGAACATCCGGTTATTCTAGGGAATTCTGGCGGCGTATGGGTTCCTAGTTATGTATCATTCCTGGTGGAGTTTGAAGAAAAACTTAGTGCTGACGAAGCAAATGCTTTAGCGCGACTTTTTTTTCCTCAAGTATGGAGTGCATCAGAGCAGGCTATGCGCTTTACACGGCCGGTTTTGCTTGGTGATTTTATTGCTCTAAGCTTTGCACGCGCGCTTTCTATGGGGATAAGTTCGGCTGCTTTTGATGACTATACCGTGCGCATCACGACCAACGAAGGTTCTGTTTTCTCTTTAGCGCAATTTTGGTTGGCAAAAGATATGTCTAAATTTGGTGAGCTTTGGCGGGTTATGGGCAGTTCCTATCCGGTTGAGTATTGGGTGTCGTTTTTCTCCGATCTGTTGTGGCAGGCAGCGTATTGTGTTCAGCAAGGGGGACGTTCTTTAGAACGTGCACTTTCTAACCGCTTACCATTTTCATTTGCTAAACGGGATTGGCGTGCCTATGAGGTGCGCGAGCTTGCTGCGGCACACGCATATCTGTATGCACTTGATTGGCAGAATAAACATGGCGGCTCTATTCAGCAGTTAGATTTATTTATTGTTAAATTCTCTTCCGGGGGATTTGCGCGATAGCGGTAAATGTTAGTGTTTGGGATGGTGGCAGAAGTTTACCTTTTGTTAAGTAGGGCATTCCAAAACTTTGTCCCATCATTGCTCGCTTCGAGCGGAATGAGTGCATTAATAAGTTGGAAGGCTGTTGCACTGTCGGGTGCAAGAGCATGGTAGAGAGCATCTTTGATTCGCGCTCGGGGCGAGGAGTATTTTTTGCCACGATTGTGTTTTAGGTGGCTAATTACCTTCATCAAATAGAGCGCTGCTGTTGCAGCGCTGCCTCCAGCAACGGCAATAAAGGCTTCTTGTAGGCGAGAGATTCCCTCAGCGGGCAAGGAATAGGCTGCTTCTCCATTGATAATGTAGGGTGTATGGATGGTGTAGGAGATTGAGCCTGCATTTAGCTTGGCTAAGGGACTGCTTTGGGGGTTTTTGTCGCCCAGATGAACCCTAATGTTAGTACATTTGCAGAGCTTGGCTGCAAGGGCATGCCCGGTTTCGTGCGCAATGGTCGCTAAACTTTGGACCAAAAAGCCAATGCCTAATCGTTTTAAAAAACCGTTGGTTTGGCTTCCTCGACGACTATTTTTTGGCATGACCACGTACGAAGCGCCATAAATTCCTGCAATTTCTATTAAAGCAGGTATCAGCTCATCGACATTTTCGGTGTAGGCCATCAGTTGATCGGTTAAATGTGCTATGGTTTGTTCAAGTTGCTGATAAAACGGTAGCGATGACGTGCGGCGTGAATCTGGTAGTGTTGCTGCAGGTGTTAAGAGCTGTGGCAGTAGGCAGAGATAGAAAAGAAAAAAAGTTGTTATTCTTTGGAATGAATTCACCATGAAACCCCCATTTGTTTGGTGACTTTCGCTTATTTTAAACTAAATACGTAATTCTGTAAAATTTCGGCAAAGTCAGGTGCGCATGGTATACTGAAACAGTAAAAAAAACAAAAATATAGTTGAATGGTGGGGGTTATGCATACGCGGATAATTTCAGCAGCGACGATAGGTGTTGATGCCTGTCTTGTTGATGTTGAGGTCGATCTTTCGATGGGGTTAATGCAATTTCATGTGGTTGGATTACCCGATGCTGCGATTAAG
>DNBB01000032.1 GCA_003484685.1 Candidatus Babelota bacterium
AAAAAACGAAAAGAGTGCCGATTTTTTTTCTTCGGCATCATGCGTATCTTTGATAGCGGCCAAAAATTTTTTGGTGCCATTTTTCTCGCCAAAAAACATGTTAGAAAATCCCTGTTCAAGGAGCTTGGCCTCGTGGTACGGATTACTTGTTTTTTCCATCTCTGGGTGCGGATTGTAGGGATTAGGCGGTAGTAATGGGGAGGTTTTTTGGTGGCAAGAAATATTAAAGCGGNNTCCTGCTCATGACTCGCAAAGATAAATACTGCTGTGTTTACAAATAGCAGATAAGAGAAAATAGTTGCATGGATCATTTTCATTGAAGCTGCCTTTTTATTTGGTTTTTTTGCAGTGAATTTCTATATCGCAAAACGGACGTGCTTTCTGGGTTTGTTGGATACGAAAGTATGTCCGCAGATCTGTTTGATCACTCATTTCTTGTTGTAATTTAGCGAATTTGTTTCCACAAAATACGAGCGTATTTTCGACCTTGGCTTGAAACTTTTTAAGTTTTTTAGAGTTGTCAGCATAGGTATCCGTTAGCCCGGTCTCTTCCAGGACCTGTTTTGCTCCTCCTTTGATAAAAGATGAATGGTAGAACAGTGTAAGAGCTTCATTGATTGGTTTGAGCAGGGCTGTTTGCTTTAGTTTCATTAATAAAGTTTTTATTTCATATTGTTTTTTGTTCTGTTCTAGAAAGTCGAATGTAGCGTTGAGTATGTAGTGATGGTGAATCCATTGATCCGTATCAGGGACATGTTTTTCACTAATGAGCCTGATGCTGTCACAGAGAAGTTGTTCCACAATAACTGATTGCTTTTCGATAGGAAGGTTGTCTGGTATTTGTGCATAAGAATAATATTCTTCTTCAGAAAGTTCGATTTGTGGCTTTTTCAAAAGAAGGCTGATAAGCGAGTAGAAGATCTGGGTAAGTTGGTTTTTTTGCTTTGCTGCGAGTTGCTTGGTTAGAGCTGTTTTTTTGAGTGATGTTAGTAAGTGCTCAACCGCGGCTTTTTGTTTTGGTGTGTTCATGTATTTGATAAGCCGGTATAGCGTTTTGGGATTGGCGGAGAGCAGTTTTATTTTTGATTGTGGGGAAAGCGTCGTTATCGCGTTTACTAATTGAATAAAAGCCTCGGCGCTTAGGCTTCCCATTAAATGCATGCTTTCTATTTCTGATTGGTCAGCACAGCGTGGCAGGTCAACGAAGATTGAAATGATTTTTTGTAAAATTTTACATTTGATTTTTTCAGGAAGGAGGTTAATTGTTTCGAGCAAATGCGAAGTGCTAGGAGCGTCAAGAAGGTACCTGCCTAGAAATGAATCGTTGCGCAAAATGAGCCATTGTATATGTGGCGTTAATTGCTGAAGGTTTTTTGCAAGGTTTGGTTCAACAGATTGAGTTTGCCTGATGTGCGGGAGGACGGCTTGAAAAAGTTTGCTGGCAAAGAATCGTGCCTGGTTTTGTAATGAGAATGTGCTGGTATGCTTAGCGAATTTTTGCCAAAAGTTTGAACTGAGCTTTGAGGCTGTATAGTAGGGCTCAAAAATATTGCTATTGCAATCAGTTTCATCTTGTAATAGATATTCCATCTGGTCGTCTTCTGGCATCGTGGCAATTGTTTTTAGAAATTCTATAGCGACTGCATCATCGATGATATGGTTCCATAATGCTGTTTTTCCAAGAAGGCTATATTTTGCAAAATCTGTTCGTTTTTGAAGTGCCTGCAAAAATGCAATTTGTGCTTCGGGGGTGAATTTTTGATAGAGCCTTGACCCTTGAGAGTAAAAAACAGCATAGGAATATGGTTTGGGGATGCCGCTTTCAAGCCGTTGTTGTGTTCCCTGTTTAAGAATAAGTGGTTTGATGATTGGGTTTGAAAGAAGTTTGATAAAGGTTGCGTCATCTACAAAATGGATGGATTGCAAAAAATTTAGAAGCTCAGCTTCATGTTGTTTTTGTATGTTTAGATGGAGTGTTGCAGGAAGTTCTCCTTGCCAGTAAGCATTGGCTTGAAGGGTTTTTATCAGTTGATTAAGGTACCCTACAATGACATCGCGTTGCTCTGTTGATAATCCGGATTTCTGAAAAATTTTACACTGATTATTGGCAAGCGAGCAGATTGCATTGCGACTTGTGTGATCTAGGCCTTCAAAGGTTATGCGTCCTGCAATCTTCATAATATAAAGATTAGTAGCAGGGTCATCCGTTTGAAGTGCAAGTGCTTTTAGATGGAGGAGTAGCTTGTGGCAGTATTCTTGTTTCTTTGTGAGCTCGCTTCTAAAAATGAAATGAAATGTTTCGTTTAAAAAGAATGCCTGTTTGCGTGGTTGCAAGGTTGATATTTGGGCTAGAATAGGCGTTAGTTCTTCTGGTTGTGTTATTTGATTAAGACGGTTTGCAAGATTGGTGAGTTTATTAATTTCGAGTAGGTTCACCTGGGTTGAGCACCGCATCCTTGCTTCACAGATACGGTAAATTTTTTCTGGAAATTGAACGAAGGAATCTGGTTGCACAAGAGATTTGTAAAGTTCATTCCATTCTGTTAGATAGCCAAAATCTTCAAGTATATATTCTAAGATGTACATGATCGCAATACGATCTTTTAAAGGTTTTTGTATCAGTTGTTGTGCAAGCCAGGCAAAAATAGCATTGTTTTTAGTGTATGGAAGGAGTTCTCTTAGGGCTGCTGCAAGCTTGATGGGATTTTGGATTCTAATAAATAGGCGGTTGAGAAAGAAAATTTGCTGATTGAGGTTTGCTGTGCGGTATTGAGTTGTTTTTGTTTCCAGTTCTTCAAATGTTTCTATGACTTCTTGGTTTACGTTTTCAATCCGCCGTTTTTTTTGTGGTGGTTCATTGCCTGCAGTTAAAAAAGACGAAGAGGAAATAATTGTTGCGATCAAAAATAAGCTGTTACAAAAAGTCTTCATAAAGTATCGAAAATCCTATGATTGGTTCTTATTAATAAGTTGATTTTGATTATAAAGTTTTTATGTTCTTTGGTAAATGCGCCTTTTAGATAATAGGATGTTGTTTATGCAGTTGTTTTTTAGAATATTGGAATTGCGTGCTTTGTTTAGCTAGTCTTTGAAGAACAAATTGGCGGTCATGCTCTCGGATAACGGCTTGCTCATGCGATTCTGCGAGTGCAATGGGATAGCCTTTCCCTTTGGTTATTTGATTAGTGATGTATGTAACCAGCTTTTGTAAGGTTTTATCGTTCTGAGCGACAAAGGCGGGAAATTCAAGACGGCCGATTTCACCCTCAATGTTGAGATAAAGAAAGTGCGGGCGTAACTGTTCGGGGTATTGGGCAGTAATTGGTGCTGTGCTTCGAAATACCGGTGTGCTGTTATTTTTAGGAAGTATGTGCTGTAAAATATCTGCATCGGTGTAGCCATAACAGATTGACGCAAGCTGCGGGTGCTTAACAGCGATAAGACCTGTCAAGTCGCGACTTTTTGGTGAACTTATGTAGCTCGCAAATGGGGTGTTGTGTTCTGCTAGCTGTGAGAGGGTGCTGAGGTAAGCCTTGAGAAAATAATCAGCATGTGGAGCGGGATGATCGGGTGTGCCAAGGTGCCAAAATATTAATGAGCCATCGAAAATGATCAAATCTGGATTTCGTTCGGCAATTGCGAGTGCATAGGCAAATTCGTGCATGGTTCGCAATGCATCCGTGGTCCCTTCGCTTAACAGCTCTGCCTGTAGTGGAGTGGGCAAATCTTGCCGTGCATAAAGGGTTGGGACGGAGCCCAGATCGGCCGTGCTTTTTGTATTTCCATACACAAAGCCTGCGTAGCCAATATTAATGAGTGCGATATTAAGGCCAAAATGGCGATCGGGGTAAATTTGTGATCCGTCGATTCCATAAATTGTATACGGTGGATTTGTATCGGTGCATTGTGTAAAGTTGTTGAGGGAGCCGATCCATTGTGCAATTGGGTGCTGCGAATCTCTGAAATCTTCATAACAGGCTGACTGAATTGAGTACCACGCCGTGAGCATTTGATCAAACGTGTCTTGAACCCAAGTCTTCTCAGTTTGAAAAACTTTGGCTATTTTTTGTTCGAGGAGAAGTCGATCAAGCATGAGAAGATAAACCTTCTTTAAGCCCATTGAGGATAAAAACAAGTAACGCAAATCGTGTTGGCCCCATTTCTAGTGGCAGGAGTGTTTTGACATCATGCTCTGTAAGTTTAAATATCTCTGATGCAGGCTTTTTTTCGGCGTATTGGCAGAGTAGCTCTGCAAATATCTGGCTAAGCATGGAACCGCTACCGGTAAATGCGAGTTGCGTGATGATGCCGTCAGTGATGATACCGCTGAATGTAACTTGGTCCCCGCAGGCAGGGCTTTTGGCTTCGGCAGTCATATTAGCATTTGCGAGAGTTCGGCGGTGTGGCGAATTTTTGTAAAGTTCTGCGTATTTATCCCCATATAATGATGTATTTGCTTGAATCATAACAACCTCAGATTTTAGGACTTTCTGCTGCTCAGTTCTTATATCTTAGCGTATTTTTTGTTTAAGGAGTTACCTGATTCATTAGTTCAAAGATTTGAATATTTATTTGATTTAACGTGGAAATATTTGGGGAAATATCTTGCGGTCCATGGCTGGGTACTTGAGATAAAAACACCAAAAGCGGTATTCTGTGAAGCATTTAAAGCAAAGTGTTTTTCAGAGGATGCGGTTAGGCTTGCTCTTGAAATGGTTGATAATCGGCATTTAACAACCTATGGTTATGATGAACAGCTTATTGAAATCGAAATTGTTTTTTAGGTCGCTAAGAAGCCATCGACTTCATAGCTTCCCCCATAATTGGGATATATTTGTTCAGTTTTATTTATTTTTGCTTGTATCTTTTGGGCTACTTCCTCAAAGTATTGAGCGATATCAACGTGTTTTTTTATTGGAATGTTAAATACATTATCTGCGATTGGACAACAGCAGTTAATATTGACGTCTTTATCGATTAATATAAATTTTTGTCCATAAAAATGATGCTTTGTTGCTATTTCTTCATCACGAAATATGTTTATTTTTATTTGTTCTTTTTTAATTTTGAAATAACTCATAATGATGCTTCTAATGTTTTTTATTTTATCTATCTGTTTTGGAGGTCTATTTAACAGAGCGTCATGTTTGTATTGTTGGAAAATAGACCTTGATATGAGTCCAAAAATAAAGACTTGTATATCTTCTGGTTTTGTATCTTGGCCCAATTTTTGTTTTGCTATGGAACAGAGACTGTTGGTGCTATTGCTATCATGCTTATGAAAAAGAACCGAGGCCCCTGTTTCTTTATTGTGAATAATAACAAGTTTGCAGGGATGAAGTGGGCCAATTAGCGCTATTTTTTTGCTGTTTTTTTTTAGTGTTGTGTAGTAGTATTCAGGAACATAAACAACCCTATCTTTTTCTTGTAAGGATAACCTTTTATAATCGAATGGAAGCGGTATTTGGATAACTTCTTCTGTTGCGATCTTTAAGTTGATACTTGGATTAGTTTTCTTTTTTGTTACAGCACTTTTTGTTGTTGTGCAGAAAAGAATGCCAACTAATATAATGGAAAGTGATTTATTTTTTATTTTCATTATTGGATCCTTTTATTTTTGAGCAAAGGAAATAATGTTTATTCTCATTTCAATTGTTTTGAAGCGGAAGGTTTTCCTAGTATGCAAATGGTCCCAAAACATTGTTTCTCTTTAAACCCATGCTTTTGGTAGAGAGCTAATGCATTAGCGTTGTGTATCTTGTCCGTGCTCAGCTTGACCGACGAGTCTTCTAGGCAGGAGAGCGTATAATTCAAGAGCTGAGAGCCAATGCCTTGCTTTCGGTAATCATCTTTTACAAAAAGTGTTTCGATATGAGCTTCTAGTGGAATTGGGGTGTTAAATGCGGTCATACCTACAACAAGGTTGTCTTTTATTGCGACGATAATTTGGTGCCGTGCAAATAACCTAGTTATATAAATAGCTATTCGTTCATCTGAGATAGTTGGGTCATTAAATAAGGCGTTTTTTGCTTCGCTACTCTGGTGAAGTGTAATGCATTGAAATAAATGCATGTTTTTATCGGCGGGGATGATAGTGGTAGAGTTGGAAAAAACTATCATGGTATGACCGTATATCAAGAGCAGTGTAAGAAGGTATTTTTTCATGACTAAGGTTTCCTCTTTTATGATTTTTATTTCGATACACTGTTTTTTTGTGCGTGTTGATGTTCAGAATTTATTGATGCGGGATCTTCTGAATTTTTGTGTTTTTTGATGCTTATNNATTTTATTTCTTTTAGATTAATGGGTTTTTCAAAGCTGTTTTCTTCTTGGCCGAGAACATTAATTCCCTCAGGCTTTTTTTTGAATTTGTCTATGTCTAAGAGGGTCATCATATTTGGGTTTTCGTTTTGTAACTCTATATGATTTTTAACCGTAGCTTTTAATATCTTTTTGCAGAACGCGTGAAGAGCGGTTTTTTGTGGTGAAAAAAAAGGTTCATTAGAAACATTGGTGTTAAAAAAGTTTTCTTTGCGCGGTGAAGTGCAATAGATATTCATATTTGCGTCAACGAGGATATAGCGGTTGGCAAGTTCACAATGATCCATATATTTGGCGTATTCTTCTACGTTGTTTTCATTGCATTCTACTCCAAAGGAAAATCCAATTTCTTGTATCTGGTTGGAGTCTTTTATGTGTAGTTTTTCAACAAGGGTGTTCTTTATTTTTTTTATAGATACTATTTGATCTTTTTTTAGATTCGTGGCCTGTTCTTGAGGTATTGTTGTGTTGGCAAACACGAGACCGGATATTGCTTTTTTGCTCATAGAAGGAGCTTCTGTTTTAAAAATATTTCTCGCAATTTCACAAAGTTGTTTTTTTGTATTAGCGATATTGTAATGAAATATTACTGTTTTCTCGCCAGTTGTAAGAGCAATAAGGTGGCATGGGCTGAGAGGACCTACGAGGGCTTTTCTTGTTGATCCTTTTTCTAGTACTATAAATCGTGATTCTAAGAGCAGCGTAGTATTTTTCTTGTCTTGATCGCTTAGTTCTTTGTAGGGAAAGGGAAGTATAATTCGTTTTTCTGTTTCAGGCGTAATAATCGAGGGGAACTTGTGAGTATAGAATTGTCCTGATAATAAAACTAACGGGCTCCAGAGAGCATGGACTATGAGAAGCCTTTTAATGTATTTCATGGTTAGACCTTTATTTTTTGAAAAAAATCTATTCTGGGCGTAATAAAAATTTCTCTTTTTTCTTTGTATTGATAATTTTAGAGTAATTATAATTTTCAAATTGTCAAATTTTTAACAAGAATGGTTGTTGTTTTGCGAATGCTTTTCCTTGAGTTTTAGGGGCTGTGCTGCTAGGGTGAATCTTCTTTTTTGACCTGTGGTAAATTGCATCGAGATAGATATAGGTGTGATATGTTGTTGATTGTTTTATTATATGCGCTCTTTGGTTTTACTTTTACTCTGGGCAAAGTATTAGTGTATCACGCAGCGCCATTCTTCGCTGTTGGTTTGCGCATGGCTATTGGCGGTGTGTTGCTCTTGTTTTGGAGTTGGTGGAACCGATATCGACGCCCTTCGTGTGTGATGCCGTTGCATTCGTACTGGATTGGATACCTCAAACTAACTGTTTTTGCTATTTTTATTCCCTATGTTGCCCGCTTGTGGGCTTTGCAGGAGCTATCAACGGGAAAAGCCGCTCTGTTGTTCAACACGGCACCATTTTTCTCTGCATTGTTGGGATTTATACTGCTTCATGAACGGCTTACCAAGCTACAACTGTGGGCTTTGGTTTTGGGTTTTTTAGGAACCGTTCCTATTTTGTTGACCAGTTCTCCTGTTGAAGAGCTCTTTTCCATCGGTATTTTTTCGTTGCACGAGATTGCAGTTATTGTGGCAGCAGCTTCTATGAGCTACGGTTTTATTGTTATGCGGGAGTTAGTCAAAGAGCGCGGCTGTCCACCGTATGTGGCTAACGGCGTTGCAACCTTCTTGGGGGGTGCACTAGCACTTAGTTGTTCGGTTGTATTTGAACCAAGTCCAATTAAGACGAGCTTTTTGTCTTTGCTGGGGGTGATGCTATTGCAGGTAATTATAAGTAATCTTTTATGTTCAAACCTTCAGGCCTATTTATTGCATACCTATAGTCCAACATTTATGTCTTTTGCCGGTTTTTTAAGTCCTCTGTTTGCGCTCATTTATGGATTTTTGTTGTTCGGTGAGACTGTTTCATGGCACTTTTTTGCTTCCTTCAGCGTGATCGGCGTTGCCTTGTATATTTATTTACTTGGTGATCGTTCAACGAAAAAAGAATCTTTAGAAGTTGAAGAAGCTGTTGAGGCCGGAGGGCGGCTGCCTTAGCTAGATGCCTCAGATGATATTTGGCAGGAGACGGGTACTTGGCAATTTAGTATGATGGCAGAGGTATCTTAATCGTTTTCCTAAATGGTCATATGGAATGTCTCTTGTCGCCGAAAGCATGGAAGCTTTTTGTTGTTTGATAATTTAACCGCTTGGTCTTTTGCCGCGCATATATTTTTTAGGCAGCTATGGTTGTGGGTGTTGATTGGTTTTCTACAGGCATATTGTTTTGCGCTCGGTGTGTTTTTTTTGATCTTTCCGGTGATTCACTTATTGCCTGTGGTTCAGAGTAATTTTTTTGCTTCCTTTGCTCGCCATATACATATTTCTTTTGTGTGGCAATATTTTGAACATGTTTCCGGTGCGGGTAAAGTAACGGTCTTTTTGCTTGGTGCTATTTTTTTGTGTTGCGCCTTTTGGTTACATTTTTGTGTTTCTCGCTTTGCTGCGCAGGAATATAATAAGACCGGGCATGGTGGCTCGTCTTCTTTTATTCGGCTGATTTTCTCGGCAAAATGGATGCAGTTTTTTCGTGTACTTGGACTTTCTTTCTGTGTGAGCTTCCTGACAGCCTCGGGCTGTATGCTGGGTATATTTCCTGGTATTTTCTTGCATCCGCGTTTTTTTGCGGTTTTTCCGGTGTTAGCTGATCATCCTGATTTGCCCTTTTTAGCGGTGCTCCAGAAGAGCTGGTCAATAACGCGTCCGATTTGGCGCTTGATTATGCAATTTTCTGTTGAAGCTTTTTTGTTGTATTTCTCAGCGATGTATTTTTGTTCTTATCTGTTCTTAGTGGTGATTGTGCCTTTGGCTCGATATGTTTGGTGTCGCACATTGGCGGAAAATTTATCTTAAGATACGGCTCTTTTTTGTTCTCTAATTTGATTCATAATTTTTATGGTTGCATATTGTACTTTAAAAGAGTAAACTTAGAAGGTGTTTTAGTTCAATTTGAAAAGCAAGGTGCGACTATGAAAAAGCGTACGTGTCGTATGGTATTAGTTGGTGTTTGTTCATTGTTAGCAACAGCTCCTGTTGCAGCGCGGCGTGTTCAGCGTTCATGTCCGCTTGCTAAGGAAGATCCAACGACCTGCCCTAATTATGATAAAAATAAGGGATCAGGTTTAGGTATTGGCCGTAAAGATGGACATGGACAAAATGAAGGTCGCGGTAGCGGACCACGTGATGGTCGCGGACAAGGTCGTGGCTTAAACAAAGGACGTCGTCGCGGACAGGCTACAACAACAGGCCCACGTGATGGCAGCGGTCAAGGGCGCGGTCTTAGGCGCCGTGATGGTAGCGGTCCGGGATGTAATCAGGCGTAACTATTTTACCATTATTTGATTTATAAAAAAGCAGGAGACCGTTTGAATGTGGTCGCCTGCTTTTTTGTGTTTAATTATCCAAGTTTTTGTACTTTTTTGCGTGTTATGACTGCCCTAATTGCGTCTACTATGGTTGGCGCAAGCTCGTGGGCTGCGCGTTCTGTTAGCCCTGTTAATCGATCAATTTGTTCAGGGGTGTAGGCAAAGTTTCCTGTATTGATAAATCCACCGCCATTACGCAGTAGCTCTTGGGGGTCAAAGGAAGGATCATAATCATCATTTTTAGCAAGTGGCACGTAGATTATGATAGGCGCTGAAGAATCAGGCCCATCGTAGAAAATAGAATATTTTTGGGTAATTGCACGTTTGTAGTCTATTGCTGGAAAAAGTTTGCCTGACTGGCGCGCCGCATTTTCTAGAATGTGTAAATTGGGCGCGTTGTAGCAATCAGCGCTAGCTTCAACGATGATGAGTATGTCGATATTTCGTTCTTCCCTTAAGACTGGCTTGATCGGAATATTGTGTGCGGCGCCAGCATCAATGTGGATGTGAAATTCAGCGTGTGGGTCGCCGCCGGCTTGGAAGCTGCGTACGGGATTGCGTACAAATGAGGGGAAAATCTGAAATTCGCCTAAGGGTGTTTGCATGATTGCGGTTTGCAAGGGTTTGAAAAGAAAGCTTGGTTTAAGTTCTTTGGCGATAATAGGAAATATCTGTTTAAGGGCAAGCGTGAATGCTGATCCCCATATGCCCATGAGGTATCCAAGCGAGAGCGCGGGGTGTTTGGTGGTGGATTTCCCACATTTGAATTTGCGACCAAAACCAAACGTTGGGCAGGCTCCATTAACCCCATAATGCATGACTTCAAACGGGGTAAATTCTACCTCGTGGAACTTGGTGTTTGCTTCGTAGGGATTCACAGATGTTCCAATAGGAAGCGGGACGGTGCCTTGGCTTACGTAGTCCGCAAATGATGCGAGCGTTGTTTGAGCATAATGTCCCTTGGTGTGATCCTCAAAAAGTTCGAGACCAATGAGTAGGCCGTAGAGGTCAATGATCGTAGGTATTTCGTGGTAAGCAAGTCTTCGGATAAATGTTTCAGCAATGGTACCCATAAATGCGGCGAGATTTTGTCCACCTTTGGTGAGGGCTTCATCAAGAAGTGTTGAAGCGACACGTTCTTTAAATCCTTGGTAAAAATCAAGGTACGGTTTTTTTGAGGCGAGCCATGAGCCAATGAGCCACGTTGATCCAGAGACGCCACCAAGGTAGTGGACGGTATCAAGGAGTGATGTATCGGCTAAACCTTCGCAAAAGCCTGCAGTCGCCAGCATGGCGCGAAATCCTCCCCCGCTTCCAATAACGGCAATACGCGGAATAAATGCTTCATCAACTTCTTCTTGTAGGTATTCTTCGATGACCTTTTTTGCATATTTGTTACGCGCTTTTAAATAGCTTTGTTCCGCTTGTGGGAGTGGTCGATTACCTTCCCATACGCGGCGAATGTGGGCCTCTGACCATTTGGTAGGTTCACTATTAAGCAGCAGATGGTATAAGAATGCAAGAAAAAAGCGAGGAACCGGATATTGTGCACCGTCAATGGTGAGTTTGCCTTCGAGCGATGAGGTGCCAGAGCGTGTTCCTGGTGTAAAGGAGAATGAGATATCATCGTAGTGCCGAGAAAGTGTTTCTACGATTTCTTGGTCACTTACTTCGGGTACCTGTATAAGGCTTTCTAGTTCTTGGTCAGTTATTGTACGGGTTGTATTGGAAATGCTAAGCGCGAGCGCTGCGATAACAATAAGGGGCGTGAATGAAAAAAATTCCTTTAAAGACATAAGTGTCATCTCCTTTAGCCGTTTTGCGGGCGAATACCACGTTCTTTTTTATCGATGGCTTCCAAAAGTTTTTGAGTAAGGTTTTGGTACATTTGCGATGCAGCGGTCTCAAATAGCCCTGCAAGAAGATTGTATTGCTCACGTGTATAAAAGAAGTTCATCATGTGTAGGAAATTGTTTTGATACGGATAAATGAGTGGCCACGGGTCAAACTCTTCTGAATAACTTGGATTTTTTACTAAAGGTACATAGAAAACAATTGGAGCTGGGGAGTCTGGTCCGTCGTCAAAGACTGAGAATGGGTTGCTGCGGGCACGTTCATAATCAATGTGAGGAAATGGCCTATTGTTAGCTTTGGCAACTCGGGCAAGCACCTCGAGGCTTCCCGACCAATTAACGTTACTTCCGCTTTCTACTAAAATGATAATGTCGATATTGCGTTCTGGGTTTAGTGTCGGCAACATAGGCGCATCGTAATCAATTCCTGCATCAATATAGGCATGAAAGCGCGCGCGTTTGTCGGGAGATGCATTCATACCACGGGTGTAATTACGAACAAAGGCTGGGAAGAGACGGCTTTCACCTAAACAGGATTTTTCGATCAAATCAAAAAGAGGCACAAAGAACGGTTTCGGTTTGAGGAAGTCTTTGATGGTTGGGATATACGTTTTTACTTTTTGTGAAAAAGCTGATCCGCAGATGCCCATGAGGTAGCCGAGGGCTGGCGCGGGATGTCTGCTTAGTGATTTGCCGTTGTAAAAGTCTCGGCCAAAACCAAACCCTGGGCACCCTGCATCAAGGCCATAATTAATAACTTCAAATGGGTTGAACTCAACCTCATCGCTTTTTTGGCCCTCGTGCTGCACGATTGCAGTGCCTATTGGTAAAGGGACGGTACCTGAGGTAACATGAGGCTTAATGCTTGAAAGAGAGGTCCAAGCATAATTCTTTTTTGATTTGGTATCAAAAAGATGGAGACCTAACATAAGTCCATATAGGTCTATGCTTGTTGGTATTTCGTGAAACGCTAACCGGCGCAAAAAGGCTTCTGCGATTGATCCAGAAAATGTTGTGATGTTGTGGGCAAATTCTTTTGCTTCAACACCTAAAATCCCGTTGAGTACGCGCTCAACAAATTCTGGATAAAATTCTGTGAACGATTTTTTTGATGCCATCCATGGATAGATTAACCATGTTGAACCTGATACACCGCCGATCATATGAACGGCATCGAGTATGCCAAACTGATTAAGTTTATTAGCAAAACCTGCAAATGATATCATAGCGCGAAAGCCACCGCCGCTGCTGATAAGTGCAATGCGGGGAGTGGTTTTTGTGTTGATGGGTCTGTTTAGAACTTTTTCCAACGCTTGGGCAGCATATTGGTCTCGTTTTTCCCAAAAAGCTTTTTCTTCTGAGCAGATGCTATGATTTTTGCCAAAATATCTCACCCGAGCAGTTTTGTGCTTGTTGGGATTTTTATCAAGAATGATGTTATAAAGAATGCCCAGAATAAACCGATTTAACGGGAGCGTTATTCCCTCGTTATGGATTGGAAGCAGGGCACTAAGGTCACCGGCGTGACGTGTGTTTTGTTCAAAGACAATTTCAGGAAAGTGGCTTTGTATAGTGTTCTTCAGTTCTTCATCAGAGGGGTTTTCTGCATACGTGTAGGGCACCAAAAAAAATAGTATAAGAATTAACCAGGATGGATGCTTCATACAGTCTCCTTGGGGGGAAAGGACGATAATGAATAGTAACGAGGAGTTTTGAAATAGTTTACATGATGTGGACCTCCAGAATTAGCGTAGTGCAGCATTCTGGATGTGAGCTTAGGCAAAATTGTGCTGATTGAGCAAGGAAAATGTTAGCGAATTTTGCTAAAAAGTTGGCGTGCGTTTTGGGTTGTTTTTATCCCAATTTCTTCCGAAGAAAGGTTTTTGAATACTTCCTCGGCAAGATACTCAGCAATAAGCGGAATGTTGCGTGGATGATTTTTGGTTCCCCGTACTTTTTGTGGGGCTAAAAATGGCGCGTCTGTTTCGAGGAGCACATTGTTAATACCGCAAAATGCAATGGCTTCTCGTAAGGCATTATTTTTTGGGTAAGATATATGCCCATCAATTCCAACAAAAAATCCGCGCTCAAGTACTTGTCGTGCAGCTGCCGTATCTTCAGAAAAACAGTGAAATACGCCTCGCGGTTGCTGCGATTTATATTCATCAAGGATATTGATAGTTGCGGCGAAAGCATTTCGGGAATGAATAATTATTGGCAGGTTGTGTGTGATGGCCAATTTGATTTGGGCTCTGAAATATGCTTTTTGTCGGGGAATATCGAATCCTGGATGATAAAAATCAAGCCCAATTTCGCCGATGCCGACGATGCGGTTTTTAGTATCCAGAGCAAGAAGCTTCTCTAATTCAGCCAGGTTTGTCATCATATCGTCTGTTGTGTCACAAGGGTGTATGCCAATAGAGCCATATACTGAAGGTATCTCTGTGGCCAGTGTTATTGATTTCTTGCTAGAATCGATATTTGTGCCTATAGTAATAACCGTTGCAACCTTTTGATCAATCGATTCGGCTATTAAGGCTTTGATTTTTTGAATGTCTTCCGCTGTTAATGATTTGTTTTCAGGACATTCAGCAATGATGTCAAGATGACAATGGGTATCAATGAACATTGATGCTCCTTATTAGAAGGCTCTTTTGAAAGAGTATTTGACAAAAAAATGGGTATGTCTAGTATTATGACCGTGTCGTCCATGTAATGGGCGTTCAGGTCGTGCTTTTTGAATTTTTATAAGGGGATACGTATGAATAAGTCAGAGCTTATTGAGGCTCTTAGTGCAGAGACTGGGTTCAATAAAAAAGATATTGCAACTGTTCTTGATGTCCTACGGCAAAAAATTATTACGGCATTAAGCGCGGGTGAACGTGTTCAGTGGGCCAAATTTGGTACGTTTACCTTGGCTCGCCGTGGCGCACGCAAAGGGATTAATCCACAAACAAAAGAACCGATGGATTTGCCTGAAGTTCTGGTTCCCCGGTTTAAGGCTGGCAAGAGCTTGCGTGGTGTCTTAAATACTGATTCTAAATAGCGCCTTATAAATTATACTTATGCCTTTTAAAGCCGCTTCGGCGGCTTTTTTTGTGCCATTTTTAGCAAAGCTACTGAGTTTTTGACAGATTAGTGCTTGTCTGCTATTTTATATTTGAAACGATAATATGCCGTGGAAGCATTGCGTTACCATGGTGAACATATAAAATTTGGAAGCTCAGTGAAAAAAAATAGTTATATTTTGCCGTTATTTTTGGCTGTTTCAGCGTTGGCTCAAGAAAACGAATGTATGCCAGTGCAAAACCCAGAAATACTGCTAGAAAACATCTGTATAACAGCGCAGGATGCTAAGCCCCAGTATTTTTATGTGCCCAAATCAGTAGTTGTTGTTGGCGGTGTTGCGGTCTGTGGTGCAATTGCCTACATGGCATCACAGTTCTTGTTGCCGTTGCGTTTTTTGCCAGAAGAGGATTCTTCCGGCCATTCCAAGCTTCCGAAAGTTAATGTTTCTGGTATGGATAAAATTCAAGCAAAAAACTCCCCAAAAGCAGATATTAGGGCTCTTGATATAAAAGACCTTTGCAATGGTGTTAATCCGGGTACGTTTTCATTTAATGAGCTTAAAATAGAGGGCTTTTCTAACGGCAATGAGTTACAGCGATTGCGCGAATGGTCCAAAAAGCAGAAAGTTGATGTTTCTAAAGCCCCGTTCACCATTACGATCCTTTCTGGGCCAAAAGCCGGCGATGTTTCGTGCCTAGAATCTGATCCCGAGAACAATGGTGCAGCATTTATGGTAGCATCAAATGCCAATGCGCTCTATTCAGTTTGTGGCCAATTAATTTCCTCGAAACGTTTGCATACTGATATTTGGACGCAAGAGGCGAATGCTGTTTTGCCAACGGTGCCTGCATACGAATCTCGCTATAAAAATTTTGGTTCGCCCAGCGTTCACGTAGATTGGGTTTCGAATCCTGCAGAGCAAAAAAGCTTGATGGTTTTTGATTCAGCATTGAAAAAAGAGGACTTATTTAGATACAAAAATGGGTATGTTGCATTTAAGCTAGAAAAATTAGGTTTTATTAAAAACAAGTTTAAGTCTGAAGATATTGTTCAGATGGTCGCGTATCATCAAGATGCGCCGGTTGTTTTGTACAAAAAATTTGTGAACGGTGTTGACGGGTGGTACTATGCGCCAGAAAAATCAAAACAAAAAATAGACCATATTATTGCTGCGGCGGTTAACATTGGGGAAAAAGTTTCTAATTTACCGGATGGATACGTATGTGGAATAGGCCTCGATGGTAAAGTGGATAGCGCAACTATTGCAAAAAAAGCGCTCGAAACGTCTTATGAACACGCCATTTTATTGGCTGCATTTCATAAAAAAGAAAAGTTATTTTTAACGCTCCTGGGCGCGGGTGTGTTTGGTAACCAGGCTGCGTGGGTTCAGGATGCAATTGTTAAGGCGATTAATAAGCACCGACATCTTTTGGATTCTATGAAGATTTACGTGATTGATTACTCGGGAAAAACAGATTTTTCTCAGTTGGTTAAATCGGGCTTGAGAATTTCTAAGTAAATATTGAGGGAGAAGATTTTCTCCCTCCTCTTTTTTTTCGTTAATCTTTTTATTGACTAATTGAAAATTTTATTTATATTGGGAGTACGTATGAAATAAAAAAGGGAGAGTAGAAATGAAAAAAATAGTTTTTCTTACCGTGTTACTGGCTGTTCAAGGGGAGTCGGTATTTTCGATGGATTTTTTCAAGAAACGTAAAGAAACATTAAAACAAGAATTTAAGCTAGAAGTTAAGAAGGATATAAAAAACAAGGCTTGGTCGCTTTTATTATGCAAGTCGCGTTCTCCTCAATTGTGTGGTGAAAAGGGTCGTATATCTTTGTTTTTTGATGAGGCGCAAAAATCTGTGGTAGAGGTCGCTGGGAAAACGGCTGTGGATGCAATTTTTATTCCTGCAGCTGCGCAACTAAGTACCACAATCCAGGCAAGCATAGCTTCTTGTGTTGGAGGGTATTTGGTGGTTAAGGGCGCGCAGCGGTTGGAGAAAAAAGGAGAAAATCCTGCCCATTCATACGCCTTGATGGGTATTGGAACTTCTTTTTTAATCGGAGCTTACCCCCTTCTTAAGTACATAAATGCTCCATCGCCGGAAATAAAAAAAGATTAAGTTTATTACAGGTACGTTAGGGGTCGTCGTAAAAAAAATTACGACGACCCCGTTTTTTTGTGAGCGTTCACCATAAAGGCAATAGACTTTTTATCTGCTGTTGTGGATGGCTTATTCTCTTTTTTTTCCTTGGCGGTACCCTAAATGCATATGATTACTAATGGTCTAACGGGATACGTAATATGATAGATTTAGCCCTTTTGCGCGCTGAACCAGCGCGCGTTATTGATTTAATTGCGCGCAAAGATCCTAATTTTCCAATTCAGCATTTGGCAGAGCTTGACCGCGAGGTTCGCGCGTTGCAGCAAGAAGTTGAAGCGCTGCGCTCTGAGCGTAATGAGTTGGCGCGTGTCGGCAAGGCGGGCGTTACACAAGAGTTGCGGGAACAGGCTAAGGCGCTTGGAGAGAAAATAAAGCAACAAGAAACAGCGCTTTTGACGGTTGAAAGTAAGTTTCGTGACCTTTACTTGCGTTGCCCAAATCTTCCGTTTGAAGACTTACCGCGCGGAGGTAAAGAGGCTAATACAGAGGTGCGTAGTTTTGGCAATAAGCCGTCCTTTGGGTTTGAACCAAAAACACATGTAGATCTTGCTACAAAGCTAGGCTGGATTGATTTTGAGGCAGCTGCTCGTATGACGGCATCAAACTTTGCGTTGTATCGGGGCGGCGGTGTTTTGTTACAATATGCACTTTCTATGTTTATGCTCAATATTGCACGTGAGCATGGATATTCGCCGGTATTACCGCCATTTTTAATAAACGAAAAAGCGCTAGAAGGCGCAAGCAACTTCCCGCGCTTCAAAGAAGAGGTTTTTGCAGTTGAAAAAGATGGCCTTTATTTAACTCCGACGGCTGAAGTAAATTTGGCGAATTTGTATCGTGATACAATTTTTTCTTCTGAAGAGTTACCGGTTCGACTTACTGCACTGACTAGTTGTTTTCGTCGCGAAGCTGGCGGATATGGTGCTTCAGAACGTGGGCTTATTCGTATTCATCAGTTTGACAAGGTTGAATTATTTGCCCTCTGTACGCCAGAAAACTCGCCAGACGAGCAGGAACGAATGCTAGCTTGTGCAGAAAGTATCTTGCAGCGGTTAGGGCTCCATTATCGGGTTATGTTGCTTGCGGGACAGGATTGTTCCTTTGCCTCAGCAAAAACGTATGATCTTGAAGTTTGGATGCCGGGGCAAAAAGAGTACAAAGAGGTTTCTTCGATTAGTAATTGTACAGATTTTCAAGCACGTCGTTGTATGATGCGTTATCGCCAAGAGCAAGGAAAAAATCAGCTTATCCATACGCTGAATGGGTCATCATTAGCATTGCCACGCTTGTTTGTTGCGCTTTTGGAAACGTATCAGCAGTCGGACGGTTCGGTTGCATTGCCTGAAGTGTTGCGTTCGGTTTCTGTAGGCATAGGCGAGTAGTCGATAACAAAACCTTCTGCTATACTTAGAACTTATCATTAGAGATTTGTGTCAAGTCCGAAGAGGGCTTGACACTTCTGGTATACTTAATAAACCAGATACCCAGCCATTTTTACACCAGTATTCTTGATTTGAGGCGGTAGTGGAGATGGTTTTTTGTGTTTAGACGGGTTTTTATTTTTTTGGGTTGCATTTTATTTGATTAAGGAGCTCTATGGCAAAGCATGTAGGGGTGAAATTACCCGACGATTTGTTCGCCTTGTTGCAAAAAGGGACAACCGGTATTCTTGCGACGTTTTCTGAAAAATCATTGCCGCATACAACGCCGGTTAATACGTTGTTTCCTAAGGGCAGAGAAAGTATTTTGCTTTCAATAAACAAAGAGCATACTGGGTACCATAATTTGGTATGGCAGAAGAAGGTAATGCTTTGTTTTCTCGATGAAAACAATGTTGCTTACAGTGTATTAGGTCGCGCAGGTGTTGTGCGGGCTCCATCANNGAGGCAGAAGAATTGGTTACTGCATTGATTGGTGAGTTGAAAGATCTTTCAAAAACCTTGTAGTAGCGGGGTATTAATGAAGCGCATAATTTTACGGTCCTTTTGGGCTATGGTTTTTGTCGTTCCTTTTTTTTCATTAATTTGTGTAGCCGATGAAAATGAATTTGCTCCTGGTGTCTCGGCGGAGGTAAAAGAAGATTCTGCTGTGGTAGTGCCGCAGGATCCTGACTTTTCTTTTGATGAAGAACGTACGACTGTCAAAAAGATTCAGCCAGGCGAGGTGACTACAGGAACTTCAACGGTGGAACAAGAAGGTGATCGTGCAAGTAAGAAAAACAGTGCAGAGGCGATAGTAGAAAATGACTCTCTAGAGCCTGAAGTGGAAGAATTGAGCCTGAATGAAGCAATGAAAACAGTTACAGCCAAAAAACAAGAAGGTGATGAGCCTTTATCTGATCTGCAAGAATCCGATATGAGCGTGAAAGAAGTCTCGGAGGTTTCTGACCAGGCCGCTTCTGAAAGCAAACCTAAGAGTGATGGTGTTGCGACGGTTATCTGGCAACAGGAAGAGCCTCGCGTATTGCCTCAAGAGGAGGACGTTGCTGGTGGGACGCCTGAAGTTACACTTTTGACAGACGTCCAAGTGGATGAGCCAAAAGAGGTTGCTCCAGTATTAAGTCATCATCAACTAGATAGCGTAGAAGATGGCCCGGGGAATTGGTTTTTTAAAGCACAGATAATGAAACGGGCTCGTGTCGAGATTAATGAGATTCGCAAGACTATGGAGCGTGTTCAGGCGTTGCGTGAACCAAATCAAAAATTGGCGGATGCGTTAGATGCGCGCTTTGATGCT
>DNBB01000026.1 GCA_003484685.1 Candidatus Babelota bacterium
CCAGTGGCGCATTAGAAAACTTCGATCCGCTTTGTGGTGACACCGCCTGCCAGCTCCGGACCATGATGGTCAAAAAGTTTTTTGAAAAACAAAAAAGTGGCACGCAACTTACCGCCAACGAACAAAAGCAGCTTGCCTTCACGCTCTTACTGACTAAAACAAAAGAGCTAATCCAAGGGCCCGAGCGAATTACAGAAAAACTAGACGTCACTGCTCTGATTGAACTGTTAAGTCAAAATAATCCCGCCTTAAAAAGCCTAAGCAGCAAGTATCAAACAGACCTTTCTATTGCCATAAAGCAACGGGTCGGAGCAGATGCATTCAAGATTTTCTTGTGCGAAGTCGCCGCGCTCGAAAAAGCAGAACTGATCAACTGCAAAAAACCACAGCCATTTTTCATCAAAACATTCGCAGAAACGACCAACGCGAGCAACAACATACCGACCATACCATGCACCCTATCGATCCAAGCCGTCTTATCACTTGCGATTGCGCATAAAGTACCAGTTGCGATACTTGCTCAGGCTAAGGATACACACCACGTTTTGGTCATGCCCAACGGCAGCCCGCTAACTTCCCAAACGCCAGTTTTTGTTTTTGAAGGTGCAACGGGCAACGCCGATTTGCTTCTCAACCTTGGGACCACCACAACACCAGAAGGCTTACATCTGGTTACCGATCAAGCAAACATACAGATACTCCAAGACTGTCTCCTGGCAAACGCAATACAACATCCACAGATTGGAAGCGGGAGCAAAGATCAGAGAACTATCGAGCAGATCATAACCCAAAAAGTAATAGCAAAACTACCCAAAAACCCAATGCATCAATTGACCGTTTTGGGCGGGCAACACGATCTGGAAAACACGTTCACTGCAGCCAAAATTGCGCAACTCCTTGAAATCAATCAAACCTTGCCACGTAAAGCAGCGCTCACAGAACTAGACACCGCATTTGTAAAAAAATGCGAAACAGTTTTGAAAAAAATAGAAGCGCTGCGGCCACAAATAGCAAGTGAGCTTGAACGTTTTTCTATTGAGCATATCTTCACGATAAGCGGCAAAAAACTTTTCCCGCCATCTGAATACACTCAACAAACAAAAATGGTGAATGCATGAAGGTGCAGAAAGAAACAGTCGCAATAACAACGCTCCTGGCTACAGGAGCGTTGAGCCTACCCGTATTAACGAGCGGATTTCTTGCCGGTCAACTACTTGGAACGAGCATTGCAAGCTTTCTTATAAGCATATCGGCAGCAATCATAGCAACACTTGCAGGTATCAGCGCATACACAGGTTCAGCCTTTAAGGCAAACACCATCATTTTAGCCAAAAAGCACTTTGGTAATATCGGTATTATTATGGTTGCCTTTGCCCTCGCTGTAGCGCTAACTGGATGGTTTTCGGTGCAAACAATATTTATTTGTAATGCGCTCAGCAGCCTAGTTCCTATGATTTCTGGCCCCATTTGCATCGTAAGTATTGGCATATTACTGACCCTCGTCCGCATGCTTGGATTAGCAGGGCTCGGCATAATCGCTGCGGGCATGTCGCTTCCCCTGGGTATCGTTATGGGCCAAGTCATTATGCATCTTCCCACACAAGCAACCGTAGTAACGAGTACTGCAGCAAATATCCTATTAACCGTAGGAGGGCTCCTTGGTACAACCATAACCGCTACGCTTGAACTGCCAATTTTATACGAATCTATTGCCAAACCACGAGATGCAGTCCTGAGCAGCCTCATTATTTTTGGGTTCTGCGTACCCGCTATTCAGGCGTTAGGCGCCTATATTGGTTCCCATGGCGAAGTAGATGCTGATATCATATCGACCCTAGTAACCAGTATTCCTGGAGGAACAACCATGGTTGCAGTTCTTATTATCTGTAGCGGAGTTATTGCAAATTTACTCAACCTATTCTCATCTTCGCAAAGCCTCAAAAGCATCGTTCCATCGCTTGGAACCAGAACAAGTATTGGAATTGCCGGTGGTGCAGGAACCCTTCTTGCGCTATTACCAATCCAAACCAATTTGCTTCAATTTTTTTCGTTATTAACGGTAAGCGCAGGAAGCCTCTCCCTGATTATGATCCACACCTACATCATGAAAATTTTCCACCAGAGCCGCAAAATACTCACCTCACAACAAGCACTCATTATTTGGCTCTGTGCGACAGCAATGGGCATTATAAGCCAGAATTTTGCAGTTGCCCATCAATTACTCAACCCATTGATCACTGCACTGGTTATCACGAGTGCGCTGCTGGCTTTACAACCAAAATCACCATTAAAGCAAAGGATTGCATCATGAAAATTACCAAAGCGATGATTCGTCCACTGGCGCTTGGCATGGAGCTGCTTGGCTCCGGTGGCGGAGGAAGCGCCACGTACCAAACCCTGCTACTCGATTTTTTACTCAACAAACAAATGCATCCATTGCACATTATTCCACCAGAAACCGTAGCCGTAGATGCTTTTATTCTGCCAGTTGCATATATTGGTGCCCCCATTGTTTGTCTTGAACAACTACAAGATGGAAGTGAATTTAAAACGCTCATGGCAACCGCAAAGCAGGTCTATGGCAGGTCCCCTGATTATCTTATGTCGGCTGAAATAGGCGGATCAAATGGGCTAACAGCGCTTATTGGCAGTTGTATAACAGGCATTCCGGTTGTCGACGCAGACCTCATTGGCCGTGCGTTTCCCTGCCTGCAGATGGCATCCGCTCACCTTGCCGGCATACCAATTGGACCTGCAATTATCTGTGATGCCCAGGGTAACAGCACCGCCATATTCAGCAAAGAAGCACTCAGCGTTGAAAATATTGCACGTAATATTTCAATAGCCTTTGGTTCTAATGGCCTTATGAGCCTCTACCCACTTTCTGGCAAAACAATATTGCATGGCGCAATTGGCGAGAGCATAACGCGTGCCCACAGCCTTGGAAACGCTATTATTGATGCCCAAAAAAACGCCCATCCTTTAAAAACACTTTCACAGGCCATACCAGCAATGCAGATTGTTTGCCAAGGAATCATTACCGACGTTGAGGTACATGTTGCTGATGGTTTTACACGAGGAACAATACACGTTACAACACAAAAGCAAGGAACATTGACCATTGTTTACCAGAATGAATATCTCCAGGTCCTCGACCAGCACAAAACAAGTTGCGCAGCGACACCAGATATCATCACATTACTGGATAGTACCAACCTTAAACCAATACTTAGTGATGAGATACAATTTGGCATGCAGGTCGTGATTATTACACTACCAGCACCAGACTGCTGGTACACGTCACAAGGAATGGCATTGGTCGGACCAGAGACACTTTTGAATAACGGATAAGGAATACTATGAAACAAAAAATAAAAATCGGTATCGACGTCGGTGGAACCAATACAGACCTTGCAATACTCACTACTGACAACACTATCCTATATGCAACTAAAATCAATGCACAAAACGGCGTTCTCTCTTCGATAGCAGAGGCGCTAACCGCAGCTCACAACTTCTTAAAGCCGGTGTCACACGAACTGCGTGGAATCTTCTTAGGCTCAACTTATGCAACCAAT
Organism: Candidatus Babelota bacterium; assembly: GCA_003484685.1. Taxonomy (GTDB): domain Bacteria; phylum Babelota; class Babeliae; order Babelales; family Babelaceae; genus UBA12474. The sequence goes on from DNBB01000026.1 coordinate 3,579, forward strand.
GCACTTCTGCAACCCGAGCGGCTAGAACGCGTTGGCGTCATCCGTATTGGCAGCACTATGAAAGATGCAGTACCACCAGGCTATCAATTTCCCCCTGCGCTCAAACAAGTCATTATCGATACCGCCACCATCGATGGCGGTCATAAAATTGATGGTGCGCTCCTTAACCCGCTTAATGAGGCGCAGGCAACCAATGCATTAACACAACTTTTGGATGCCGGTATGCAAAGTTGTGCCATTATTGGAACCTTTGCCGCGCTCTATCCAGAGCATGAAAAGGCCGTTGCACGCGCCATACAAACACATGCACCCCACATACCGGTTACCTGTTCATTTCATCTAGGAGGAACAAACTTTATCGAACGTGAAAACAGCGCCATATGCAATGCCGCACTTATCCAAACGTTAACACGCGAATTTGAAGATATTACTACGATCATGAAATCACTTGGTCTCACCTGCCCGCTCTTTATGATCCAAAACAATGGAACAACCATCTCAATGGACGAGGCTTGCCGTTTTCCAATCAAAACCATTGCCGCAGGGCCGGCTAATTCGATTATGGGTGCGATGCTTCTTTCACAAATAGATACGGCGATCATCATTGATATTGGCGGCACCTCAGCTGATATTGGGTTTATTAGCGATGGATACCCGCAACAAAGCTTTGCAGGAAGCTCCATTGCGGACGTTTCACTTAATATTCCGATGGCCGATACCATATCAATCGCCCTGGGCGGTGGCAGTATTGTCACCGTTACTGCCGATGGGCACCCTATCATTGGCCCCCAAAGCGTTGGCAAAGAACTACCAACAAAAGCTCTAAGTTTTGGCGGCAGCACTCTCACATTATTTGACTGCGCCGTTGCTGCAGGCCTGGTTCCTGAACTAAAATCAACTACGCTGACCATAACATCAGATACTGCAAATCAGGTACTAACCCATGCAGCACAACGCATTGCACGTGAACTAAAAACCGCACGTATCCGCAGGCCTAATGCGTCGATCATTCTCGTCGGCGGAAGCACGTTTCTTGCGCCCTACCTTCAAGCCTTAGTACCCGATACCCATATAATCGTTCCATCCCACGCCGAAGTTGCCAATGCTTTCGGCGCAGCATGCGCGCGAATATCAGGCACGATCGATACAACTACTTCGCTACTCAACCGAGAATCGGTGCTCAAATCACTCGAACAAGACGCAATGACAAAGGCAGTAGCAGCAGGCGCACGCCACGAAACAACTTCCATCATCAATCGGCAGATCATCCCGTATGGCTACAGCCATGACAACAGGGCACGGGTAATCATTACAGCCGCAGGATACTTGTAAGTAATGTGGCCTTCGTACCATTATAAGAACTGCACCTCGATTAAAAAGATAGCCAAATAACAATTATTTAAAAATTAATTGACATATATGAAAATTAAAATACACTGAAAATACGTTTTTAATAACAGTCTTCACAAAATAAAGGAATGTACTTATGAATCGTATACAAAAACTTGCAGGATGCATGTCCTTGTTAGGCGTACTCTGCGCAGTCAATGTACAAGCAGGAGAGGCGCCAAAAACCTCTTGGGGAGACTCCCTTAAAGGTGTCTGGTCCAAAACAAAAAAAAACGCAACCTGGGACAATGCCAAAGCATACGGCGGTCAAGGACTCGGCTGGATTCAAGACAATATGTTTGCAACTAACAATGCAAATTATGACATCAATCACCTAGTGGGCGTTCTTTGTGGCGCTACTTTTAGTTCAAACCGCACCATTTCGTTAATTGCCGCAGGACTCAACGTTGCCTTTTCGTCAATGATTGAAGATAAGATTTTTGGTAAACAGAAGCTTGCTCAACTCGTTAAAGAATTAACCAAAGAAAATGATACCAAGATCACTGAAATTCTAAAAAAAGCTGCTATAGATTATACTAGTGATGATAAAATCACCTCAGTTGATACATTAATCGAAAAAATTAATGGCATTGATGGAATTTCAGAAACAACCAAAAACATCATTAGACGCTATGTCAAACCCGATATAACCACACGCCTCTATCACACGCTGGCAGGCGGCGCTGTTGGCATGGGTGGCAGTGCAGCATTTTCTATGCTTCCCAAAGTAATGGACAAGATTTTTTAACCAGTGCACTACACACAAATAAAAGAGCAGGGCGCTGCTAATTAGCAGCGCCCTGCTCTTTTATTTGTATTTTGTATCCTTAGTCGTGGATCATTACTCAGCAGTTATACGATTGATTACTACTTGCAAGACCTTTTTCGGCGTTGCTTGCTGTACCTTAAAGCGAAAGCCCTGGTAGTCTAAATACTCACCTACCAGCGGAATACGCTGAAACTGCTCTATCAAGAACCCACCAAGCGTTTTGACCGATGATTCGGCATTTAGAGAAATACTAAGCCAGCGCGAGAGCTCCTTAAGTTCAATATTTCCTTCGGCAAGCCATGCGCCTGCACGAATCTCATAAATCTTCTCAGAAACATTCTCATACTCATCATGAATCTCGCCCACAATCTCTTCAAGCACATCTTCAAGCGTTACCATACCCGTCACCATGCCATGCTCATTAATGACCATAGCAATATGCATATGCTTAGCCTTAAGCTCTTTGAGAAGCTGGTTAATCTTCATGCTTTCTGGGACAAACATAATCGGACGCATGATATCCTGAACCTGTGCATCAGAACGCTGGGCCAACACCGGCACCAAGTCCTTAAAATGCAACATGCCAATAACATTATCATCTTTGCCCCGATAGACGGGAAAACGAGAAAACTGGTATTTGGTAAAAAGCTCATGCGCAGCAATAAAGCCCTGTTCAGCTTCCACCATGATAACATCGACCTCGGGAACCATAATGTCACGTACAACCGTTGAACTTAGATCGAAAATACTTTTGAGCATACTCGTCTTGTCTGGATCCATTAATCCTTTTTCATCAATATATGAGATTAAAAACTGAACCTCTTTTTCACTCGGCAACTCTTCTACCTCTTCGGCTGACTGCCCGACAATAAAAGATAAGATCCAGTTGGTAAATCGATTAAAAAGTTTAACAAACGGGTTGAGTACCACTAAAACAAGGTTAGTAAGCCACAAGGTTGACTCAAAATACCGCTCACCACGCATGCGAACAATATTCTTGGGTAGCACATCGCCAACGATCAAAATCAGCGCCGTAACCACAAAAACACCGATTGCATACCCAAGCGAAGATGGTATTCCCTTGAGCAGTTCTTCAATAACGAAAGTACCTGCCGTTGCCGCAAGCGTATTGGCCAAATTATACGAGATCAAAATTGCATTAAGCAGACGATTGGGATCTTTTTCTAGCGTTGCAAAGAGCGTGTCATACCCGCTCTTTTTCTGCGCCAACTCTTTGAGCTGAAACAATCGCATAGCAACCATCGCTGTTTCCAAAAAAGAAAAAAGCGCGCAAAAAGCCAACGAAACCAAAAATATCACTGCGTTTAACGCAATACCACCACCGTCTGCCAAATCCATATCAAATCACCTCGTAACACATCATAAAGCGCTTTTATTCTTCCCCGTTCTCCGATCCGTTGTCAACGGTATCTTCTCGCGCACCATTCTCACTCGCCCCCTCCAGCACTTCTGCGCCATCATCAAGATCCTTATCAAAGAAGAACTTAAGTTTGGCACTACGGGAAGGATGGCGCAACTTGCGAAGCGCTTTAACCTCTATTTGACGAACGCGCTCACGCGTAACGCCAAAGTCCTTACCAATCTCTTCCAAGGTATATCCAGAAGCAACGTCAATCCCGTATCGCATCTTGATAACCTTTTCCTCGCGCGGCGTCAACGTTTTTAGGATTTCACGCACATGCTCCTTGAGATCATTGTAGACTACCGAATCGGCAGGCAAAATTTCATCTTCGTTCTCAATAAAATCCTTAATAAAGGCATCGTCACCATCACCAACCGGTGTTTCTAACGAAATCGGCTCCTTGGAGATCTTGATAATATTCTTTATCTTCTTTTCATCAAGATTAAGTTGCTTAGCAAGCTCTTCATAACTTGGTTCACGCCCATGTTCTTGCAAGAACGACCGCTTGATCTTGTTAATCTTATCAAGCGTCTCAACCATGTGCACAGGAACCCGAATCGTTCGAGATTGATCAGCAATGGCCCGGTTTATGGCCTGACGAATCCACCAGGTAGCGTACGTTGAAAATTTGTATCCACGTTCGAATTCGAATTTTTCAACCGCCTTGAGTAACCCAATATTACCTTCTTCGATCAAATCAAGAAAATGCAAGCCACGATTTACATATTTTTTGGCGATATTAACAACCAAGCGCAAGTTAGCACATGCCAAATCATCTTTCGCCTGCTTGTCCGCAACCTGAGCTGCACTAAAGCGATCAAAAAGCTCCTGAGCTCGCTGATAAGGAACACCCATCTCAAGCTCGGTCTTTTTAATAACTTTTAACGCAACCTTACTCTCGCGACGCAACTCTTCGACGTATGCGTGAGTCTCTTCATCCAGAGCCTCAACATTAGGGTACGCCTCTAATTTGGCAACAGCCTCATCAAACTGTTCGCGCTTTTCATTAATTTTATTCAAAAGTCGCTCTACACGCTTACCAAGACGTCGAATTAATTTATTCGAGAGCTTAATTTCCTGAACGGCTGAACTAATTGATTCTTTGTTTTCGCGTACCTTAGCAAGCATCTCTTCTTTTTTCTTGGGATCTTGCAATTTATCACGATATGAACGATAAATTTCAAGCTCTTTACTAGAAAGCTCGTTAATGCGCCCAATCGTAGTGAGAAATGCAGCACGCTCTTCGTCATAGCGCGGCAAATTTTCGGGATTGAAATCAGAAAACTGAATAACATCTTTGAGCGCTATCGCATCTTTTTCAAGCCGCTCACCTACGACGACTAATTCCTGATGAACAACCGGGAAAAATGAAAGCATCAAAATCGAGTCTTGCTTACTCCGTGCAATCTTATCCGCAATAACTTTTTCAGTCTTCTTATTCAACAGCGGAATCTTACCAATATCACGAAGATAGCACTTAACTCCATCAGCAATCTGCGCCGCATCA
>DNBB01000004.1 GCA_003484685.1 Candidatus Babelota bacterium
CGTAACTTGCTGGATATGTCCCATATGTTCCCGGATTTGCACCAAGCTGTTTTGTGCTTGCCTTACAAGAGCCTGGTCTGTGAGGGGGAAGCGTTAGCGTATGATGAAGTTAGTGGAAGCTATTTGCCTTTTCAAGAGACCGTTAAGCGGCGTCGAAAGCATCAGATTGATCTATTTGCTCAGGATAAGCCCTTGCGTCTTGTTTTGTTTGATTTGCTTTATAAAGATGGGGAATCATACCTTGATGAGTCATTAAAAACACGCTATCAGGTTCTAATGGAGAGTGCTGTTCCGTGTGAAGGTTCTGTTTTGCAGGTTGCCGAGCAAATTTTCTGTGAGACGCCTGCCGAATTGGAGAGTTATTTTCTTTCGTGCATAGGCAGTGGTCTGGAAGGCATTATGGCTAAGCGGCCCCAAGGTAAATACCAGCCTGGCAAGCGAAATTTTAACTGGATAAAACTTAAGCGCATCGAACGGGGGGTGCTCGATGATACCATTGATGCAGTAATCCTCGGGTATTATTATGGTGAAGGCCGCCGTTCCGGTTTTGGCATAGGTGCATTGTTGGTAGGTATTTACAACAAAGAACAGGATCGTTTTGAATCTATTGCCAAAATAGGTACGGGTCTGAGCGACCTTGAATGGGTAGCCATACGTGAGTTATGCGATCAGGAAAGGATTGAATCACAACCACATGATGTTTTTGTTGCACCACAGCTTTGGCCTGATGTTTGGGTTGCTCCTCGTATTGTGGTTGTTGTTCGTGCTGATGAAATAACCAAGTCGCCGGTTCATACTGCAGGAATTAAAGAAAAAACTCTAGGCTTTGCGTTGCGATTTCCTCGGTTTATGTCCTTGCGAAGTGACAAATCTTCCTTGGATGCCACTACTGTTGAGGAAGTGGTTGCTATGCATGAACAGCAAAAACGGGTCCTTTTCTAAACGGCGCGAATTTTGCGGTAAAAGAATTCAGCTTCATCTTTAGGCGCAGCTTGATCGGTGATCGAACCGCCGATAATAAGCCCTGCAGGAGATAGTTTAATTGCAGTATCAATAGTGTTTCTGTTAATGCCTGTCGAAATAAAGATCGGAAGCTTGGTATTGTTTTTGAGCAATTCCCATTGTTCTTGGATGGATTCTTGCTGTGAAAAGGAAAGTTGATAATGGACTTGCAGGGTATCTACCCCGAGCTCGGCGGCATCAAGAGCGTTTTGTGTGAGCGTTTGGCTGCCGATAAGGTCAAGAAAGCAGCGCATATTTCGATTGTGAGCGTGAAGGACTGCAGAACGAATGATATTGCGGTGAGTGTTGCATAATATTGAAACGGCTTGTCCGCCAGCCTTGAAAACGGTGTCGATGATTTCTTTTTCATGATCGCTGATTTTGGTTTCGCAGATTAGCTCTTTTTGGGGAAAAGCGTGTTTAAAGGCAAGAACAGCGCTCATGCCGCGAGAAAATAGCAGTACGGGTCCAAGGCGAAATGCATCGCACCAGGAAACGACTTGATTAGCGCATTCTAGTGCTGCGTGGAGGGATTCTTGATTAAAGGAAATATGAAGCTTCATGGGTCCCCTTTTTATGGTCTAATAAGCGTGCTATAACGGTCCCCTGATCGTTTGATTTCAGTTCGAGCTTCGATCGGGGCAAAATATTTTTTGATTTTTAAAAAACTAAGCGATCCATAAGACCGCGCAAGTTCTTTGGTAGGATAAATTATTGGGAGGATGAGATGTTCTCCGCCGATGGTCTTTGAGAGCCCTTCAGGTATATAAAGTTCATTTGGTTTGGCATGAAGTATGATAGCATCTACGGGAATTTTGGAGTTTTTTGGTGCTTGGATTTCTTTTGTTTCCCAACAATAAGTTTCGGTTTTTGAATCTTTGATTCGTTTGAACTCGTAGAAGGCTGCATCAAGGTCGGGACGTCGAACAAAATAATTAACGGTGCGTCCCCGCGTAATAATGGGATATATTTGTTTGGTTACAATGATGAGCACGGTGTCAGTTGCATTTTTTCGAGGGAAAATAATTTGGCTGTTGGCATTAAGGTACGATGAAAATCCATAATAGGTGGCATATAATCCGCTAGGAAATGGCCGTATTGATTGGGCAAGCAGCGCCCCGAGAATCTTCTCGGCGTTACTTGCTGCATACGGGGCATGATCTTTTTTAAATGGCGAAGCAATATGGTTAGCCAGTGTAAGGGTGATAAGATACGGAGAGCTGCGTTGAATCCGAAATTCTTTCTCCTGTTGGGGTGATATCAGCCGCGATGAAGCCAATCCAAGGTAAATACCTAATATAAAAAAGATCTTTTTCATGCTGATCTCCAGCGGTTTTTCTCTTTTTCAGAACTTGTCTTATCCTGGTTTTACTGTAGCATAAGGGTGTTCGAAGTTTCCACTGTTTTTTGTGTTATGTCTAAGGAAGCCCATGAAGGCCGAGTGGGAAAATTTTTCTCGTATTTTTTCTTGTTCTTCTGAGCAGATTGAACAGTTTGAGTTGTTCTATAAAACGCTGGTGGATTGGAATACGCGCATGAATCTTACGGCGATTACCGCTCGTGAGGATGTTCGTGATTATCACTTTGCTGATTCATTGTATCTTGGAACAGCGCTTAAACTTGATGCGTATCGCGGGTTGGTGGATATTGGGACAGGCGCCGGCTTTCCGGGGATCCCTCTAAAAATCATGAACCCAAAGATGCCGCTTCTTCTGATTGAGGTAGTTGAGAAGCGTCGACGCTTTTTGTCTGAGATGGTTTCGTTGCTTGGATTGACCGGTATAGAGATTATTTCGTTAGATTGGCGTACGTTTGTCCATACGACAAATTATCCTCATAATCTGTTTTGCGCTCGAGCTTCACTAAAACCAGAAGATTTAATGGTGATGTTTACGCACAAAAAATCAGCATACAAGCGTGCCGAACTTATTTATTGGGCTTCGAGCCAGTGGGAGTGTAGCCCGTCTGTGGCGCAATATCGAATGGCTGAGTTTTCGTATGATGTAGGTGATCGAAAACGAAAATACGTATCTTTTAAAAGAAATAGATAGTTGGTTAACTAAAATTAATAGGTGGATACATGAAAAACTTTAAATGGTTGTTTGCCCTTTTTATCGGCGTTTTACCTGCAGCGAAGTCGCAGGCTGGGCAGGAGGGTCTAAAGAAGTTACCAATAAAGACTGTTCTGAAAAGTTTAGAAGATTGTAGGCCTGCTTTACGTAAGGCTTGTTCAGTAACGACTCCTACTGAAGAGTGGTCAGCAAAAGGATCTGCTTACTCGTTGTTTCAAGCCTATGTCGACAAGATTAAGAGGCAAGAAGAAGAAAAAAAGGCTAAGCAGGTTGCATTGGCAATGGCAATAACGCAGAAAAAAGCCTTAGAATCACTTCTTAACAGTCCTAATCTTTATCATGATTACGGGGTATATTTTGCTTGCCCCCCAAAGAGAAAGCAGGCAGATAAAAAGTAGTTTTAAGATAATATTATTACGATCAAGTGCGCCGATTGAATAATCGGCGCACTTTTTTTATTTGGCTTGTGTTTTCCTATAAAAAATTCTAGTTTTGAGGAGCAAATTTATTCACTCGGGGAGAGTTGTTTTTATGGGAAATTTTATACGGCATAGTGGCACGATTTGGCAGCCTCGGCTGTTGATTACATTAATATTTAACATTGTGTGCATAGCGCCTTCTCTTTTTGCGGATATGAATATTGTTGTTTCAAAGAATGCTCATCAGGGAGGATTTACCTCTATTAAAGATGCTTTGGAATATTCGCAAAAAACCGCAAAGCATGATGAACGTGTGTTTGTGTTGCTTGATAAAGGAATTTATGAAGAAGAGCCTTTGTTGGTGCGTGGACATGTTACCTTGGATGGTGGTAATGCGCGTGATGTGATTATTCGTGCAAAGGATCAAGGACAAGATTTAATTACTTCTGCAGGCCTTTTTGATGTTCAAGGGATAAATTTTGAGGGCGCAACGGGACCAAGTGTTGCAGCTATTCGTGTTGTTGGGGGCGTTGCACGCGTTGCTCAGTGTCGATTTGGCAACAATGATACGTTTATTGCGGTTACCGGTGAGCAGGCAAAGGCACGTGCAATAGTCGAGGACATTCGCGTCGATGGCACGGCACGTTTTTCATATGGGTTTGTTTTGCTTTCCGATAAGAACACCAATGTTCTGGAGCTCGATCGCATTGCCTGGACAAATCAATCTGATGTTTCTCCTAAATCGTTTGTGGCGGTTTCTGGTGAGCGTAGTGATCTTATTGCTCGTTCTTTGGCGATTAGTGATACTCCAAAAAATCAGGCCATGGGGATCTACGCATACGATGGTGCATTGATTAGTGTTGAAGATAGCTTGTTTCAGAATCTCCATTGTGGCATTTTCGTGCCTCGGTCGAATCAGTCACCTTCTTTGGTGGTGACCCGCTGTGTTGGTGTTGGTAACAGTTATGATTTGTTCGTCGAAGATCCTGATTGTACGGGAATAGTTTCAACTTGCTTTGATGAAAAACGTATTGAATTGGCAAGTGAAAAAGTATTTGTCTCTTTTGATTCGCCTTTTGGGGCAGAGACTCGTGCATTTACGCTTCCGGCTACAGATATCAAGGAAGCAATTGATGCGGTTCAAGCAGCAACAGCTTTAAATACCCCAAGTACTTTGGTTGAGCGTGATGCTAGTGGCAATTTTGTAGCAGGAACTATCACCGCGGCATTAACCGGTGCAGCATCTGCCAACGTTCTTAAGGCTGGCGATACGATGACGGGGAACCTTATCCTCGATAATCAATCACAACTGCAGTTACGTGAAGAAACATTAAGCGGCACTGATTCGGTTTCTTTGCAGGCACCTGATGCTTTGCCAGCGAGTTACACATTAACCTTACCTGACACGGCTGGAACTAATGGCTATGCCTTAACGACCAATGGTTCTGGTGTGCTTGGCTGGACGGAAATTGCGACGGCAGCTAACACGATTTTACAAGGTGGTAACAGCTTCGGCGCAGCAATGACCGTTGGTACGAATGACACCTATGACCTTAACTTAGAAACTGATGGTACGACCCGGATGACGATTACTAGCGCTGGTGCAGTAAGCACGGCGGGTGCATTGACCTCGGGTGGCGCATTAACGGTCTCAGCCGGTGGTGCCGCAGTAACGGGTAACTCTACGGTAACGGGTACCTTGGGTGTATCGAGCGACTTTGCGGTAGCAACGGATAAGTTTACCGTTGCGGCAGCTAGTGGTAACACAGCGGTTGGTGGTACATTGACTTCAGCGGGTGCA
>DNBB01000003.1 GCA_003484685.1 Candidatus Babelota bacterium
TCCGATTTTAGACAATTTATGGAATCAAATCCGCATGCATCTCAAGCGCTGAATTTTTGCCTCGGCATTACCGCAACGTTTGGAGCCATTTTGTTTTTAAAAAAACTCCTAGATCCCGAGATAACAGGCGGGGAAAAACAAAGAAAAAAGAAATAATCAATACCACTACCGATACTAATTACAAAACGTAGCCAAAAAATTGAAAAACTAGCTCATAGCCCATGGAGATGCTAATGTTCAACAAAAGCATATTTAAATACCTACCTTTGCTATCCCTTTGGTTAGCGCCGGTCGCGCAAGCCAATCAGACCTTAATCCAACTGCCTGGAGAACATGCGTTCAGCACCCTGTCCGGAGTTGATACCAAGAACATGATGGTCCTTCCCAAAACCTGGGCGCCTACAGACCGCTTTATTCAAAGCTTTAATGCCCATCCATATCTTTGCAGCGCAGCCGCGCTCGGTTTATCAACCTATGTAGTTACAGCATTTTATAGACAACACAGGCAATACAAGTTGCTCGAAAAAAATGTAGATAAAAATTACACCAAGAATACCAAAGTAGAAGAGCGGATAAAGGAAATCAATGACAAAAAGCTCAAGCTTGATGAGCAAGTTGAAAACATCACCAAGGAAAAAGAAAAATATGAAGAAGAAAAAAAGCTGCTCGAACAACAGGTAAGTAAACAAGACACAAACATCAAGAACAACCAGAAAGAACTCGAAAAAGCCAACGTAAAAAATCAGACAGAGCTTAAAGAACATCAAGAAAAATTGGAAGCAGCGAATACGGCTAAGCAAGACCTAGAAAAGAAACTTGAGGAACTTGAAAAACAAAACAAAGAAACAAAAGAGAATTACGAAACATCGTTAAAAAAACTCATAGAAGACCAACAAACAGAAAAAGAAAAATTAAAACAAGAACGCACCCAGCAAATAGAAAAACATGACGAAGAGAAAAAACTGCTCAAACAACAAATAATCGAACAAGACACCAACATCAAGAACAGTAAAAAAGAGCTAGAAAAAACCAATAAAGAAAAGCAGGCGCTTGAAAACGAAAAATTAAAGCTAGAAAATCAACTGCAAGAACTTACCAAAAACAACAAAGCGCTTGAAAAAAGCATTCGAGAAAAAGGCCAAGAACTCAACAGGCTGGTACAAAAGCTCGGTCAACAAAAAAAGCAATTACAGGAAGCAGAAGAAAAGATCCAAAAAACTGCACAGTTAGAACAAGAGCTCTATCTAATAAAATTTGATTACACGCAACTCGAAAAGGCTATCAATGCAGCTGAAACCGAACTAGCCTCTACCGACAAAGAAAATCTCTCCGCGTGGATTGAAAAATATCAAAAGCTATATGCAGGATATTTCAAGTCCTATGTTGAAATAACAAGCTATCTCGAAGGAACTGGGACACTTGATTTAGTCAATAGGGAAGCATTAGAAACGCATGTTAAGGAGCTTTCTAAATTTTGCCAACTCTTTATTTATGCAAAGAACATCTTAGAAGCCGCCCAAAACACTCTCAACATGAACGCCTCGGTGTACGAAAGCCCAAAATTGAGCAAGGAATTACAAGACTTTAAAGAACAAGTTATCGACGACCAACAGGTTGCACGCCATATAACAAAACACATGGAGATGTACAAAAATCTCATCAAAACACAAGCTAAAGATGAGGAACTAAACCTCATACTCTCAGAAAAAATCCGCAAATGGATTATAGAAGGGGGTAATGTATGGCACACCTTAAAAGATAAGTCCAAACTCAGCGAACTAGAAATCACAGAAATTTTTTGGTTCCTGTACAGTCAAGGCCTACTACACGGGTTAGTCAGAAGTGGTCCAGAAAACTTTAGCTTTGTTCTCGATGATTCAATGCAAGGGAAAAAACTTTTCCGCTTATTAGAAAAGCTTGTGCCTCAGAATACTGCTGGTAAAAAAGAACAACGCAAAGCGACTCATTTGACAAGTTCAAGCGGATTTAAAAATCAACTGACTTATGAGCTAAAATTTTGGGACAAATCGCCAGGCAAATTTTTCTTACCAATGGGAATGCAGGTAATCCTCTTTATGTCTGCAGACTACCAGATGCCAGATGGCCAGATAAAGAAAATCTATTTCTTTAAGCCTGAATCCTATAGTGGGAAAGTCAAATTAAGCACCGATGCACTCCTTCACGGCTTCGAACTGGCAGTTTCTAAAGGAAGAAAGCTCCTAAAGCCCCTACTAGGATCAGGAGACGATGCTCCTTATTTCCAGAAAGAACGTGTCCCTCAACAGTTTTCAGCTGCTCGAACTAGTGATGAAAATTCTCAAAAGCCACTGTTTGATACCCAAGGCAACACCAATTTAAGCAACCTAGTAAAGCTCTTCTATGAGCATTTTCAAGATACTCATCGTCGCATTGGCAATGAAATCGCCATTAATGAGACTACCAATCAAATGGCCGCTCTCTATTCCAGTAGGTATGACACACAAAATATTGAACAAAAAACAGCAAAAGCCATTCTTGAAGCGCAATACAAGCTCAACCGGCAAAAAAGTATGTACGCCTGGGGTTTACAGTTATTTCCTCAAAACATAGGTGTCCTTGCATATTTTGATAGCTTAAGCCGGGCAACCCTATACGAAAACATTGTTGCAGAACTAAATTATGATGCAGCAAGCCGTGCAGAATGGCTTGAAAAAGAGAAAAAACCTTTAGAACTTTTGCAGAAACTTCTGAAAAGCATAAATGATCTAGAAACAACGCTCAAGAAGCTCCTGCTCCTTCAAAACTCTTTAGCTCTCTACTCGTCTCAAGAGATAGATGAAACCAAATGGCGAAACGAAGTTATCTCAATACTTAGTCCCAATATGCCAAAAGACTGCGAGAAGGCAGCAAACCTCACAGCTAATATCTCAATAACAAATGATGAACTGCGCGATCTTCTGAATAACATTATTGGGAAACTTATATCCGATCTTTTTACGGAAAAAATAAATCCTCTGTTCAACGGTAATAATGAACTCACTCAGTCAACCTTTCAGGCTGAAGAACAAGTACAAGTAAAAAAAGAATAAATAAACAAGGGAGGGCTAACGCCCTCCCTTGAATGCAATATGCGCTTTATCTTATTTTAACCGCGTTCCATTCGGCACCCCATCAGCAGGCGCAACGATCGTTGGCACACCATCAGCGTCAGTCGCCATGAGCATCATGCCATGCGACATTACTCCAAGCAGTTTACGTGGCTGCAAATTGGTAACAAAGATTGCCCGCCGCCCAGTTAGTTCATCAACTGAGTAGTGTTTTTTAACTCCTGCACAGATCGTTCGAATCCCCAGTGCACCCAAGTCAACCTGCATCTGATAAATTTTTTCGGAGTTAGGAATATCTGATACCGAAACAATCGTTCCGGTATGAATCTCAACTTTAACAAACTCATCTATGCTGATCTGATTAGCTGTCGCATCGGCCGTAGTCGGCACCGCTTCTTTTTTTTCTTCCATTGTCTGTTCCTTTGTTTGATTCAATCGAGTAAATAAGGGTGCTGTAGGAGTAAGAACAAATGATAGATCCCACGCACCATTACAAATCCATGAACGCATATCGCGACCTGGTACAAATGGCACACCCAGAGCACCAAATAACCGCTCCATGCTCGCCGGCATAACAGGCCAGACCACCGCACCAATAAGCGCTAACGAGTGGCACACCGCTGCAATAATCGTTGCAAATCGTGCTTCGTCAGTTTTAAGCACCTGCCAGGGCGCTTGCTCATGCATATAGCTATTAACACGGGCAACGGCGCGCCAGACCTCGGCATATGCCTGATGCAGATACAGCCGTTCCATCTCTTTGCAGGCGGCCCCAATAGATTGTTGTATATCGACCTTTAGTTGCTGTTCAGCTTCTGTCCATGCATAGGGCCCGCTCAGCTTGGTTAAGGATTGCTTTTGTGCCAAGACCAACGTGCGGTGCACCAAGTTGCTCAAATCGTTAACCAGATCAGTTGTGACGCGTGTTTCTAGGTCGCCCGTAGAAAAGGTCGCATCCTGCGTAATTGGCAGATAGCGCGTCAAATAATAACGCACGGCATCAACACCGTAGGCTTCCGCCAACTGCACCGGATCAACGACATTACCAATTGACTTTGACATCTTCTGCCCATCAACCTTGATCCAACCATGCACCAAGAGCGTTTTTGGCAACGGTAGGCCTGATGCCATCAAAAACGCTGGCCAGTAGACGGCATGAAAGCGCAGAATGTCTTTTGCCATCAACTGAATATCTGCGGGCCACCACTGCTGACACGTTGCAGAGCAACCGGTTTCATCATATCCGACACCCGTTACATAATTAAGTAATGCATCAGCCCAGACGTATGTTACATGGTGTTCATCACCGGGGAATGGCACACCCCAGGTCAGCGTACGACGCGAAATCGACAAATCCTTGAGCCCGGATGAGACAAAAGAGATAACCTCTTGAAGACGCTCATGCGGAACCACAAAATCGGGATGGCTTTGATACCATGCCAATAAGCGTTCTTGATATTTAGAAAGCCGAAAGAAATAGCTCTCTTCACTTACTTTAATTGCTTGTTTACCTGACAAAAGGGAATACGGAACCTCTTCACCCGACCGAAACTCCATATCTTTTTCGGTTAAAAAGGCCTCCTGCGACTGATCATACCAGCCAACATAGGTATCTTTGTACACATCGCCTGAATCTATCAAACGCTGCAACCACCCCTGTACTGCACGCATATGCGCCGGATCTGTGGTTCGAATAAAATGATCGTATCCAATATGATAGTGATCCCACGCCGAAGAAAATGCGGGCACCAGCTGGTCAACAAATGCTTGTGGGCTCATCCCTGCTTTTTCTGCAGCTTCGGCAACTTTTTGTCCATGCTCATCAGTTCCCGTAAGCAAAAATGTTTGGTCACCCTGAATTTGGTACCACCGTTTAAAGACATCAGCAAGCAGTGTCGTATACAAGGTACCCAAGTGCGGCTTGGCATTAACATAATAAATCGGTGTGGTTATATACCGATTGTTGGACGGCTTGTGAGCGCCCTGTTCCTGTTCTAAATTCATAAAAACCCCAGACATTACTCATTCATCATTGTCTAGGGTACCCAAAATTGCCGCCGTGGGGTAGCCCGGGCGCTTAAATCTCTAACGAAGCAAATGGTGATTTGAGCTGTTGGTATACGGCATTAATATCAAACGAAATCGGCTTAGTATCGGCAAGCGCCGCTAAAAATCCGGTATCACCAATAAACCGGGGCAAGATATGAATATGCATATGCGCCGGCACGCTACCACCGGAAGCTTTTCCGCTGTTATAGCCCATATTGAGGCCATCGCACGCAAAAAGTTCTTGATACATCTTGGTAATTGCTGAAGCAACTTCCATCAGTTCTCCGCGCACTTCACACGACAGCTGATGCAACTCGGGCACATGTTGATACGGAATCACCAGAACATGTCCTGCATTGTAAGGATGCAAATTAAGCATGACCACACAATGCTCAAAACGCCGTAAAACAAGGTGTTGTTCGTCATATGCAACACCGAGCTCTAATTTAGAACAAAACGGACAGATACCTGAAGTATCTTTCGGCTTCTTACCACCAAATTTTAGATACGAACTCCGCCACGGCGCATATAAAATATCCATACAAAAGAGTCTCCGCGATCAAAAATAGACTTTGTGCATACTTTGGGTATGAGTACCAGTATACGTATAAAACAAAAGGACGGCGAAACAGACTCGTCCCATTCACCGTCCCATCATGTTCATACATTTTTAGCGCGCAGAATTCTCTGCAGCAGCCGTCTCTAGCGCACATAAGCGTTGCTCAAAATCAATCATGACTTCTAACACTCCCTGCTCAATTTCGGCGAGTTGTTCCTGCAGCTCCATGAGCCGGTCGTACGAATTGTCTGGAACTGCGCATGAGCGTGCAAGCAAAAGTTGATAATACAACACCGGCAGCGCAACAATAAGATCTTGCAACTCCACCACCTCGCGGCCGCTCTTGATAGCTTCCCAGGCGCGTACAAAGCCTTTAGGAAGCGCGTCAACCTCGTCCATAGCAATTGCGTTAGTATACACCGCATCGAAGGCGCTTATGAAATCAATATACTTGAACATGCGCAACGAAATGGGTTGCTCGTATGATATGCGACGCTCGCAGGTCTCTATGGTTGCTCCGTAGATACTCAACACCCAGCCAAAGAAACAGAGACTGAGCGCATACATTACTGACATTTTCATATGATTCTCCTTGTTCGCAGCGGTCAAGAGCCAAAAACATAGCTCACCTTTGTACCAACGGACACAGCCCCCCAAAGCTGTTTGCTTTGAGGGGCTGTGTTTGTATGTATCATACTGCAACCGCGTGCAGCAAGAGTTTTTTGTAAAACTCTAGAATGCTACACCAAGGTTGAGGTAGAAGTCAGTGTCGCGTGGCGCACGTTTGCCGGCAAAGGTATGTGACCAACCACCCTCTAAGGTGCAATCACCCAAGGTAGTAAAGATACTTACCCGTGCTTTGTGGGCCGTACGCTCAGTGTTGGAACGCAAGACGCTACCATCTAAGCTCTGTTTTGTCGCACTTGCTGCATAACCAAGTGGTAATGCCGTGCTGACACAAAGGCTAACATTGTCACAACGCTTGTGGTATAACTCGTAACCGATATCTAAACCGCAGCAGTCATTGGCAAAGAACGTCAAGTCTGCATGACCCAAGAAGTAATCCCACTTGATGTTAGCATCAACACATGGGCCAATGTTTTGTATCGTTGCGCCCTTAAATGGTGCTGCAACTTGTTCTTTGTGCTTCAATGCCCATGAGTAGGACGCATCAAGCATAAACTTGACCCAGTCACAGATATCATAACCAGCAGCTAAAGCTCCGCGCACTTCCCAATGCTCGTTGTTACCCAATGGCTGTGCAAGCAAGAGTTTGCAGTTACAGAGACGATCGGCTGTTGGGAGGCGGACGCCAAACATAACATCAGTCCACAATGAGTCTTCGCAGCCCCAGTTGCGACCAAGGTACAGCTCGAGATCCAAGTCACCAAAGCCCTTTTGACGGCCATTGCAGAAGCTCAAGCCCTGCTCAGCCATAAAGTCATCGAGTGAATCGAGGTTTGAGATGGCTGTTTCAACGGCAGAACGAATTGTTTTTGCAGCGTCTGTAATCTCTGCATTTGCAGCATCTTTCAGAGATGGCACAACAAAGAGCTTACTTTGCGCAACCGTATTGGTCCCAAGGGCGGTATAATCAGTCCCAACAACTGGACCCACGTTATTGTACCCCTTGAAATAGTGACGTGACCCCGCAGAAGCTGAACCATCGGCAGGCAAGGCCGTTGCAGGAATTGTTGTTGCAGCCCAAACCGTAGCAGTTGGCATGGTTCCATTATCACTGTACAACAGCTCTACCGGTGGTAAACCATCTCCTAATACAGGTGCAGAAACAACTTGAGCGGCCATCGTCGTACGAGCAGGAGCGGTCGCTTCATTACCATAGACAACAATTGGAGAATTGATAACACCAAGTCGATTTAAGCGCGTTAAAAAGTCTAAACGACCTGCGTAAACAAGGTTTTCGGTCGTTCCATTTTTTTCTTTACGCACCTGCCAAAGGTCTCCAAGACCTTCTCCTACCAAGTCGCTCATCGCACAGGTATCGGAAACTTCGATATCTCTAAATGGTAACTTAGCGCGTAAACCAAAGCGATAGTCCGTATCACACCAGGTAGCAACCGCACCCACTTGCAATCCAAATATGGCGCCGCCTTCGCGGTACTCAAAGCGTGGGCTAATCGTTGAAATGTCGACATATGGATTATTTAGCAACTGATCCGCCGCTACGTGTGCATCAGGATACGCTTCGCCCAAACGAAAATCTGATTTACCAAAAATCAATGTAGTAAACTCTTCTTTGCAGCGATCTTTGCGATATGCCTTATCGGTCGAACGATAGTACCCAACCGCACTGGCATCCAGGTCCCAACTCCAGCATCCATCTTTGTCAGGATCTTGTTCCCAATGATACTGCACAGGATAATGCGTAAATCCCCAAAGCGTAGGAAGCGGTGTGCGGATCTCGCGCGCCGCTGCCGC
>DNBB01000002.1:0-33125 GCA_003484685.1 Candidatus Babelota bacterium
CCATGAGGTTTAGTCCCCATGAGGAATTTTTTATTTTGTATTGTAAAAATAGTCTAGCGGTTTTTGACTTATTGTCTAGTTTGCCTTGTTTTATTACCCCAAAAATCGCTTGAAAAACCCGGCAATTGTTCCTGAGGATGTGTCTTCGACCTCGGCTCCAATTTGCTCTGCATAGTTGCGTAATGTTGCTTCAGCTTCTTGGGAGAGCTTTTTGGGAATATTGCAGGTAATGGTTGCGATCAGGTCACCGCGCCCTTTGCCGCGTATTTTATGGAACCCTTTGCCTTTGATTGTTAGGCGTTCACCAACGGGGCAACCTTTAGGAATCTTAAGCGCTTCTTGTGTGCCATCAATATTGGTTATTTCGATTTGAGCGCCAAAAACGAGTTGCGGATAGGTAACGGTGACGGTGCATTCAATAGTATCTTCATGACGTTTAAACTGCTTGTGCGGCATGACGTGTATCGCAATAATTAAATCACCAGATTTGCCCCCATAAATGCCGGCATCGCCTTTTTCGGTTACTCGAAGCTCGGCACCATCAAAAATACCTTTGGGAATAGAAATGGATAGGGTGTCATATTTTTGAACGCGGGATTGGCCTTTGCATGTTGAGCAAGGATTTTTGATAATAAACCCTTGTCCTGAGCAATCACTACAGCTTTGTGAATAGACAAATATGCCTTGGCGATAATGCATTTCTCCAGTGCCTCGGCATTTTGGGCAGACTTCAATGTTCTTTTCTTCAGTAGTCCCTTTTCCATGGCAGGCGGAACATGAGACAAAGTGGTAATAGGTGAGATCTTTTTTGGTGCCAGAAAATGCTTCTTCTAGGGATATTGAAAGTTCTTTAACAAGGTCATGCCCCCGTTTAGCGACTGGCTGAGGCTTGCGACGACTTTGTTGCCGGCCGCCACCAAAAATATCGCCAAAAATGTCTCCAAAATGGGAAAAAATATCATCCATGTTTTGGAAACCTTCAAAGCCATTACCACCACCCATATTGCTCGCAGCATGTCCATACTGGTCATATTGTTTACGTTTTGTTTCGTCCGAAAGGACTTCGTATGCTTCGGCAGCTTCTTTAAATTTTTCCTCGGCTTCTTTATTGTCGGGATTGCGGTCCGGATGATATTTCATGGCGAGTTTACGATAGGCGCTTTTGATTTCCGCTTGGGTTGAATTTTTTGCTACCCCTAAAACCTCGTAATAATCTCTTTTTTCCATAATGTTTTTTCCTGCGCTTTCTATTATTTTTTGAGTAAGACAGACTCACATTCTGTTAGTGTAACACAAAGTTGCGTGATAAAAAATACGTTTGATTAGGTCGCCTAATGCGATCTATTGCTCTATAGGAATAAAGTAGAGCGAGGTTAGGGTAGCATCCATGGAGATTTGAATGTTTAGAGGAACAATGATTTCATCGTGTTGATGATGAGCGGGCAATGCGGGTGGGGTTATAAGACTGAGAAGATGTAAAATGTGATCGTTAAGCTGCGGTATTGGCGACGGAGAAACAAGTCGCACCTGTCCCACTTTTCGGTCTTTGGTAATGGTTACTTGTACGCCGATATGATGAGACCGGGTAACGATGCCTTTGAGCGAGAGTTGATTTTGATATGAAAGTTCACAGAATGAGAACAGAAAGCGCTCAAAAAAGGTTAGAGCTTCGGCGCGTCGGGCGTTCTCCTCTGCATTTTGCCCCCAAAAATAACCTTCTTGTGTTTGGCCCGAGTTGAAAATCATTTTTTGTTGCTTTTCTTCGATGAATTCAGAAAATTGTTGGGAAATTTCTGCCGCTTTTGTGCCGCCATCTGAACGTGCTGAAGAGGTTGGGTTTTCCGCTATTGATGTTTTGAGAGTTAGTCTTTTCCACGCTGCATGCTTTTGGCGTGGCTTGGGAGGTGTAGCCTGATTTTGTACTTCTTCTTGTGCGCGCATTGGTGATTTGAATTGTTTAAGAAAACTTTCGTGGCGTTTTGGTAGCTCTTTTTGGGCAGTAAGGTGCTCAACGGTTGTTGGGGTAGGCGCTGTAGGGGGTGTTGGTACGGGTTGTAGTGTTTCTTGAGACGCTTGTGATTGTTGTACTGGCTTTTGGTGAATCGCTTGTTTTGGTAAAGGTACAGCAGCTTTTTGGGGCAGCTGTTCTGGAGGTGTTTTGGGTGGCTCTTGAAATAATTTGACGGGCGCAGGCTTTTGGCTGGGTAAAATCTGGTTTAAGTTTAGCTTTTGTGTTGGATCAAAAAGTTTTATGCCAAGCAGTAAGAGAAACAGTGAGTAGCAGAAGAGCGAAAGGAGCGTTGCGCGTATGAGCGCTTGTGTTTGTTTGTCTTGTTCGGTATACGGGTGCACGTATGGGGCGAATGCCATAAGATTACTCCCTCTTCTCTTTAGCTTACTCCTGAGCGGGAACTAGCTTAGCATAGCCATGAGCTTTTACGATAGACCAACCAGGAAAGAGGGCGTGGTGGTTGCTTTTTGTGGCGCTTAAAAAGCGTAAGATTTCTTCTAAAAGCTTCTTTGATGGTTGGAAGGGTAGCTGGTTGGCAATAAGCCAGGTAAGTACAATCCGCCGTTGTAAATAGCGGCTAGGTAGTGCTAAAAGTTTTAAGTAACCAAGGTTGTTATTAGGAGAAGCCAGTTGGCGGTAGGTTGATTGTGTTACTGTTTCAAGTAAATCATCAGCTTCTTGTAGTTGATAAATAGCTTTTAGGATGGCAGTTGAACTTCGTGTATCTATGGATGAAAAGGTCGGGATAAGCGTGTTGCGAATACGGTTGCGTAGGTAATCATCCGATTTATTTGTGGGATCAACGCAGTAATTTATTTGTTCTTGATGTAGCCAATCTTCGATCTCTTTTTTAGGAATTTCGAGCAGGGGACGGATGTATGGTCCATACTGTGGGCGCATAGCCGCAAGTCCGGATACTGTGGCGCCTCGGATTAAGCGGATCAAGAACGTCTCAATCTGGTCGTCGGCATGGTGAGCCAAAGCTATTTTGTTAGCTTTGTGTTTTTTTTGGACACCTGTAAAAAAGGTACGTCGCAGTTGGCGTCCAAGATCTTCTTTTGAACCGTTGGTTGTTTTGTTGAGCTTGATATTTCGAGCATGTTCAATTTCTAGGGGAATTGAAAGAGTTTTACAAAGTTGTAAGCAATAGGTGGCATCATCGGCGCTTTCGGCTCGCCATCCGTGGTCCAAGTGGGCAGCAAAAATAGTTACCTGATATTCAGAGCGTAGTTGAGCCAGGATATGCGTCAGGAGGACCGAATCGGGTCCTCCTGATAATCCAATGACAATGCGGTCGCCTGGTTTGATAAGGGTATGAGCGTTGCAAAAATTTTTGATGCGGTTTATCAAAGAAGTTGGTTTAGGCATCGATGTTTTTGGCAAACTTGCCTCGCTCTTCAATAAAGGTTTTTCTTCCTTGTACATCGTCACCCATCAGCGTGCTAAACCATTGATCTGCTTTGATTGCATCATCAACTGAAACTTGTAGTAATGAGCGTTTTTCAGGGTCCATGGCTGTTTCCCAGAGTTGTTCTGCGTCCATCTCACCAAGTCCTTTGTATCGTTGCAAGTTCATTGATGGTTTGCTGAGCTCTTGTATGGAGGTAATAAGATGGCGTGGCGCTGAACCGGCAGAAGTTTTTTCGGTTCCCGTTATGGTAAGGGTCCACGTGTTATTGAGTGGCGCAATTTGCTTTTTGATGGTAATGAGCTCTGCGATTTCTGTTCTGTTGAGTGTTTTGAGCGGAATGCGGACGATCCACGCGCCATCAATCGCTTCAATGACTAATACAGCTTCAGCATCTTCTGCTCGTATGATTTCGCTCGTGCAATGAGGAAGGTGCAACCGAAGAGATGAGACAAATGCTGTATCGTTGTTATTTTCGAGCCATTTAGATTCAACGACGGCATCAATAAACATATCTGTTTCACTATCGCTCAGGTGAAAAATTCGCGCTGTGGCATCAATATGTGCTTCATATGATAAAATATGCGAAAGAAGGTTAGTCCAGTCTTGATTAGAGAGTGTCGTACCGTTGATGGTTATTTGGGTGTTTTCTTGTGCCCAATCAATAAGGAATGCGCTTAAAGAGCGCTCGTCTTTGAGATATTGTTCCTTGCGGCCGATTTTTACTTTGTAGAGGGGTGGCTGGGCAATATACAAGTACCCATGCTCAATAACGGGACGCATATAGCGGAAGAAGAAGGTCAGGAGAAGTGTTCTAATATGTGCGCCATCGACGTCAGCATCAGTCATCAAAATAATTTTGTGATAACGGATTTTGTTTGCATCGAATGTTTCTTCGTTAATGCCACCACCAACAGCTGCGATCAATGCTTTAATTTCTTCGTTTGCCAAGGCGCGGTCAAGCCGGGCTTTTTCAACATTAAGAATTTTGCCTTTTAATGGCAGAATTGCTTGAGAGAAACGATCGCGGGCGCTTTTTGCAGAACCACCAGCAGAGTCCCCCTCGACAATGAAAAGTTCGCATTGAGCAGGATCTTCAAATGAGCAGTCAGCAAGCTTGCCGGGAAGAACGGTTGATTCAAGGACATTTTTGCGTCTTGTTAAATCACGTGCTTTGCGCGCGGCGTCGCGAGCTTGCATAGTGTTAACCGCTTTTTGCAGGATTTTTTTTGCAACGACCGGATTCTCTTCAAAGTATTTATCGAGAAATGCAAATGCCCAGGAACTGATTTGTCCTTTGACTTCGCTATTACCAAGTTTTCCTTTGGTTTGGCCTTCAAATTGCGGTTCAGGAATTTTGATGCTGAGCACGCATACCAGCCCTTCACGTACGTCTTCGCTTGAAAACGATGTCTCTTTTTTGAGGAGATTCATCTCGAGAGCACGTTTATTGCACGCTTTGGTTAAAGCCGCCTTAAATCCGGCTACATGGGTTCCGCCATCTGCTGTGTTTATATTGTTTACAAAGGAAAAAAGCTGTTCATCATATCCGCTATTGTATTGCAGCGCACATTCAAATTCGTAATCGCTTCCTTCTTCTTTTGAATAGATAATTTCAGGAGTGAGCGGTGTTTTCTTTTTGTTTACGTGCTCCACAAAGGAAATAATACCACCCTCAAAAAGAAAGCTGGCTTCATCGTTACTACGCTCATCGACAATGGTTATTCGTAGACCTTTATTTAAAAATGCAAGCTCACGAAAGCGGCTGGCGAGTTTGTCGAAAGAGAATACTACGGTTTCTTTAAAGATTTCTGGGTCAGGAAGAAACCGTACAATGGTTCCCCGTTTTTCAGTAGGGCCGACGTCTTCAAGACGTGAAACAGGCTTGCCTTGGCGATATTCTTGTGTATGGATGCGCCCATTGCGATAGATTGTTATCTTGAGCAACGAGGAGAGTGCATTAACAACCGAAACACCGACTCCGTGTAATCCACCAGAAAACCGGTACGATTCTTTATCAAATTTTCCTCCAGCGTGAAGTTTAGTCAAAACAACTTCAGCAGCAGAAACACCTTCGGTGTGCATTTCTGTTGGGATGCCTCGTCCATTGTCATGTACAGAGCAAGAGCCATCTTCGTGCAAGGTTATTAGTACTGTGTCACAGTGACCGCCTAAGGCTTCATCAACAGAATTGTCGACGACTTCGTATACCAAGTGATGAAGACCCGCAGGGCCAGTTGTTCCAATATACATACCGGGGCGTTTTCGCACCGCCTCCAATCCTTCCATTACACGGATAGATTGGGCAGAGTATGTTGATTTTGGATTCGTGCTATCAGAAGATTGAGATGACATACGAACGCCTTTCTAAAAGGTGGCACGGCGTAGGTTGTTGCAGCCTAGTTTTTTGGGTTATTACGTCCTAGATAGATGCACAACAACGGGCCATAATACAGATAAAGATCCCAGCTTTCAGTCTATACAATGCTGCATTTTTTGCAAAGTCAGGTACGATTTTGGATGGGAAGATTTTTTGTTGGGAGGCAGGTTCTTATGTTCGAATACGATACACAATATATGTATGAAGCTCTGTTGTTGGCGCGCGAAGCAATTCGGTTCGGAGATGTGCCCATCGGCGCTGTTGTTGTTGCCCCCTATGGGGAAATTATTGGGGTTGGATACAATCAGGTCGAACAGCATGCTTCACAAGATTTTCATGCAGAATTGGTAGCGCTGCGTGCGGCAGGTATAGGCAAGCAAGACTGGCGGCTTGATGGATGTACGCTGTATGTGACGCTTGAGCCTTGTATTATGTGTATGGGGGCGTTGCTTTTGAGCAGAGTTTCACGATTGGTCTATGGCAGCGATTCACCATTGTACGGCTATACTCATACAATAATAGAGCCTGAGCATTTGTATGGTGGTTTTTTAAAAAATGTAACGCGCGGGGTTCTTAAAGATGATTCGGAGGCCTTGCTGCAGAATTTTTTTGCGGGCGTTCGATAGTTTTTGGGTGGAAAATTCTTTATCAGCGCCGTGGTTGGGAGTTGTACTCTTGAATGAAACTGGTATACTTTTGGGGTGTGTCGTGCCGATGTAGCTCAGTTGGTAGAGCAATTGATTCGTAATCAATAGGTCGGCGGTTCAAGTCCGCTCATCGGCTCCAAGAGAATTACTTGTTAGTCTTCTTAACTGTTTGTAGGAATTCGAAACGTTATGACTTCACCAAAGAAAGCAAAGGTTGCTACTCCTGTTTCACGCGTGCCAGTTGCGCATGGTGTTGGACGTCGCAAGGCCGCTGTCGCTCGTGTCTATCTTCGTCGCGGCAATGGCGAAATCGTGGTTAACAACCGCCCGTTCACTCAATATTTTGATGTAGATCTTGCTCAGTTGGCAGTAAAAACTCCATTCGAGGTTATTCCTCAGGCAAAAGATTATGATGCCGAGATAATTGTCGTTGGTGGTGGATTGCGTGGCCAAGCAGATGCAGTTAAGCTTGGCATATCTCGTGCATTGCTTCAAATAGACGAAGCATTAAGGTCTGAATTGCGTTCGCACGGCTTGCTAACAGTCGATGCCCGCGTTAAAGAGCGTAAAAAATACGGTCAACGTGGTGCTCGTCGTCGCTTCCAGTTCGTAAAGCGTTAAACTTATTCGCTTTTTCAAATTTTACCACGGCAGAACTCTATACAGGGTCCTGCCGTTTTTTTCTTGAGAAAACTTTATAGCTCAGGCTCGTACTTGCTTGCTAATCTAGGGAGGGCGAATTTTAACTGGGGGGATTTGTATGAAGGTTCGTACGTTTTTGTTTTCGCTGTTGGTGTATGTTAACGTGGGTGCCGTTCTCGTGGTTGTTGGTGCGCCGCTTTTAGTCGTCTTAGTTTTTGCACCGCGAAGATGGTATGTCCGCCGAAGTTTTGTTTTTTGGCTTTTAGACCTTTTTTATAAGAGTGTATTAGCAGCTTTTTTAGTGCCCGTCGAAATTGTAGGGCGGGAAAGGTTTGTTGGTAATGGGCCGAAGATTATTATCGCCAACCATGAATCATTGCTTGATATATTTATTGTTGGTGCATTGTTTAATGGAGAGCCGCATATTTGGTATGCGTTAGCGTATTATGCGCATATGCCTATTTTTGGCTTTTTAGTGCGCAATCTTCTTTTTGCTGTTAATCCGGGGCGTCCGGCGGAGGCAGCGCGAGGCTTCATGCGTGGGCTGCGCCATGCTGAGAGATATGGTTTGCATTTAGCGTTGTTTCCCGAGGGCGGCCGTTTTAATGATGGAACGGTACATTCGTTTATGCGGGGTTTTGCTGTGGCTGCCCGTTCTTTGGGGCGTCCGGTGGTGCCGATTTTCATGGATGGTAATGGTCGCGTATATGCGCCGACTTCGTGGAGCGTAACTTGGCATCCGCTTGTTGTTACTGTGGGGCCTGATTTTGTGCTTGATTCAAAGGAGTCTGATGCAGAATTTGTTGCTACGCTTGAGCAATGGTTTGTAACGGTTGTGCGCTCAAACCCTGGTGTACACTAGTCAAAATCCTTCTGTGTTGGTAAGGTGTGGTAGCGTTGAAAAGTTATAAAGCCTGTTTTTATAGTTGTATATGGTGTCCTAGTGTGCTCTAAGATATGTATAGCTGGTCTTGATAATCTTCTTGTTTGCTGGGGATAAGGGGAAGGTGTTGTTTTTTTCGACTTTTGCCCGTTATCCATTGCGGCTATTAATCATTTTTTCACTTTTAGCATTTGCATTCGGAACATTTACGGTGTTGGTTTGTCCAGAAATGGCAAATGAAGACATGTCTAATATCATGCCTGCGTACTTGCTTGATTTGACGGGGCACGGGGAAATTCAGTTTGATCTTATTGATCCGGTTGAGCGCTCACCAGAACGATTGCGTGACTTAGCATTGGACTTTGCAGAAAAAGCAGGGCTGCGTGCTCAGGTTGACGCATTGTATCAGGAACAGGAGATAGAAGACTTTCCCTCATATATTCGGCGTACGCGTGCTGCCAAGAAAAAAGGCGTGCAAAAGAAGCCTGCCGTAGCAAAAACTAAGAGCGTAGGACCTGCTTCTCGCTTGCCGGCGACCCGCCGGAAAAAAGAGCAGTGGGATCCACGATTTTCTTTACCGATACCTCATGGATCATTTTGGTTGAGTTCTCCTTTCGGGCCACGTAAAAAGGCTAACGGAAAATGGGGATTTCACCATGGAATAGATATGGCGGCTAATCGTGGCACGCCGATCAAGGCTGCTGGCCGCGGATCGGTCATTGAAGCGGGATGGTCGAAAGGATATGGTAAGACGGTTGTGATACGCCATGACGAACGGTTTACTACGCGATACGCGCATATGGACCGCATTTTTGTGCGAGTTGGTGATCGAGTCAATGAGGGGTCAAAGTTGGGATGTGTGGGGGCGACCGGATACGTTCGTAAAACGGGTGGTGATGGTTCGCACTTACATTTCGAGGTGCGGGACCGGGGTAAGTCTTGTAATCCTTTTTATTTCTTAAAGTAAGATGTTACGGTAATGTTTTGGTTTGTTGAATAACTCAAGAGAAGCGGGGAAAAATGTTTCGACGTATAAATGCGTGGATGGATCGGCAAAATTTTTTGGTCCAGATTACAGTAATACTGCTATTTGTTTTTGCTATACGGACTTTCTTGGTTGGGTTATACCTGGTGCCAACAGGTTCTATGGAGCCTACGATGTTGGTGGGCGAACGCTTTGTTGCAGATAAGTTGACGCCGTTTTTTAGAGAATTTCAACGCGGAGAGATTATTGCGTTTGATAATCCGAATTTTGAGTACTCGTCTAATCCGCTTAAATTTTTGTTTCAGCAATATGTTTGGGGGCCAGATAACTGGACTAAGCGGGTTGTGGGGCTTCCTGGGGAGCGTGTTCAAGGAAAGATCGAAGATGGTAAGCCAGTGATCTATATTAATGGTAAAAAACTGGATGAGCCATATGTCAATCCGTATCCATTAATTTACGTACGTGATCGAAAAGGTGGTCCGTATGAAATTTCTCGACGTACTTTTGACCCGGCCAAGGGACTCGGCAATCAGCCATTTTATAAGATTGATCCTGCTGATCTTTTGCCAAGCAGTTACGATAGTCTTCTGTATGCAGGCACGCCACAGTCCTATGATGAGTTTGATTTTACCTTAGGGGCGGATGAGTATTGGGTAATGGGTGATAACCGTGAAGGCAGTCATGATTGTCGTTCTTGGGGTAAGGATGCCAAGGGCATGCCGTTGAAGCGCTCATTAATTCATGGACGTATATTTTTCCGGATCTTGTCCATTGATAGCCAGGAAGGCTGGCTGCTATTGGATATGATCAAGCATCCAATTTCTTTTTGGTCAAAGGTTCGCTGGAGCCGTTGTCTTAATATTGTTCGATAGGGGTTTGTATGAAGTATTTAGTTTCCGTAGCTTTGATCGTAGCTCTTTTGGCTTTATCAGGGTGCTCATGGTTTGGTGGTGGTAGCAGTGATGGGTGTGCTTGCTGTCGTCATGGGTCTTGTCGTCCGCCGGTTCATCCGAAGGATTCTAAGCAGAAGGTGGCGCTGCGGATTGTGAATGTTCTTGATCAGGAGCTTTTTGATGATGCACATATAGCCAGTGGTCCGGGCGTTGAATCGATATGTGTTCAGTTTGATGACATTGAAGAAGTCGCTCGTAGCTGGGATAAAGCTATTCCGGTGGTTGTGTACTGCTCAAATTATTTTTGTTCAGCAAGCCGTGAAGCTGCAAGCATGTTGGGAGCCTTGGGCTTTGAGCGTGTTTACGCCTATGAAGGTGGTATGGCCGAATGGTACCAGCTATTTAACGAAACAGATCGTGATCTAATTACTGGTCCAGCACAGCAGGAATACCTTTCTATTGTTGTTGAAGCGCCTGAAGAGCAGGAAGTAGCCGGGGAAAACTTTGCAATTATCACTGCTTTGGAGTTGCAAAACCTGATTAAAAAGGCTACTATCTCTGAGTAGGGCGTTAGTCCCTTCAAGATAAAGGCGGCATAGCCAAGTGGTAAGGCATGGGTCTGCAAAACCCTGATCCCCGGTTCGAGTCCGGGTGCCGCCTCCAAACTTTGAAAAATTCTCCGCCGAGGTGGCGAAATAGGTAGACGCAAAGGACTTAAAATCCTTCGGCCGTAAGGCTGTGCCGGTTCGAGTCCGGCCCTCGGCACCACGTTCTAAAAAAACATTTGACAATTTTACCTTCTGTAATAGGTTACAGGGGAGTGTTTGTTGTGTTCGACCTAATCTGGTGTTGGAAACAGTAGGCGAAGCAGTGATTGAGCCTTAAAATTTGAGGGATGTTCATGAACAAGGCGCAATTGTTAGATAAGATGGCCAAATCTTCGAAGCTATCTAAGTCAACATGCAAAAAAGCATTGGAAACGTTGATTGATGTCGTATCAAAAACGTTGAAGACTGGAAACTCAGTAGTCTTAACCGGTTTCGGATCATTTGTGGTACAAAAGCGTAAAGCTCGTACCGGCGTTAATCCAGCAACTGGTAAGAAGATGCAAATTCCTGCGAAAAAAGTTGCTAAATTCCGCCCAGGCCGCGCATTGCGTGACATGGTAGCGTAATTAGCTGAGCTAATTTGCATGCGGCGGAGCTAACGCGCTTCGCCGCTTTTTTTTGTTTATAAACGAGGATGTAATGCAATATATTGTTGATTTTTGGACAAAAATCCAAATGTATTTTCAAGAGTACCCATTCTGGGTTGCCGAGGCAGTCGCAGGTGCTTTTATGGGGATTTGTATTGGTTTTTTGGCGCGAATTTTTGGTCGCTATCTAGTTTTTTCTGCGTTAGCTTTTGCGTTAGCTGGTGCACTAATGCAGAATGCGGGATTAGTTACTTTTCATTTTGAAAGTTGCGCAAGTTTAATTGGCCTTGAAGAATTGCCTTCTGCCTCGTGGTGCTTTGGTAGTGTTATGCTTTTTGCCAAGGAACATGTTGCGGCCTTTGTCTTTGCGTTGCTATCTTTTATTGTAGGATGGCTTTTAGGCGGATAATGTTCATTGGGTGGGGAGCGTATGAAGGGAATAAAAGAATCATTTCCAATTTTTTCTAGGTATCCTGATTTAGTATATTTGGACAGTGCAGCAACTTCCCAAAAACCATATGCTGTTGTTGACCGTCTTGCTTCTTTTTATTCATTTGAAAACGCCTCGGTGCATCGTTCCTTTTACCAGCTTGCTGAACAGGCAACGCAGAATTACGAATATGTTCGTACCCAGGCGGCAGAATTTTTTGGCGCGCGTGAAAGTTCTGAAATTGTTTTTACCAGCGGGGCTACAGCGGGCTGTAATGCGGTCGCATTTGGTTGGTTGCAACATGTTTTACGCCCTGGCGATGAGATAGTCATTTCTGCCTTAGAACATCATTCTACTTTTCTCCCTATGGTGGAGGTTGCACGAGCTTGTGGAGCATTGGTGCGTTTCATGCCCCTTGATACTGAAGGACAGTTATTACTTGAGATTGCTGAAGCGGCTATCACTTCTAAGACGCGGCTTGTAGTGTGTTCTGCAGGTTCCAATGTAGTTGGTGTTGCGACGCCTCTTGAGTTTATTGTTCAAAAGGCGCGTTCGGTGGGAGCTGCAGTTTTTGTTGATGCTGCACAGGTAGCGCCGCGCCGTAGGCTTCAAGTGGCGGCAATGGGCATAGATTTTTTAGTTTGTTCTGCGCACAAGATGTGTGGGCCTACGGGTCTTGGCGTTTTGTATGTTTCTAAGAAGCGACACAGCGAATGCCATCCGTGGGTACTTGGCGGGTCCATGGTGCATGAAGTGCATACAGATCGATGGTCACCGACATGTTTGCCTGCTATGTGGGAGGCGGGAACACCGCCAATTGCACAGGTGATTGGCTTTGGTGAGACACTTTCGTTTTTGCAAAGGCTTGATTTTGAAGCGCTGAGAGCGCATGAGGCAGCTCTTTGTCGTGTGTTTATCGAAGAATTAGCAGGTCTTCCGGAACTTGTTATCGTGGGCAACAAAGATCTATTGGCCTCTCAGGGGCACCTTGTTTCATTTTATATAAACAATTTTCATGCCCATGATGTTGCTGCTTATTTGGCGCAATATCAAATTTGTGTTCGGTCTGGGTATCATTGTGCGCAACCGTTACATGAAGCGTTGAATATACCTCAAACAGTGCGTGCAAGTTGGTATATGTATACTTCTCTTGACGATGTTCGTGCGTGCGCGGCACATTTACGGAAGTTGAGTCAATGAAGCATAGCATAGGCTTTTTGTTGATTGGTTTGCAGATTGTTGCTTTTGCAGGATGGTGGTTCGCTTCTTCTCGGGGAGCTCAAAAAACTTTGATCGAAATAAAAGAGCTTGAAATTCTAGAAAAGCGTCTTGCTGATGCTATGGCAAAAAAAAGCGAATTAGAAGGTCTACTTGCTCAATGGGAGCACGACCCGTTTTTAGTAGAAAAAAGTGCACGAGAACACCTCGGCTTGAGTCGTTCCGGCGAAAGAATGCTTGTTTTTTAAAGGTAAAAAGGTAGGGCACGCATCAACGCTTTGTTATACTTTTTCAAGTATCGGGTACGCCAACACATGCCCATGTGGAGGTTGTCTTATAATGTTGATATTATTATAGTGAAAAATTTCATATAAGTCAATATTTTTTTAAAATGTTTTAAAATTTCTGGGAAAGGTTACGAATATGGCGTTTAAATTACCCGAATTGCACTACAGTTTCGACGCGTTAACTCCCTGCTTTGATGCACATATGGTTGAAGTGCACTATACCAAGCATCACCAAGGGTACGTTGATAAGCTTAATGCAGCACTTGCAGATTTTCCTGAGTGGCAGTCAAATTCGCTGGATAGCCTTGTCTTGTTCTGGGAACAGTTGCCGCTTGCAATACAGCAAGTGGTTCGCAACAATGCGGGTGGCCATTGGGCGCACACGTTTTTTTGGAATGGTATGTGTCCGGGGGGAGCGCAGGTATCCAAGTCCTTTGAAGCAGTTATAACAAAAGATTTTAGTTCTTTTGAAAATTTTAAAGAGTTGTTTTTGCAGGAAGCGGCCAAGTTTTTTGGTTCCGGTTGGACTTGGCTGGCGCTAGATATGCATGGTAACTTGCGTGTTTATTCGACACCTAATCATGATGTGCCGCAGCGGTTTGGCTTTGCACCGTTATTGGTAGTCGATCTTTGGGAACATGCCTATTATCTGAGGTTTGAAAATCGGCGCCCAGAATTTCTGACAGCCTGGTGGAATTTGGTAGACTGGAATGTTGTAGAGAAACAGTATCAACAAGCATCTTTCCGCAAGGATATCTGATGGATGAAATTTTAGGGCAGGGAGAACGCGCAGTTAGAACTGCAAAGGTTGAACGCTTGCGTGAACAAGGAATTGAGCCGTGGCCAGAGGCGCGGGAAATTTCAGCAACATGCGCATACGTGCATGCCGAGGGATCGGAAGATATTAGTTACCAGCTTGCTGGCCGGGTGATGACAAAACGCGAGCATGGCAAGTCTGTTTTTGTTCATATCCAAGATGGCGCGGGCCGTTTGCAGTTGTATATCAAGTCGGATATAGTCGGTGAGCTCCAGTTTAAACGCTTTGTTGAGTTTATCGATCTGGGAGATATTATCTGGGTTGCTGGAACGCTTTTTGTTACCAAGACAGGTGAAAAAACGATTCGAGTAACGGATTGGGTACTAGAAAGCAAATCCATTCTGCCACTGCCTGATAAATTTCATGGGATTGCTGATCACGAAATTAAGCATCGTCAGCGGTACCTTGATTTGATTACTGATCCTCTGGCGCGTGATCGCTTCTATCAGCGTTCACGAATTGTTTCGTTTGTTCGGGCTTATTTTGAGCAACATGGGTATTTGGAAGTTGAAACGCCGATTTTACATCCAATTCCTGGCGGTGCTTCTGCGCGTCCTTTTGTTACTCACCATAACGCGCTTGATACGGATTTCTTTTTACGTATTGCCCCTGAGCTGTATCTTAAACGCCTTGTTGTAGGTGGATTTGAGCGGGTGTTTGAACTTAATCGAAACTTTCGCAACGAAGGTGTTTCTACGCGGCATAATCCTGAATTTACGATGTTAGAATGTTATACTGCGCACAAAGATTATAATTTTATTATGGATTTTGTGACGAACCTTTTGCGCGAGTTGGCATTACAAACAACCGGTTCTTTACAGGTCCCGTATGGGCCACACGTTATCAATTTTGATAATATTCGTCGCATGAGTCCACGGCAGGCTGTTGTTGAGTTTGGTGGTTTAAAAGAAGAGGATTTATCGCCAGAACGGATTGATGCAACTTGTGAACAGCTTGAAGCAGAAGTTGATGCGGATTCCAGCTATAATCAAAAAGTTTTTGCGCTATTTGAAGCATGTGCTGAAAATAAAATTGTTGACCCAGTTTTTATTATTGATTTTCCTATTGAGATATCGCCACTGGCAAAACGGGATGCAAATGATGCTGCTTTAGCTGCACGCTTTGAATTGTTTATTGCTGGTATGGAGATAGGTAACGGTTTTAATGAATTAAATGACCCATTTGATCAGGCTGAACGTTTTAAAGCGCAGGCTCAAGCGCATGCTTCAGGTGATCCAGAAGCGATGCGGTATGATGCTGACTTTATTCGAGCATTAGAATATGGAATGCCCCCTACCGTTGGTGTTGGCTTGGGTATTGATCGAATTGTTATGCTTATGACCAATACGACAACGATTCGTGATGTCATCTTGTTTCCTGCATTGCGCTACAAGCCTGAATAGTAATGCACGCACGAGAAAATGTTCGGGGTATGCGCTTTGTTTGGCGTTTGCTTTTTAATGGGCGGGAAAAAGATCTGCTCATTCGTTCAGCAGACTTTTCCCTTTCATATCCGGTTATGCAGGTATTGGCAAGCCGTGGTATGCGGACAACAGAGGCTATTGAAGAGTTCCTTTTTACACCAGCAAGGCCTCATTTGCACGAGGCAGAGGGACTAAAAGGGCTGGATACAGCGGCAGCTCGTATTGAAGCAGCGCTAGCTGGAAAAGAGCGTATTTTGATCGTGGGTGATTATGATGTAGATGGCATTACCGCCACATCGTTGGTGCTTGAGGGGCTTATTAGGCTAGGTGCCCAGGTAAATTTTTTTATCCCTAATCGATTTGTCGATGGATATGGCTTAAATAAAAAAATTGTTGAGCGTGCGCATGCGAGTGGCTATCAGGTTGTTATTACTGTAGATAACGGTATTACGGCAGTTGAAGCTGCACAGCGAGCGCTCGAACTCGATATTGATCTCATTATTACTGATCATCACACGCCACATGCTTTATTACCAAAAGCATACGCCCTGGTTAATCCTAAACAACCAGGCTGCCCCTATGAGTGTAAAGAATTGGCTGGAGTAGGCGTTGCATATAAATTGATTGCGGCGTTGTATCAAAGACAAAAATTGCCTATCCCCGATTGCGTATATGAGCTCCTTTTATTGGGAACAATCGCTGACGTGGTCCCCTTGGTCGGCGAAAATCGTTCATTGGTGCGTTATGGACTTACTAAGATTCGTGATCGCGAAAGTTTGGCTCTCTCAGCCTTGCGATCTAATGCGCGGTTAGAGCGACAGTTAACTTCGCAGGATATTGGTTTCTCTTTAGCCCCGCAGCTTAATGCCCTTGGTCGCCTAGAAGATCCGCGTGAAGGGGTTTTGTTTCTGCTGGGAACTGAAAGTAATGAAGTAGCCCGTATTGGTCGACGGTTATATGAATTAAATCAACTGAGAAAAGAAAAAGAACGGCAAGTCTTTGATGCAGTGCAGGCTACTATTGCTTTAGGTGAGATTGCGCTTGATCAAAGTTTTGCTTTGATAGCGGTTGGAGAACATTGGCCCGCTGGTGTTATTGGTCTTACGGCAGGGCGCCTGAGTCAGTTATATGGGCGGCCGGTTTTCTTGTTTCATCGAGCTGGTGATGTATACAAGGGCTCGTGTCGTTCAGTACAAGGGATAAACGTTTTTGAATTATTACAGTCTGTTACGGATATGGATATTCAATTTGGAGGCCATAGTGCAGCAGCAGGCCTTTCGGTACCGTCAAAAGAATTTGAGCGTTTTAAAGATGCGATTCAAAACCGCCTTAAGGAACTAGTTTCATTAGAAGACTTAGTGCCTTTAATTTCTTGTGATGCAGAATTATCGCTTGATGAAGTGCATGTAAAACTAGTAAAGGACTTGTCTCTTCTTGAACCGTTTGGTGCGGCAAATGATCGCCCCCTCTTTTATCTTTCTTCGGTGCAAGTGACTGGTAATCCGCAACTACTTAAAGAAGAGCATGTTAAATGCATGGTTACTGACCGTGGAGTAGTAAAGCCGCTTATTTTTTTTAATCGACCAGAATTATATAGCTGGCTTATTCGGCATGAAGGGGCCTTGGTTGATGTTGCAGCGTATGTCCAAGAGAACGAGTTTCGTGGCCGGAAGTCTGTTGATTTGCAGGGTGTTGATATTCGTTTACACGAAGAACAATAAGGAAGCGTTATGATAGTTACGATAGATGGACCAGTTGCTAGTGGTAAATCAACAGTAGCGCAAAAGTTGGCCGAGCGTTTTGGTTTTTATTATTTGTATACCGGTCTTTTGTACCGAGCACTTGCCTATGCTCTTGTTACTTCTTTTGAATATACAAAAAAAACATTAGAGGAGCCCGCACAAGAGGATATTGATGTCCTATTGGCAAAAGGTAGAATCGTGTATACCTATGATGCACAGGGGCCGCATATTTTTTTTGATAGTGTGGAAATTACTCATCTCCTTAAATCAGAATTTGTCGATAGTATTAGCTCAATTAGTAGTGCTAATGCGCGTGTTCGGCATGCAGTCTTTTTATTACAACAATCAGTTGCTGTAGAAAATAATATCGTGGCTGATGGACGCGATACAGGGACAGTTGTTTTTCCACTTGCTGAGGCAAAGTTTTTTTTGACGGCATCATTGAGTGAGCGTGCACGGCGTTGGCGTATTGGGCAAATGCGGCAAGGAAACTCCGTAAGCGAGGAAGAAGCGCGTGCTGCAGTTGCATTACGTGATGAGCGAGATACTACGCGTGTGATCTCTCCGCTCAAAAAAGCTGAAGATGCAATTTTGGTCGATAATACAGATTTGACGATTGATGAGACAGTTGCTTTCATGGAGCGGGTTGTTGCAGTATGCGTGGCTAAAGAAACAAAACACCCAGAGCTATAAGCGTTGCGTAAATTACGTTCGTGTCAACAAATGTCTGACCAAGTAGGCTTGTGCGCGAGAGAGCCGTTGTCATTTTTGCGTTTTGAGCGATTTGTTCGCATGCAATTCGCGCAATCCAACCAGATCCTATTCCAGCAAGGCATGTTGCAAGAGAGATAATCACAGCCGTTGCTATTGCCTTTGATGCCCATGGATCAAAGGGAAGGAAGGCGATTAAAAAGCTGACAACGAGCGCAAATAAAAAGGGCGTTTCAATAACTGCCTGGCTTATGAAAATGAACGAGAGTATGCGTTCGTATAAATTTTTTACTAATCCCATGGAGTAGCAAGCTTGAGAGCCGAGCAATAGGATGCCAATGCTTGGCCCGATTGATCCAAACCCTACTAAACATCCACTACTTAATAACCGGATACCAGATGAAATGGTCATTTCTGGAAAAATATAGGCGCGCATTAATAGAGCAGAAACAAATCCAAAAATAACCGGGGTTTGAGGTACGGTAAGGACAAGCAGCAGTAGCGTGGTAAGTTTTGAGTAAATGCTAGGAAGACGTCCTAACGACTTAACAGCATTTTTGATTGCGAAATTCGACATAAATCCAACCGTGGTGGCAGGTATCGCCATAGCAAAAGCCATTCCCAAGTAACCGAGTCCTTCTGCGATGGAAAAGCAGGGGCTGAGCATGATAAATATTGCGGTCAGAAGAGAGAAAATAGCGCTGGTTTCTGTTATGGCCAATGTCAGGATCATTGTTTTACGAATA
Source organism: Candidatus Babelota bacterium (assembly GCA_003484685.1). Lineage (GTDB taxonomy): Bacteria > Babelota > Babeliae > Babelales > Babelaceae > UBA12474. Next base: position 18,420 of record DNBB01000002.1, read on the forward strand.
CTATCTAGGGCCCCTGGCTGTTGGTTGATGGTGTCAATTGATGCTCTCGCAGAAAGGCTTTGTGAAATGCTGACGGCAGTGAGCGGTGCAAGTAAGGTAATTCCTGTTGCTGCTATATGTAAAATAGGTGCTAATTGCATCTGCATGTAAGATTCCTCGGATGGTAGACCAAAGTTACGCCTTGTGTTCGTGTGTTTGTGTGGCTAAAGACAAATAGGTAGTGGCCAAAATTGTGAACACAAATGCCTGTATAAATGCTTCAAAAAGACCAAAGAAAAACATAACAACGAGATTGAGCCCGGTGAGGACCAAAAGTGTATGGATGATAACCGAGCCGCTTGCAGCTTGTTTGAGCAAACCTACGATAATTGCACCACCAAATATGTTACCAAAAAGACGCAGCGCAAGAGAAATTAGATTAGCCCCTTTACTCATAAGCTCTAGAGGTAGCCCTAAGGTGCCAACTATAACATTGGCTATGCCTTTTACGGCTGCCAGCGGAAGCTGCAAAAGTAATGATTTGTTTTTATTGACAAGCGTAAAGGGCATCTTGAAATACTCTTGTACAAACGCGACCATCCCATGCGTTTTCAAGCCCTCAAGCTGTGCAAAAAAGATAGCAATTATTGCAAATGCAAAGGTGGTGTTTGGATCTTTTGTTGGTTCTTCGAGAAAGGGTAAGAGCGGGAGCGCATTGCAGGTAAAAATAAAAATAAATAAGGAGCTAATGAAAAAAAAGTAGTATGGCCTGACGACTCCCATGGATTGTTGGATGAGCGAGTACAGGCTACGTATTCCTTTGAGAACCATGTATCCCGGAAGGCTCCAGGGATTTTTGATTGCTACACGTGCTGCTATTGCTGCCACAAAAATAATGACAAGAGCAATCCAGGTATTGGTTAGAATTTCTAAATCAAGATCAAAGAAATTATTTTCGATGCCCCAATAGGAGAGTGGGTTCCACGTGTGCGCATTAAATAACGCATGTTCTTCCACAAGTTTCCTTTAGTTGTTTTTAAACCAGGCATATGAAACTACATACCCAAACAAAATACATATTGCTATTGCAACGAGTATAGTCCCAAAGATTGGCAAGTTCAACCAGAAGAGTAGGGCAAAGAAGAAAAGCAGGGAACTATAACGAAGCAATTTGCTGGCAAATAACAAAAAAACATTAGGTGACATTAAAAGTTTTTGTGTTCCGTATTCAACGTAAGATAGTAGTAGAAACAGGGAACCTGAGAAGGCTAGAAATATTAGGTTCGCGTATTTTGTGAGCATAAAAGCAACAATCAATCAAAGGTTTAGTAGGAAAAATGGAGCGGAAAAAGAAACTTTTTCCGCTCCATTTAAGATTAGTTATGATTTTACTTAGCCAAGTTTTTTAATATTTCGGTTTTGCCAGTAGTTAGAAACAATACTTGCTGAACCAACAATAACGATAAGTCCTAACTTAGGATCGACCGAAGCCTTTGCAGTTTCAAATGCTGTCGCAAATGACTTGAAAGCAGTGGCTTTTACTTTTTTATTGGTAAGCTCATTAACCAGCGCATTGGTATCCCAGCTTGGGCCCTGTTGCCAAGGGTTGACTGAGGATTCTAGCGGACACAAAAATATTTGGCCAGGTGTTTTTTTGAAGAAATAACGAATTGAACGAACGAAGTCTTCGCTAACAAAGCTCTGTGCTTCTGCGCTCATAATGATTGTTAAACCTTCGATTGGGCGCTTGTAGTGAAGAAGTCGTGTTCCTAGTAACACATTTTCAAGAGCATCTAAGTTGTCAGCGCTATCGAGAAGAACCGAGGGCGCTTCTTTATCCAGTAACTGGAAACGAGAGGGCAATTCGTTGATGGTTTCTTTCCAGAATTGCTCAACAGTTTTCTTGGGATTTAATTTTTCTTGTTGTTTTGCTTCGAGTGTTGGACGACCACGTTTACCTTTTTGTTTAACCAAAATACTATCAGTAACAACGGTAGTGTTTTCGGTTCCCCAGGTGTTCATGTACAACATTGCAGCACGCTCAGCTAAGGCTGCACAACGGCCATGAATCTGTTCAAAAGGATATGCAAGTGGTGCAACTTTTCGAATAGGCATTTCCCAGACGCCACTATTTTCTAATGTTATTTTTTCAATGTGTAGTAAGTGTGATTTGAGTTGATCGCCGGAAACAACGTGCATACCTGGCTTAATAATTTCTTTAAGCTCATTAATGAGTTCTTCTTGAGCGGTCTCGGTGCAATTTACGTCTTCTGCGGTAACGCGAGTAACTACAACAACTTTAGTGTTACACAATGTCGCCGGATCATGAGCGCGGGATGATTCGTTTTCGATGACCAATACATCTACATCTTGTGCTGCAAAATAGAGCTGAGCTATTGCGGTTAATACCACATCGCTTCCAAGTGTTAAACCTTTTTCGGCAGCAATATCAAGGACCTTGCTTCCTAACTCAGTGAATGAACGATTGTTAATCTGCTCTCCATTGAGCACAATGCGTTCGTTGTATGTAAGGGTGTGTGGGCTAAACAAAGAACCAACCACAAGACCTTCTGATTTAAGAAGCCGTGTGGTGAAATGAGCTGTTAAGCTTTTTCCGTTTGTTCCGCAAACCATAATTGCATCTTGTTTGCTTTGAGAAAGTTCAAGTGCAGTAGCAAGTTTTCGAAGTTGTTCTTTTTTTGCTTCACCAGTGATTTGTAGGTTCCAGTGAGAGTCCAAATAAGAGACAATATCTTGGTAACTACGCTGCTTACCGGGGAATTGCGAAGCGCTTTCATTCTGTATACGCATCGATTTCATGATATCGTTCTCCTCAAAACAAATGCCCAATTTTTTCTCTGATGTACAAATATAAAAAATCAGAGAGCTTTGTTAAAATTCCATATACAAATTAAGATATATTTTTTTTGTTTTATGTCAAATAAAGTTTTGAAATTGTAAGGTGTGCAAAAGGAAAATGGGTACCAGTCTCTTTTTTAATCCCATTCTGTAGTTTTATCAAAGAGGTTTTAATCTACTGAATCCATATTACTACTGGAAAAATGATAAGGTGGGCAAGTGCCAAATACGCACCAAAGGGAATACGTTTGTCTTTTGCTTTGGATAACTGGGTAAGCACAAGACCGTGGGCTGTGCCAAAAAGTGCTCCGAGGGTAAGCGATGCCCATGCACCCATAAGTCCGCTTAACGATGCAATAAGCGCTAAAAGTTCAACATCACCAAGACCGAGTGATTCTTGTCCGGTAGCCCATGTTGCAAAGGTCCGAATAGACCATAGAAAAAAATAGCTTGCAATGCTTGCTAATATGCTCGCAAACAACGAGAGCGGAAGGAAGCCGAATAAACAGGATAACCAGGCTAGAGGAAGTACAAAAAGTGTGGTTAGGCGGAAGATGGTTTTTTCTTCAAAATCTGTGCGTATGGTTATGATAAACGGACTTGCCAATGCCAGAAAAACAGGAAGGTAGTTACTAGGAACAGCAAGATAGTAGTAAACAAAAATTAGCGCGGTAATAGCCTCAATAACAACGTAGAGTGGAGATATGTGTTGTTTACAGTAGCGGCATTTTCCTGTAAGCAAGATAAAGGAAATGATGGGCAATAAATCGTACCATTTTAGCGTATGTTTGCATTTGGGACAGTAAGAGCGCTTGGGGGAAAATGGTGTTTGATTGTGGAGTAAGCGATAGGCAACAACATTGAGAAAAGAGCCCCAAAGGAGCCCTGCAATACAGAATAGGATTATTCCTTCAAGCATCCTGACCGTTATCGTGCTCATGCGCGACCTGATCTATTAAGGCTTCAATGGCCAGTTGCTTTTTCAGGTTAGCATCATATTTAAACACAATATCTGGAACATAACGTCCTTGTAATTCTTCACCGACAGCCTTGCGCAGGGAGGGCTTATACAAAATTACATGGCCGAGCTTTTCTCTGAAAAAGGCTTCGCCGTGTGCGGAATAAAAGAGTACGTAGCAAATGCTTTTTGAGGGGCTGAGTTCTACTCGGGTGACCTGAAGGTCCCGTAATTCAGGGTCATCGCAAGCTTGCTGCGTGAGAAGCGCGGCTACAATTTTTTGTAACTGAGCTTCCCGACGCGCGCGTCTTATGCGATGTAAAGGTGTTTGAAGTTTCATATTTATGGTTTAAATCAGGTTGCAGGCAGCCATACGCATCCAGTTTTGTTTAACTGCACGCATGTGACGCTTACGACGTTTTTGTGATTCTGCTTCAAAGTAGCTGATGCGTTTCATGTCGCGAATGACACCTTCACGTTCTAACTTTTTCTTCAATTGACGGAGGTAACGTTCGATATTTTGATCGTTTACAGTTACAACGATGTTTGCTTTTTTACTCATGTAAGTAGCCACAGTCCTTTGATAGGGGAAAACATTTTATCCATACAACCACAATTCTACTTTGTTCTGCTTTTTCTGTCTAGATACGTCACAATAGTTCCATTCATCGAATATGTTTTTGTCCTTAGTATTGAATAGAAAGAGATCCTAGTATGGTGGTACTATAATAGGCGTTGCGCATGCGAACAGGTATTTGACATGCACATCCTAATTGAAAGCCTTCGCAGATACTAAGTGTTGTGGCTAGGTTGATGAAACAAGANNCGTGTTTTGCTGTGTGGTGCCGGCAGTGTAGATTTTGTCCGCAAATGATGTGGGCGAAATTAATGCTATTCGATCTTTGCAGTGGTGGATATAGCGAAATTCGCATGAGGCAGAAAAGAGCTTAGTAAAGTCAAAGGCGGCCATGCTAAGGCCAAAAGTCCAGTTGGTTCCTGGTTCTAGGGTGTAGTCTGCTTTGGTAGGAAAAAGTGCGATTTGTTTTTCGCTCGTTGGAATCGGTGCCTGCTGATAGGTGCGGGTCGTAAAGTAGGTGGGTGCCACATCACAACCAATTTCTATGGTTTCCAAAAAGTTTATGGTGACGCCGGCGTGAAAGCCATAGCCTGTGTGTCCATTGGTTCCCAAGTTTGTTGCAATAAGATTATTGGAATTTACCTCATGCAAGGCGGGCTCCCATTCAACTGCAAAAAATGGGCTGCAAACAAACGAAGCATACGGGGAGTCTTCATCAGTAAAGCAATCAAAATTTTTAGTGAAAAATAACGAAACAAGGCCTTGATCGATAGTGTGTTCGCAATAGGGGCGAATATTTAAATTCAACCGTTGAGTAATATCATTAATCCGATCAAAAATAAGGCCTGTTAAAGCTTCTTTATCCTTCTCCGTATTTTCATCTCCTGTGGGTACGGAAGGCGTTTGGTCTGCAAAGGTTGGGATTTGTTGGCGTTGGCCAATGCTTACTTTCCCACTTATGCCAAGGCCAATTGGAGTAATAACATCGCCCTGAAGACGGATACCGTAGCTACGAAATTCCATAGGGACTGACATAAAACCTAGTAGCTGAGCGCTGTCGACGTACTGTGGGTTGGAGAGCGTTGTCCTTAGTTCGGAAGCGGCTATTGCGCTTTCACTGGCCCAGGCAATCGCAAGAGGATCGATTGGGGGAGCCGTGAGATTTGAGAACTGGTTACGTACATCTTCAGTGTAGTAAATGCCGATATAGTTCCAATTGCCGTAGATGTTGCCAATTTCGCATTCGTTGTTGTCGATGGTTGTTGCTGTTGATGACCAGACAACTGGCGTGTTGTGGTCGTTATATCGATATGCTTTGTACGCATTTTGTCGAAACGGTGTGACACTTAAACGAACGTGGTATTCAGGCTCGCATTGTCCGAAACTGGTGATATTGCCGAGTATGTTGGCTGCTGTGTAGAGGGGAAACGGGTCGATGCGTGAAGGAAAACTCCCAAATAGCGGCGTGCAGAAGAGGCTAAGTAATCCGACGATACGAGTATAGTTCATATTCTCATCCTTTTTTTAGCACGCGCTGTTGCGTCCGTTACTGATATACTCAGACTTTGCTGTGGCGTCAAACCCTTTTGAACCAAGGTATGTCGCTTAGTTTATTTCTACCATAATCCCATAAGCGCGCAAAGGCATAAAATAAGAGATGCTATGCACCCCAAAGCGCCAATAAGTAGCTCTGATAGTGTGGGTTTTAAAGATTTGGTAAGTAGGGCATATGTTGTCATACCATAAGAGCCCGCAATGCCCAGTGCGGTTAGATTAAACAACGTTAATACGTTATTGGCTGATACCATAATTATAATAGCGCCGATTGGTATTATCAGCGCAGTGATTTGTTGAGAAATCATCTTTTGGGCTTGACAGATGAGGTTGGTAATGGCGGGAAACATGGAGTAAAGCGTTCCGGCGATGGTTATGATTATTGCCCAGTTTATAATTGCCACAAGCCATTGATAATGAATAAGAACGGAAAGAAGTGCTGCACCAAGAGATTGCTCCTGGTAGGCAGATTCTGGAAGTAGGTAGAAAATGCTTCCAACAAAGAGCATGTAGAGCGCTCCAGTAATAACTATAGTCGCAATAATAGCTCGAGCGGCATTTTTTTCTGGATTTTTAATGCGCGAAAACAACGCGGGTATAGCTTCAAAGCCAAAAAAGCCAAATGCAACGATTGGTAGTGCCCATAAAATACTACTTATGCCGTGCGGTGCTACGGGAAAGAGTTTTTCAAGAGAGCCAAAGCGTAAGCCAAGCGTGCTAATAATGAGCATAGGAATAACCGTGAGTAAAAATAAGATGTATTGTCCCCATGTAAGCCAGGCTGTCCCCATTTGTGAGCCAAGTGCTGTTGCCAGGATGAGTGCTACTCCCCAGAGTGTTGGGTTTGCACAATTAGAGACAAGTGCAAGAAGTTCTCCGGCTATTTTTCCCAAGAGCCCTAGTGCAACAACGAGCCCTGAGCTATAGAGAATAAGCGAGATAGTGCCGGCTACCTTTCCTCCCCATAATGCGGGAAAGTCGTATAAAAACGACGTGCTTTTCTGTTTTTGAAGTAATTTGGTGAATGCTAGGCCAATGAACAAAATTAACACCGTTGTCAAAAGATAGGCAGTAATGCCAATTGGACCGGCAGTACGATAAAGCGCGATAGGAGCAGAAAAAACGCCTGCGCCTACTGCAGCATTTAATCCAACGGTAAGGGCAGTGGCTAGGCTAAGTTTTTCGCTTTCTCCGGTCATGTGATATCCTTGAGAGGTGAAATGTATTCAGGTTTATTTGGGTAAAAATTATATGAGGTATTGTGCATACTTTCAAGCTAAGATTGATCGACCCCGTGTTTGGTTTTTTACAGCGACCTTGAGAAGCTTTGAACACCTTTGCTTTGATCGGACCCTAGATAAGACGCAAAGCCTTTTTGAATTTTTTGTTCCCGAGGACAATAAGGCATTTTTTACCCAGCTCATGCGCTGGTACCAGGAGCAGGGAATCGCCTTTGAATACAAGCAACTTCCTAATCGTCTCCTGGACCCAGAACAATTTTTGTAAGTTACGCAACGGTATCTATAAAGTAACGGAGTCTTTTTTTAGCTTCTTCTAGAGAAAGCATTTCTACAAGGTCTTTGATTCCAATTCCCTCGTCTTGTGCGGTAAGTGCAACGCGTATGAGTGCGAAAAGGTCTTTTTTAAGCTCTTTTGAGCATGAAGTTTTTGTAGTAGCAAAAAACGCATCTTCGTCTGAAACGCTCGCTAGTGTCTCGAGTGCCGTAGCAAGTGCGGGGAAATTATGTTTAGCAACAAGCTCTTGGGAGAATGTTTGTGGTGCGTGGTAAAAGAAGCGCAGCAGGGCTTGCGCATCTTTAAGTGTTTGCATATTAGGCCGAATTTTTTCGATGAGCAGACGAAGATGTTGACTGTCTATGATCTTAGGGTAGGCCGTTGTGAGAAATGGTAGTGTATATGCTACAAAGTCCTCTGGCAATAAGCGCTGGATCCATTTATGGTTAATCCACAGAAGCTTGTCTGCATCATATCGAACGCTGCTCTTTGGGCTGTTAGTGTCAAATGGTATGGCGCGCGCCAGTTCTTCGAGCGATAAAATTTCTTCTTCAAATGAGTGTCCGAGTAGGGCGACATAGTTGCAAATTGCCTGCGGTAAATAGCCAGCTTCTTTAAGGTCGTTGAGTGAAAAGCCAAAGTCGCGCTTGGAAAGTTTCTTGCCCTCAACGCTGCAGACGAGTGGAAGGTGAAAAAAACGGGGACATGGTTTATTGAATGCTTTGTAGAGAGCTACTTGGCTAGCGCTATTAGATAGGTGGTCTTCGCCACGAATAACCATAGTTATTCCCATTTCAAGGTCATCCACAAAATTTGCAAATAAAAAGGTAAAGGAACCATCTTGTCGGGTAAGTGCAAAATCAGAAAAGTGAGTCAGATCAAAACTCATTTCGCCGCGGGTTACTTCTAAAAATGAAATGGTGGTTTCGGGAAGTCGGAGGCGCCAAATAAAGGGCGTATTTTGTGCCAGTTTTTGCGCTACTTCTTCTTGAGATAATTTGAGACAGGCGCGGTCATATTTAGGTGGCAAGCCCCGTGCAATCTGTATTTGGCGGCGGGTTTCTAATTCTTCTGGGGTGTCAAAGCAACGATAAACTTGGTTGTTAGCGATAAGTTGATCTAAGTATTTTTGATACAGGGCTGTTCTTTGGGATTGGAAGTAAGGGCCTTCATCGAAACTAATGCCGAGCCATTGTAAATCTTCTTGGATTTTTACCGCTCCTGGATCAACGTCCCGTGACTGGTCGGTGTCTTCAACGCGGAGTATGAAGGTGCCGTTTGTTTTGAGCGCGTACAATTTATTAAAAAGAGCAGCGCGGACACTCCCCAGATGCAGCCACCCGGTTGGCGATGGGGCAAATCGAACGCGTTCTTGGTTTTTGTGCATGGCACTTCCTTTGTGTTTTGAGCTTTTTGGTCATTATAACCCAAAAATTACTTCATAGACATTTAGGGGAAACAATAAATCTCTTGACGCGAAAAATTGTCTCTTGATACGTTCTCAACGAGTTCCAGGGGAAAAGGGGGGTGGCATAATGAAAAAAAGTTTACATATAGTAGTCGGCAACCTTGATGCGCCGAAACGGTTTGCCGAAGCGCTTAAAATGCGTATTAGGCCGGGAGATGCTGAAGGTGTCGTCATGGTTACGTCTAATTCTGAAATCGAAATAGATGTTTGCGGGCCAAAGGAGCAGGTTGACGACTTTCTTGGCGTTCTTGATACGGTAGTCTTTTTTGAACAAAAAAATGCAGGGCGCGTCGTGTCAATTGTGGCAACGCCGTTGATTCGTCACGAGGATTATCGGGGCGTTTTGCGATTTGTTATGCCGCACTGAAGGTGCCGGTTTTGGCCAAGGACTTCACAGCGGACAAAAGCTAGCTTACACTGGAACAGTTCCAGAAAATTGATCATGTAGAACTTTTGTCTGATATAGAGGGCTCGCCGGTATGTCTAGTAATTGCTCAATGGAGTCATGCGACTTATGTTGCCATGAAACGCATAGTGTTTGGGGTGAATTGGTTTGTCATGTGCCATATGCAATTATTGCATTGGCCTTTGCTTTTATCTTTCTCTCGCTAACGTTCTTTTTTGGTTTGTCTTTGCCCGAGGAAACTGCGCGTTTTGGATACCATGTGCTTTTTCATTCGTTTCATTATCTTCATATTATTGTTTCGGTTGCTGGCGCAGCGCTCACGTATTTTCGATTTGGTCGATCTTGGTTTGTTGGTATCTTAGTTGCACTTATAGCACCTACTTTTTTTTGTATCCTATCAGATATTTTACTTCCAGCGCTTTCGGGGCGTATTCTTGGTGTCGATATGGTGGTTCATGTCTGCTTCTTTGAGCTTTTTGATGCAATAAACCTTGTAGTGTTTATGCTTATGGGCTTGGTTGCGGGGCTTTCTCTTGCTAGGGCGCCAGAATCCATTAAGCGTATTTCAACATATTTCCATTCCGCTCACACCTTAATTAGTTCTATGGCATCAGTTTTCTATATGGTTGCCAATGGATTTGATAATTGGTTTGGTATGATGGGTATCCTATTTTTATTCATGTTTTTAGCTGTGGTTGTGCCTTGCACATTGTCTGATATTGTCGTTCCGTTTTACTGCGCTCGGGGTGTCCGAAGCAGATAAGCGTACGTATGCGCGGGAGCTGCTGTGAGAAGTGTTGAATTTCGCAATGTTACTAAACTGTATCATGGTGAGACAGTTGTTGAAAAACTTGATTTAACAATTCCCTCGGGTAAGTTTTTTGCACTGCTTGGGCCAAGCGGTTGCGGTAAGACTACATTACTCCGTCTGATTGGTGGTTTTGAGGAAGTTGATTCTGGTGAGATTTTTCTTGGCGAGACGCCAATAACGCGTTTGCCGAGTAATGAACGTCGTATTAATACGGTGTTTCAAAGTTATGCGCTTTTTCCTCATCTGAATGTATTTGATAATATTGCGTACAGCCTTCGAGTTCGTGGCGTTGATTCGATTACCATCAGAAAAAGGGTAGGCAGAATTGCAGAGACCTTTGGTATTGAGCGACATTTGGCACGAAGCGTTACACAGTTGTCGGGAGGGCAGCAACAGCGTGTTGCTATTGCGCGTGCTGTTATTAACGAGCCAGATGTACTTTTGCTCGACGAACCCCTTGCAGCGCTTGACTCAAAGTTGCGTGAGCGGCTCTTGATGGAGCTTGTTGATCTGCAGGATATGCTGCAAACAACCTTTGTTTATGTTACCCACGACCCGCTAGAGGCGCTTGCAGTAGCTGACCAAATGGCCATTATGGGACCAGAGGGCACCATTGAACAGCAAGGAACACCACGTGAAATTTATGAGTATCCTGTATCTTCTTTTGTTGCCCGTTTTTTGGGGACGACCAATGTGCTTGAAGGAATAGCTAAAAAAGGTCCTGGAGACGAATGGGTTTTGCATGTTGCTGATCTTGCTAATTTGTTAATCGATCAGGCTGCGCAGACGGCTGGCGCTAGCGCCGTTTTGGTTGAAGATACGGCGGTCCGCATTAGTGTGCGGCCAGAAAAAATCATGATAACCAAAGTTCCGCAACTAGGACAAGAGCCGGGTATAGCAGGACGTGTTGACAAGATGTTCTACAATGGTCATTCGACCATGTATCATGTTCGTATCAATGATTCAACAATGCTGCGTGTTTTTGAACAAAATGAAGAACATACTAAGCAAGAAGTAATCAATTATGACGACACGGTTTACCTCTATTGGTTGCCTAAAAATGTGGTGGTATTAGAACGATGAGCATCAAAAAGATTTTTGGGCAGGAATTGCCCTTCTTCCTAGGGTTACCCGCATTTTTGTGGCAGCTGATCTTTATTTATGCACCTCTTATCTTGATTGTTGGGCTGAGTTTTAAGTCGCTTTCTTTTGAATATTTTACGACGTTTTTAAACAGCGAATATCTTTTGATTCTTCTCCGGTCGCTGGTACTTGGTGTAGGAACTGCGAGTTTTGCTTTGTTGTTGGGGTACCCGGTTGCGTACTGGATTGCGCTTTGTTCGGGACGATTTAAAAGTTTTTTATTGTTTTTACTGTTTTTGCCGTTTTTAACGAATATTTTACTTCATATTTATGCATGGATGTTGCTTCTTAGTCGCACGGGTTTTTTAAATCAGCTTTTGCAGTACTTGCATGTTACGGCGGCACCGCTACATTTTCTCAATTCGGCCAGCGCAGTCTTTGCGGTTATGGTGTACTGCTATGTGCCGTTTATTATTTTGCCCATCTATTCTGACCTTGAGAAATTTGACATACGCATGATTGAGGCCTCAGCTGATTTAGGAGCGAGTTCGTGGCAGACGTTTTGGCGCGTGATTTTCCCTTTGAGTTTACCCGGGGTTCGTTCAGGCCTTTTTTTAGTCTTGGTGCCGGCGTTTAGTGAGTTTATTGTTCCTGAGCTTATTGGTGGGGATCGTATGGTTTTTGCTGGTGGTGTGGTAGCTCATTTTACCTTGCATGGTGAGATGATTTCGTATGGCACGGCATTCACACTACTTGCAGCCCTTATGCTGATTTTGGTTGTTTCACTCTTGTATTGGCTTATTAGTCCACGTTGGTGGCGCAGTCGGGCAGTGTATGCGCCTAATATGGCTTCGATAAAAAGAGGTAAGTAATGGCAATGCAGCAAACAAGCCTTGCTCGGCTATGGAACTTGATTTGGGTGGTGTTCTTTTTTATTTTTCTCTATGTGCCACTGGTAGTTTTAGTGACTTTTTCTTTTAATGATGCTGCGTTTCCCGCGCCGTGGGTTGGTGGTACATTGCGGTGGTATCGAGAATTGTTTTTTGATGGGGCTATTTGGACGAGCTTTCTTAACTCGTTATTTGTTGCCTTTTCGGCCGTTATTTTGAGCTCTCTGATGGGCATATTTGTGGTGTTTTGGGCTATGCGAAATGCATATGTTCGGCGTTCTATTTCCCACTTTTATATTAATTTAATGTTGCCTGAAATCATTATCGCGGTGGGCTTGTTGCATTTGGCTGTTATGATTGGATTGCCTCTGGGTGCTGCAACACTTATTGCGGCTCATACCGTGTTAGGGCTCGGCTATGTGGTGCCCCTTGTTTTTGAGCGCTATCAGGAGCTTGATAAGCGTTTAATGGAGGCGGCGTTGGATCTTGGTGCGTCACCATTTTATGCCTTTGGCTCCATTATTTTACCACTTTTAAAATCGACAATATTTGCGGCAGCTGTGTTAGTTTTCATCATTTCATTTGATGATTTTGTTTGCGCATATTTTTGTGCGGGAAGCACCTTCCAGACATTGCCTTTGTATATTCTGTCGATGTTGCGTGTGGGTATTTCGCCCGAGGTTGGCGCCTTGTCGACTGTCTTGTTGGTTTTGTGTAGCGGCTTAGTAGTGTTTTACGCCTTGCTACTTGCAAAAAAACGCAAAGGAATTTGATGCGGCATTTTTCTCTGACGCGATGGTTTATTCGGTTCGGTATGCTAATGTTTTGGATGTTGGCTTTAATAGGTGCTTTTTTTCTGATTCGCGTAAATTGGTCTGCAACAGATCGTTCTATTACGGTTCTTGCGTGGAGTGTAATGTTTGATCATGATCGGATTCGTGAGTTTGAGCGGCGCACAGGTATTCGTGTGTATCTTAACCATTATGAGAGCAATGAGGAGTTACTGGTCAAGTTGCGGGCGACCCAAGGACAGGGTTTTGATCTGGTTGCTCCCTCTGATTATGCAGTTGAAAAGTTGGTTGCAGAGGGACTCCTCAAGAAGCTTGATCGTACTCAAATGCCCTATTTCAAACTCCTTAATCCTAGGCTTTTAGGCCATTATTTTGATCCAAACAATGAGTATTCAGTGCCTTATATTTGGTCAATTTATTGTATTGCCTACAATAAGCAGAAGCTTGCCATTGATAATGTCGTTAATTATTGGGATTTGCTTTTTTTACGATATCAAGATGCTCCATGGTTCCGGGTGGTAATGACCAATGACCCGCTTGAGGCGATTGTCTTTGCTTCGATAAAGCTCTTTGGGTTGCCTTTGGCGAGCCAATTGGATCGGGATAATGAGATGGAGGTACAGCGTCTTTTAGGCCGGCAAAAGCAATGGGTAGAGCAGTACGGAAACTTGCGTGGCGATTTTGCCCTTAATACGGGTAGCGCACACGCCGTGGTTATGCATTCAGGGGAAGCATTGCGAGCGGTGCGGGCTTACTCAAAGGTTGGATTTGTCGTCCCTCGTCCCAGTGTGGTGACTATTGAGCATTGTGCAATTCCGGTCGGAAGCACCAAGGATGAATTGGTGTATAAATTTTTAGATTTTATGTTTGCGCCAGAAACTTTTATTGCCCATTTCCCCAAAACATTTGATTTTCCTGCTCGGGCTGATTTATCCGAATCATTGGCGCTTTTACCTGACGAAAAGGCAGTTTTTGAAATTTGGAGTCGGCCTGATTTTGCCTATTCTTTTATTCGCGATCTATTGCCTGAACGCGCGCGTTTTGACCTTTGGCTTTCTGTTAAATCCTAAATAATTTTTGCCAATTCTTTCCTCAACTTCTTTGGTTGACAAGAGGGGGGGAATTATCTAGAACTGATTCATCGAAATCGGGCAGTATCTTTTTTGCTTGGAGGAGTGACGGTCGGTATTTTTGGGTATGTAAGGAAGTTGGGTTTTAAAAAGGATGAGTGTATGAATCTACACGCGCTCAAAAGGCATATTTGGGCGACCTTATTGGTAGTTGCACTGCCAGCGGGGTCGTTATATGCGGATCAAGTTTGGAATGGTGTAGTTGGGGCTGGCCTCAATGCGCTTAATGAAAACGTTGATGTTACCGGTAACGTACAGTTCAATAGCGCTCACGTGGAAATGCGGATTAATGATGGAGGCACGTATAACTTTAATGTTGCGGCTCCAGCAATTTTGAGTCAGAATCTTGCTGGCGCAATTTTAGACCTTGTCGTAGATAACAGCTCTTCTATTTATGTTAATGTCAACAATGCATTGACGTTCCAGGGCGGTGGCGCTCTAAGTCCATTTATCGTTACCGTTTCTGGTAGTGGTACGGTGGTATTTCTCCTCGCCGATAGTACAGCAGTAAGCCTTACTGCAGGTACCTATCTTGTAAATGTTATGGATGGCACTGACCACGAGAATATGGCAGTTATTCGTGCTGATCAGTCAAGTGACGCTGATTGCTCCTTTATTGTTGGTCAAAATTCGATTTTGGGCTTTGCAGCACAAAACGTTGATGATACTGGACGCATATCCTTTG
>DNBB01000002.1:33180-37450 GCA_003484685.1 Candidatus Babelota bacterium
CTACTTCGTACCAATCCTTGGTATGTAAACCCAGCGCCTGCTGTAACACATCAACCAGGCTTTATCTTGGGACAAAACGGTATATTCAATGTTTCGGCAGGGTCTTATCTTGAATACGTTGGCCTTGACCGTAACATGAATCCAGCACCAGTGATTGATCCCTTAATTATAGCCAACTTTGAAGTTAACGGCTCTATTCCACCAGTAAACACTTTGGTTAAACAGCGTAATGCTTCGGCGTTAATCGTTGATGGTGGTGAAAAGAATAACTTTGCGACAGCCTATCCTCGCATGGTAATTGGCGAAGGTGCTAAGGTTTACTTCTTGTCAGGCGTTGATTTTGATGGACCAAGCGCCAATCCTGATTTTACCGTTAATCCGGAGAAGCAATACACTGGCCAAGCGGGTTACGGTTCGATCGTCTTTGATGTCGAAGGCCGACTTGATGTCCTTGGTAATGGGATCAGTGCTCTTAATATTCTTTCGTTGAAAGAGGCTAATGTTGGTGGTTCTGTTCTTATTGATGGAGCTGAGACTAACTTTAAACTGCGTACCTACGATCTTATACCGGGTTCAGATGTATACCAGCAATATGGCAAAGCCTGTGCATTGATTAATGGGCGTATAAATCTTGACAACACAGTGCTGCAGCACACAGATGCAATTCACGCGGTCTATGAAAAGAATATAACGGCTGAGTCAGAGCCAACGTATATTGGTGGTGAGAGCTTCTATCTTGGTAGCTCTATTCATCGTCCAACAATTGCGCTTTATAATTCACAATTCTTAGTACATACAGATGCAGCGCTTAGTGGTGTAGATCTTTTGACTCCAAACTTTGTTGATGGCTCTGGAAACATTTCATCGACTATTTTGTATCAAAATGGTTACGCCAAAGATCAGGGCACTGGTCGCAATTTGATTTTGGGAACTAACGTTGGTTCAACGGCCCAAGATCTCGGGACCATTGTTGATCGCGCTGGTCACTTTGATGTTCGCCAAGAGACTGCATTGGTTGCCTCATCAACGATTCGCATGGATCTATTAACTGCAGCTAACAATGCTAAGGTTGTCGATGGTGTTCCTGCTGCGGGCATTGATACTCAGTATTCGGTACATTCAATTTATCTTGCGCATTCAACGAATATTTCATTGGGTATCTTCGGTGCAACCGCTGTTGATCCGATAACGACAAATCCATTTGCTCCTCTTTCGACAGGTCTTTTGCGTATTGATGGCCATTTCTTCTCCTTTGAGTCACAAGGCGGCTATCTTGGGACACCAAGTCGCAGTATCCAGATAGGGCAAGGCGGCATTTTTGTTGATAACTTTGGTCGCATAGAGCTTTCTGATGCGTATCCTCGCGTTAACATGAACGCTATGATTGGCTTAAGCTACAATGGCGC
The DNA here is from genome assembly GCA_003484685.1 of Candidatus Babelota bacterium. GTDB lineage: Bacteria > Babelota > Babeliae > Babelales > Babelaceae > UBA12474. The sequence continues at coordinate 34,587 of DNBB01000002.1, forward strand.
TGCATATCTACCATCAGCCTTTATCACCTATGATAAGAATATTGGTATTTCAAACTCGGCATTGGATTTAAGTGTTCCTGCACAACGGCATATTATTACGGGTCCTGCGACGCATGTTTCTGATTACACCTTAGATTGGAAATATATCACTCGCGATCCAAGTTTTGTTCCGTACAATCCTCCATCGACACCAGCAGCCGGTGCTCAAGCGGCACCTGTTTTGGCTAATATTGCAACAATCCCAACGATTTATGCAGCGGCTGGCGAGTATGCTCGCGTTGATCAGTTCCAGATAGCCAACTCACGTCTTGGTGATGCAGCACATCTAATGATAGATGGTGGTAAGGTCCGTGAATTAGTGCTTCAAAATGGTAAGCAAAGCGGCACGGTTCCTACCGCGGTTGTTGCGCTTACTAATGATGGTGAGCTTGGTATTGGNNCCAAATTTTGGTTCGGGTGATCGTCTTGAAATTACTTCTGGTACAGCCAAAGAGTTTCGTATTAAGCGTGGCGGTGTCTTGGATCTAAGTCTGTTTGCTGAGGCGGGCGAAGAGGTTGTCTTTGGTGGCATGGTTCATCTGATCTTTGAACCAGGTTCACGCCTTATTTTGGGTAATGATAGCGAAACCAGTCAAGCAACTTTGATTTTCACCGATGATTCGCAAGTTGTCTTTGAGAAATATGTTGATTCAGATTTTGATATTGACGACGTTATGGTCAAGATTAATGGCCGTGGCAATATTATCTTTGATGAAGATGCAATGCTTGACCTTCCTCGTGGGGCTTTTGTTGGTATCCAGTCGGGCGGTGACGCTAACATTGGATATATAACAAACCTTAACATCCAAATGCGTGATGCAGCTAATTTCTACATTGGTTCTGATGAAGACTTTGGTGGCTCACTCCAGATTGGTAATCGCACTGATTACACCGCTCAAGGTGGATTAGTAAGCGTCAACTTTACCATCAACGGAATCGACGCCAAGTTACAAATCGGCAGCCAAGGCTTCTTGGGTCTTGGTGCAGGCATTGCAGCCAAACCTGATGGCGCACCAGACAACTGGTCGATTGAGAACCTGTTCAACGTTGCCAATATTACGGCAAATTTGACTCATGGAATTATTGATCACAACGAGATTTATGTTGGTTCTGATGTTAACGCATCGTTGCTTGCTATTGGTGATGCAACCGTATTGAGTCTTGCAAACTTCCCCGCTAATCTTCAGGATATTATCATCCGTGGTGGTGGTAACATGTTCTTAGTGGCTGGCCAAGTTGAACCGATTGACCCGGTTGTAGGCACAACAAACAGCAGCACAGTTGGTATCCTCGCCTCACGCGATGCGCTGCACGATGGAAGTAAGACTGATGCAGGAGCGATTGCTACAACTCCGGCTGCCCAGTTTGCCTACTTTAAGGCTAATTCATATCAAGAACAATCGGCTAAGTATTCACAGCTTTCGCAGAATTCGTTGGGCACCTTACGTCTTGGCTATATTGATAATACAACCATCGTTCGCGAAGATAAGCCGTTCTTGGTAGGGTACAGTGCAACCAATGCTGATCCAGCGCGTTCGCTTGATCAAGGTACCGTTGTTATTGCCCAAGACACAACAACTGGGGTGGTTTCCTGTTCTGCCTTCGCAGTCTATATGTAAGGAATATGCAAAAAGAGTAGTTTAGAAATTACTGGTTCTGGTAGTATATACTGCCAGAACCAGAGAAAAAACGACAGATGGTGGGCAGCAATGCCCCTACCTATGAGGGTGGTTTATGAAAAAAATGTCTAAGTTGAGTCTGCTCTCCCTTGGGCTTTTGATAGCCGGAGCGGCAGCGGCGCGCGAGATCCGCACACCGCTTCCTACGCTTTGGGGATTTACGCATTATCCTGTGCAGTATCATTGGGAACAAGATCCTGACAAAGATGGATGTTGGAGCTGGGATTTAGATGCCAGTGCGGTTGGGTACTATCGTTCGACCGATAAGGCGTACCGCAAAGATCGTTGTAAAGAAGAGTTTACCGCATTGATTTTTGGTAAATCAGATTTTCGTTTGGGCGAAGCGTATCCTGATGCACGCGTAGCGGCAGATCAATTATTGTTTAATCCATATGTTGATGTTTCAACAATTAGTCCGCGCTTTGAGTACCGCGAAGGCGGCGCCATATTCGGATTGCAAGTAGGTGCCGTTGCTACCTGGTGCGATGCGGATTATCGCTTTGGGTTGCGCGCGAAACTGCCATTCAGGGATATCGAAGTCTCCGACACCTGCGCAATGAGCGATTTGTCTGGAGAGGGGCTTGGTGATCTTTGGCAGGTGCGCAAAGAAAAAAATGGTACTACCGAGAATTTAGTCTATGCCGGTCGTCTTGACTTCTTAACACGATTAAATCGTGTCGCAACGGGGCCTTCAGCCGATCCACTTGTTGAATATGCCACAACAGCAGCGCATACAGCTATTGCAGATCAAACTATTGATGGTGCTGTCGGAAATGGAACACCACCGGTTGCTTTGTTATATAGTGCGACAGGTGTAACACCTAAGACAGAAATATGGGCTGCTGTAACAGCAGGCGCGCAAAACCTCCCTGCGAATGGTGCTGCCGGTGCGGGACGATGGGTTTTTGCTGCTGGTCAAAACTATGCGGCAAGTTTAGATACTGCTGCTCAGGGTAAGCTTTTCGTAGTACCTTCGTTACAGAATGGAGCAAATGCAGAGATTGCTTTACCAGCAAAAGCGATCCGTTCTGCTATTGAAACGGCTATTGAAAGTCTTGATTCACTCGATGACTTTATGACTGAGCAGGGCTTGAGCTTCTGCAATGGCCGTCAAAAGGGTTTTGGTGACTTGGATCTCGAGCTGTA
>DNBB01000040.1 GCA_003484685.1 Candidatus Babelota bacterium
TTGCAGCAGTTGCAGGAACAGGAATTTCTCTGGGCACGTTCTTTTTTTTACTGCTCGAGGAAGAACAGATACAAAACCAAACGCTCAAAAAAACCCACCGCAAAATGTCGCAAATCATAAAAAAATTTGACGGCGCAGCGCCAATGCTACAAACAGCCGGCAAAGCACTCGAAGTTGTGCTCACTCTGGGTATTCTTGAAAGCTTTAAAAAAATTTTTAGAAAGGTCGACAACAAGTTGCGGGGCCAAGAGCTATTAAACAAATACACCGACCATGAATATGTAGCTGATATCTCACTTGATGACGCCTGTTTTGATTACATTCGCCCATTGCTCTGGCCATTTTACCGCATAGCCGAATTTCTTAAAAACCCCGCTCAATTTGCCTTCACTGGACTGAGAAACTGCCAAGCAATCCTCTTAATTGCACCACCGGGTTATGGAAAAAGCTTTACCGCCCGCGCCGCCGCAGGATTATTTAACAAATCCGCCGGCCGCACCTCCTTTATTTCAATAAGTACGCTTGATCTAATGAAACAGATGCAAGATAATGCCGAAGCCCTCAATGGTATTATTGCGGAAGCCCGAGATAATGCGCCATGCGTCCTCTGGATCGATGAGATGCACCTGCTAGGGGGTGGCTTGCAAATCGAAAAAAATACGTTCATCCTGCAAGACATGCTCAAAGCGCTTGATGCACTCAATCAGAATGCCGATCCTCAAAAAATGGTATTTGTTATCGGTGCAACCAATCGCCCCGATCTACTAGATGGCGCGCTTCTGCGTCATGGAAGATTTTCACAAATCATTACTCTTCCAGAACCAACATTTAACGATCGTATCAGCTTATTAGAAGCACTTTGCAAACAGTCTGCAATTGATCCAAGCCAAATAGACCTTCCCTATATTGCGCGCATAACACCCGGGGCCAGTCCAAGCACATTAAGCGCACTTTTTGAACATGCGAACTTTTTGGCAAAACGAGAAAACTGTTGCCTAGGAACGAATCATCTATACCAAGCTATCAACACTATCGTTCGCAACATTCAACCATATACACCATACTCACGCGAGGAGCGTACGCTTATTGCTACGCAAGTTGCCGCAGAAGCGCTCTACCACGCCTGCACCAACAAACTCGAGATGATCGATGCAATCACTATTCGTCCAATCAAGGAAGAGATTCAAGAACAATACGATTGGATGACCAAAATTCCTGACAAAAAACACAAGCTATTTACGCAGCAGCGTGGCGCAGTCTTCTTCAAAAGAACCAATGAAAAAGTAGCGACACTCAACACCCAAGAACTTGCGGGTAAAATAGCGCAAAATATCGCTACAAAAAAAATCCTCGGACAAGAATCATTAACACCTGAGCTGGAAAGAAACCAAACGGTCATCTTTAACGCCCTACTCTCCCAAGAGGCAAACAATCTCGATCTCAAACTAATTTCAAAACAACAACAAGATCTTGTGAAAGATCGCGCCTTTGAGAGACTCCATAAACTTGAGTGTACGGTAGAGGAAGTCTTACAAAGCAACCGAGAAAAGCTTTCCATACTGGCAAAGTCATTGGAAGAAAAAGAATTTTTGCGTCATGATGAAATTGCGCACCTTTGCAGCGCGTAGAAGCAGATTGAAGCAAAAAGTATTAATTTATAATCAGAGCCGTATACTACCATCAGAAGGTATAATGCCCTGGTATTATTAAAGAAAGGACTATAATGAAACAATATCTGAGTTTATTCGTGCTCGTTACTTCGGGCCTTTTGGGGTCTACATCTACCTCATTGGTTTATCCAAAGCCTGCGATCGTCACATCGACGATAAAAAACGTTAAGAGCACGCTAAATACTCCCGCAGGGAACTTTATGCAACGCGGTCTCCCGTATGCTCTTCTTTTTGTTTACTACATTCGCACTACAGAAGCCAGAGAACTGTTACCGATCCCCGGGCTTTCATACCTAAAGCAAAATATTATTGGTGGCACCCCATGCAAAGAGAAACGTTTTACACCCGAAACTTTAAATGAGCAGCTAACATTGAACACAGCAGAAAACACGACAGAAACCAAGACCGTCAAGGAATGGTACGATGCGTGGAAAAAAGCAACAAAAGAAAAGAATGGCCAAAAAGCTGATACGTCCGTAGCAAAATTCGTAAAAGAATACACAACCAAATATAACTACCTGACGTTTAACACAAGCGATCACATCCTAGGAGATGAGACGTTCGGCAACAAACTTGTCAAAGAATGTAAAAAGCTTGGTGTTTTTGCGCAACTCTTCAAGTGGTCGCTCATCGGTTACATCACCGCAAACGTGGGTCGCGATGCAAAAGACATGCTCGACTACGTTACAACAGAAGAATAAGCAAAATAACTTATTTGCACACAAGAGAAGAGGGCCAGGAATAAACTCTGGTCCTCTTCTTTATTTATCAATCATCTGTATTCGTTCGTAATACCGACCACCCTTTGGTATCGCCTCGTACCACGCCTGAAAAATAGCGCCTAATTCATCGAGCGATACAAAATCAGCAGGAATAACGAGAACATTACACCAGTCATCTTCTCGTATCATGCGCGCTAAAGCATCATTCCAGGCAACCGCAGCATAAATACCGGGCAGCCGATTGGCGGCAATGGCCATGCCCGCTCCACTACCACAAAATAACACCCCACCATCAACGCGTTTTTCTAATATCGCAGCACAAACCGCGCGCGCAAAAACTGGGTAGTCTGAACGCTCATCAGAAAACGCACCACAGTCTATAAAGGAATAGGGCAGCTGGCGTAAAAACTCCTTGTGGGCATATCCACGATGATCCGCGCCTAAGGCTATATTACGCAACATCATCACACTCCTGCCAAGTAACTGTAGTCCGATAGGTGGTATTAGCAACTTCAAGCGTCATGGGCATAGCTACGTCTGCAACAGCGAAAACAACTTCGTACATATTCTTTTTAAATCTCATAATCTTACGCCCAAAAATTGTTTGATAGGCAGGCGAAAGTTCGATAGGGCGATATATCGTTGGCTGATAAACGGTATCTCCTACACGCAAAATACAAAACCAATCTTCTTGTTCACCATCCATAAGGACAATAAAGCGCTGTTCCTGGTTCGATGCCTTTACCACGCCACGATTATTTTGCGCATCCAAAAGCGCTTGTGCTGTCGCCTGGACCGCCGGAATATCCCATAAAATATAGAGGTCATTAATCGTATTAAGATAGTCATACACAGGAGCATGTCGGATATACGAACGAGCCTGATCGAGATCTTTATCATCAACTACTGCCGCCTGGCGAAAAGTGTGTTTAATCGAGCAGATGTATGACTCGCAGCCAGAAAGAATTATCAGCGAAAAAATCGCCCCTACTAAAATCACCCTCTTCATAATCAGGCCCCCTTAATTTATACTAGAACCAACTTCTCCCCCGTTACCGTATAAGGATTGTATACTGATGCTATCGCTTCTGCTAGCAAAAAAGCTCTTTTTTCCTTTTTGCAAAAATAAAAAATGGAACAAGTTAATATTCCTGGTTTGTCTTACCTTAGCCTTTGCCATAGCAGCATTGAGTATCACCGGAGCACTCTTGGAAGCATTTCATCAAGAAACCAAAAAAACATTTCAAAGTATTCAGAGTGATCTTTTTGTCTTACTACCGCAAAATGCCGATCAAAAAAACCTTAGTCAGATATTCAGTTCACAATTCTCAACCTCCATTAGGTCTTTTGCTTTCGCCTCTGAAGCACCGGTCATTGTGGCTAACCCCGAGCAGCAAAAATTTAGCACCACGCAGCTGGTAACTCGCTCCTTTTCAGGATCAAAGAGCCCATACCAACTTCCTGCAACATGCACTCGCGAAGATTTTATACTTCCCGACGAGGGCAACGTAATCATTGGAGCAACACTCGCGCAGGAACTTGGCGTACAACAAGGAGATAACATACTCGTTTGTACACAAGAGCTTTTTTCTGATCCAGAAAACATCGACTGGGATGCCGCAACCCTTTGTGTACAAAGAATAATAACAAGTGGCATCGAAGAAATCGACAGCAGTTTATTGCTTTGCAACCAAGCAACATTCAATAAGACAACAAAGCGTTTCACTCCCAACCGCCTGGATATCGCGCTCGCATCGAAACAAAACCACTCAGAAGCTGCACAAAAAATCAGCGGCGTTATTGGCTTTCAAACCCACTCGTGGATCGACCTATACCCGACACTACAATCAGCGCTCAACCTAGAAACCTCAATCTTCTGGCTGGTAATCATCCTTGTTATGGCAATAATCGTGCTTTCATTGCCAAGTCTACTGATCTTGCTTATTGAACAAAAAAAAGCGTCCATCAGTATACTCCTTGTTTCTGGCGTTCCACTGTCATCAATTCGTTATGCGCTTCACCTCTTTGGCTTCCTTCTTATTGCCCTGGCACAACTTATCGGCCTTGGATGCACTGCAATCTTATGCGCTATCGCAAACACCTATCGGCTCATCCCACTTCCTCCCAATTATTACCACGCGTATATTCATCTTTCGCTGCCTCTATGCACGAGCTTGATAATCATTAGCACTTCAACTATACTCGGTGGACTAGTAGTTTGGTGCACTGGACGCACACTTTCTCATACAAAGATCAGCTATTTCCTGAAAAAGGGCTTGTAATGATTTCCACTACGTTTACTCAATGGCCACTTGCAAAGCAGCATGTCCTCGTCCGTATTGATGGAAATGTACCACTGCACAATGATACTATTGTGAACGATTTTCGACTCCGTGCAGTAGAACCAACTATTCGGTACTTATGCAATCGCGGAGCCTTTGTTACCCTCATTACGCATATTGGCAATCCACGCGGATACGATCCTAGCGTTTCAACGCGTCCCATCGCCTTTTGGTTCAATGAGCGGCAAATGCCCGTCCTTGTTTTAGAAAATACGCGGTTTGATCCCCGTGAAAAAAAAGGCGATCAAAAATTTTCTCAGACCCTTGCCCATGGACACGATTATTTTATCAATGATGCCTGGGGAACCATGCACCGAAATGATGCATCAATCGTTGCGCTAGCTAAATGCTTTGCGCCCGAACAGCGAAGCTGCGGCTTTCTTGTTCAGCTTGAAACAGAAAAATTATCGCGATTACGCAACCACCCTAAACGACCGTTTACCCTGTTTTTGGGCGGCGGGAAAACCATAGATAAATTGCGTTATCTTCCCACGTTGATTGAACAAGAAAGGCTAAACCATCTTGTTATTCTTCCTGGAATCGCACACACATTTTTAGCCGCAAATGGCGCAAATGGGGGGAAATCACCGGTACATAATGATCTTTTTGAACTCTGCAACACCATCAAAAAACTATGCCATCATCATCATGTTGAACTCCACCTTCCTGTTGACCTACTCGTTGGTGAAGGTTCATGGCAAGGAGTTAAACAAATACGGGCCGCCGAATCATTGCAAGCCGATGATGTAAGTATTAGTATTGGCCCAAAATCACTTGAAACATTCCAGGGAATCATCAATCGCTCAGAGAGTATTTTCTTCAACGGTATTATGGGAGAGCCGCGAATTCACGGAACATTAGAGTTTAGCGAGCGACTATTGACTGCTATCGGAATGAGTTCAGCATATACTGTCATCGGGGGCGGCGACACTGTTACCCTAGCAGAACGCTGTAACCTATCAGATTATTTTTCATTCTGCTCTTCAGGGGGAGGCTCAACACTTGCATATATTGCCGGCACGCAACTCCCCGGTCTTTCCGTGTTTGAAAATCAATAGAACTTATGCCAATGGACAAAAAGCAAGGAGTGAACAGGCATCTTCCCAAAGCTGCTCTAATTCGGCAATATCCTCTTCTGGCCGCTCGAAAACAATAAGCCCTTTATTTTCATGCGGCATTTCAAAAAAGGTAACGGCTGGAACACGAAAATCTAACTGTTCTGCAAGCGCTGACAAAGCATATTCACGCTGCTCTTGACGGCTAATGCTTTGCGGAGCAAGCGATCGAACTAATTTGTTAAACGACGAGCAGCGCATCCGCAATCCAAATGCATCTCGTTCAATCCAACAAGCTTCATGGCTATCCGTATGGTCTTGCACATCATACCCGGCAATTCCCCGTACACAATCAAAGTCAGGATTATCAACAAAAAATGCCGCTCGAGTCACATTAAAGCACTCCTGATGGCACAACTCGCCCAACACCAATTCTGCAGGGTTTTGGTATGTATACGAATCAAGCAGCTGGCGAGGAATTCTCGTAAGCCGTTGCACTACTGCAATTTGCCGCTTTGAAAGGTCATATACATTCATCATACACCTCGTTACTTAGGCTACCACTTCTTGCACGTAAATACGAAAACCATCCTAGCAAAGGTAGTAATCAAAAAGCAATCAAGTCTATGCTTAAGTTTACACGACGGTAAACTGGCATCTACGCGCCCCCATTAACAGCAAAGGAACGCGAATATGTTAAAAAAAATCCTAGCCCTTCTATTATTAGCCGCTTGGGTAACCAACCTTTACACTCGTAGCATCTGGCAACCACAAGATGATCTTCCATCTATCACGACATTTTGGGTCGATAATCAAAATCACACACATAGCTTGCGCCACTCGCGCCTCGAAAAATGGGCAATTTTTGAACGCTATTCCGAAGAAGAAATTCAAAGATTTTCGCTCCCTAAGCACATAATAATGAACAATAAAAAAAAGATCACCCAGGAAAAGCTGGATACCTTGTGCACATCACTAGTACAAGATTTAAAAAAAGCTAAAAAACCATCACAACTACTGACCAATTTCACCATCCTCAAAGACGCCGACTTTAATTATAAAGAGGGAAACGGAAACCTTATTGTTAAATGCAACGACTATCCATTGGTCATCAAGATTTTTTGCGAAACACCCCAATCCTTTGTCCGCCCTTTCTCCAAAGGTATTGTCCCTTCTTTCTTATTTTCAATGGGCGGCGGCATTAATCGTTTTTTGGCCGGTTTTACACGCATTCCCAACTTGATAGCAATTCAAAACATCATCGAAGAAAACCCCGAATGGAAACAACGCATTATTCTCCCGCGCAAATGGTATTGGCTTGCCCCCGAAACTCGTTACTTTACCATTCAAGGGCGCAACTTCTCGAACGAGCCCAATCAAACCTACACAATAACGGTTCCTTCGACCTACGCAATTATCAGCGATTATATTCCCTGCAAGAAGACTTTTTCTCTCAAATCATCAGAAGATCGCCATTGTGCCATTCAACTTCAAACACTTTTTAAAAATAAAATTGACCCGCACATTTGCAATTTTTTCTTTGACTATGATGGAAAAATTGCAATTATCGACACAGAACATTTTGCTTCGATTATGGGTTTAGATGAATCTGACCTTTTTGCAAACTATGGTCACCTTGTTTTTGGACTAGGCAACAGGTTTATTGCACGAACCCTTTTTCATAACAAGGCTGAACGCGTCGCACGCACACGCAAAAATGCCAGAAAAACATTATGTATCCGCTGACATAGAGACAAAAGATGCCGTAGCTATGCTCGCTTGTTCGCCAGAACGAAGATCATATGAGATAAAACCTTCTTCAATCTGTCGCATTTGACCAGCAAACGAAGGATCCTTTTTAATTCGATCCTCTATGTTATGAATAGCATGAATAACCGTTGTATGGTCCTTGCGCTCGAAAAACAAGCCAATATCGCGCAAAGAAAACGCCGTTCGTTGCTTCATAAGATACATAGCCGCATGCCGTGCGATAACCAAATCCTTGTTCCGACGCGCAGAGCGAAGATCACGCACAGTATAATTAAATTGCTTGGCAACAAATCGTGCAATACCTGGAAGCCCCGTAACACATTCTTTACGCACATCTTTGATTTGCGAAAGCGCCTTTCCCGCAAGCCCTACCGTCAACGGCTGTTTCATGAGCGCTGCAAAGGCAACAACCCGTATCAACAATCCTTCGAGCTCGCGCACACTTGAGCATGGTGCTGATGCAACAAAATAGGCAACGTCATCCTCAAGCACATAATTTTGCAGCTCTGCCTTTTTTTGCAGGATTGCGATCTTTGTCTCCAGGCTGGGAACTTGAATATCTGCAATCAAACCACCTTCAAGACGAGAGCGCACGCGCTCCGCAAGCCCAACAATATCGCATGGCAGAGAGTCAGCCGTAAAAACAATCTGCTTGCCTGCCTGATGAAGTAAGTTAAACACACGAAAAAACGCTTCCTGCGTTTGTTCTTTCTTTGAAATGAACTGCACATCGTCCATGAGCAAAACATCTATGAGGCGGTATCCTTGTTCAAACTCTGCAACCTTGTTTTTTCTGATCGCTGCAACAAACTCATTTACAAAATGATCTGCTGACTGATAAACAATCCGTGCACGCGATCCCGTTGTTCGCAGGTAATTTCCAATGGCATGAAGAAGATGTGTCTTCCCAAGCCCCGAACCACCATAGATAAAAAGCGGGTTATAAAGTCTGCCAACATTTTCTGCCACCGCTTGCGCTGCCGAAAAAGCCAAGGTATTACTCGGACCATCGACAAAAGTATCAAAACGAAAGCGATCAACCAGCTCATCTCGAAAAAGCTCAGGTTTGATTTCACCTGCTTGAGCAGCCTCTTTTGGCGACTTAGATGTCAATCGTCTCTTTTGTGAAAGAACGCTTGGGTATACAGCTTCTGCAAGAGCGCGCGCGGGCTGCACGACCATAAGCGACTCTCTCACCTGCTGCTTCTGTGCAATGGTGCCCAAAGGTGCAGCAGGAACCAAGTTATCCTCAATACGCACATTGACGGTCTCTTCACCAAAAAGACGAGCAAACTGTGCTTGCAAAAAGTCGTGATAATGGCTACTTACCCACTTTTTTACAAAAAGGTTAGGGGCCCGCAGAACCAAAAGCCTGTCGCGGCTATTCCACGAAGCAACCTGTAAAGCCTTAAACCAGGTATCGACTACCCGGCTGCCTAGTTCTTCTTGCGCAACTTTAAGGAAATCTTGCCAAAGCTCTTCGGTTGACACGCCAATCCTTAGTAAAACAACATTAACTTAATTAACTTATTCGCCTCCCTCTACTCTAACATAACCAAAGGAGAGCTGCTACTCAGCATATAACAATTACCCAGCAAGCAAACAAATAATTAAGGGTGGATTTAAAAAGCTGGGGAAGGGAGTTCGCTTCCCCAGCTTTTTGCTACAAGACCTTTTCAAACAAGGCCAAAACCTCTAAAAAAGCCATTAAAGAAATTCAAGTTATCCTTCATGGCAAAATACACTGGCAAAAAGTCAGTTTTTTTTGCTACAGATACCGCCTCTGGTCCACTCATAAAACCTGACGACTGAACAAGCTGACCCACTCCTGTTTTAAACAGGGAAACCTGTTGATCAAAAGGTAGGTTTTCTCCTGACTTTGACGGCATGTGCAATTTTTCGAGTTGCTCGCTCGTTAAATTCTTAGCTAGAGCGATCAACAAATCCAGCTTCAACGCTAATTCGCCAATATTTTTGTACAAATCATTCTGCGCAGATTTCTCGCTATCAAGAGCAACTTGTACAGCAGCCATATCCAATCCCGCTCGTACGCCAAGCGCTTTTTCATCCAACTCCTGTAAGGATTTTAAATATAGGATTTCACCATTAGTTTTATTCTCAGCTATCTTTTGCGCTTTAATTTCGCCATCAAGCTGGGCTATCCTATCATTCTGCTTAGCAATTTCCTGTATTTGTTCCTCTATTTTTTTTGCGTGGCTCGCAATCTCAGATTTTTCTTTTTCAAGATCCGCCTGCAAATTTTTAATCTGATTTTGTTTTTCTTGATCAGTACTTTGAGACTCTTGCTGAAGGTTTTCCAACATTTCTCCCCGGTTATCAAGCGCTATCTGCAGCTCTTTTAAACGCTCAACTGATTTTTTAGCCAGCCTTTGAGCTTGTGAAGCTTCCTCTGTAGCTTTCTTAACAATCTGGTCTGAATTTTCTCCGAGCATCTTATTTTTTTGCTCTAATTCAACAACAGTGTTACCCAACTCATCTTTCGCTGCTTCAAATTCCTTGTTTAGTATTTTCAGGTCATTAACCTGATCTTCAAATGTTTTGTTTGTTTCCAAAATCAATGCGATCTTGCCTTCTAGGTTAAGCTTTTCTTTTTTTAAGCTTTCAACCTGTTTTTTGCTTTCTTCGAGCTGCCGCTCTTGCTCAACAAATTTGTCCGCATCTTCTTTCAATTTATTCTGAAGACTTTTAACTTCTTCCGCCTGCGTAGTTATTTTTTCTTGGCTTTGCTGGGCTGCCCGCTCAAGCTTTAACTGGATTTTTTTAAGTTCAAGTTGCTGTTCTTTTACCTTAGCCTTTGCTTCAGATTGATTTTTCTTCAGCTGCACAACCTGATTTTCCAAGTTTTTGACCTGTTCAAATTGGATCTTACTCGCTCCTTGTAGGTTAAGAATCTCTTGCTGCAAAATTTTTCGACTTTCTGTAAAGCGCAAGTGTTCCTTTTCTAACGAACCCTGGAGATTAGCAACCTTCAATTGTTCTTGCTCTAGGTCCCGCGTTAGTCTTTCTATTTTCTTGCGCGCGTCCTGCAGCAATTTTGTTAGCCGCTCAACCTTTGCTTCGAGCTGCATATTAACTTCGTATGACAATGCCAACAGCGTTTTATTCGCCGCCTGCTCTTCCTGAAGTTTTTTTACATAAGCGTTTGCATCAACAAGGACCTCTTTATCAACTTCCGCCTTATTCTCCAGTTCTTTGATTTTTTTCTCAAGATCCTGCTGGCGCCCGCCACTCTCCAACAATTTCTTCTGGAAATCAACTTGTTCTTTTTTTAACCGGCTTTCTAGCACTATATTATTTTTGACTTGCTCAATTAGAGACCCGCCCTGTTTTTGCAACTCTAAATTAATCTTATCAATGCTATTTTGCAGATCGGTTTTCTCTGCGTTCAACGAAGAAATAGTTTCACTCAGCTCCTGAGTCTCGCGCCTCAATTGATCGTTTTGGCGCTTTATTGCATCTTTTTGATCTACAAGTTTAAAATATTGCTTAGAAAAATTCTTAAGCTTCGCCTGCACATCTAAAAGACGTTTTTCATTTTCCTTAAGCTGCTGCTCTTGTTTTACTATAATCTCCTTGCTGGATCCCTGTTCCCGTTTGTATGTATCTATATTTACATTCTGTTCATTAATAAGGATAAGAAGATTTTTCTTAGTCTCTTCCAGAGTCTCTATTGAATCAAATAAATCATTTACATTCTGCTTTGATGTCTCAAGTTCTTGACCAGACATTTCAAGCAAATATTTTTGTCCCTCAATTTCTTTTTGAAGAAGTTCTTGTTTTGCAAGAAATGCCTTCTCTTGTAACTTTACTCGCTCCTCTAGGGCCTTTTCACGATCCTGAGAAAGCGCTAAATCTTGCTCGAGTTTAACTATAGAGTTATTAGCGTCAGCAATCTTTTTAACAAGCATATTCTGCGTAGTCTTCAAATCTTTAATATCGTTCTCTCGAGCATCAAGTTGCTCGATAACTTTATTTCGCTCTGCCGTTGTTACCAGCCCCTCTATTGTCAGCTTTTCTATTAATTTACGCTGTTCAATATTTATTTTTTTGCTCTTTTCAAGTTCCTTCTCCAAGCGCTCAAGAGTTTTCTCTAAATTAAATACTTCAACCATATAATCTGTTATTTGGTTCGTATATTTTTCAATTTCAATAGCTCGATATTCTAACTCTTTTGTTAGCCTTTCTCCCTCTGCCTGAGTTTTTCCCAGCTGTTTCTGCAACTCAGTCGCATTTATTTTTTCCTGAGCAAGACTTTCCTGCTCTTTTTTTAAATTGCTCTCTAAACCCTGTGCCTCTTTTACAAGCTCGTTAACCAGTTCCTTTAGCCGCTTGTTTTCTTTCTCAAGCTGTTTACCGGCTATCGTTAAATTTTTAATATCTTCTCTTGCGTCATCAAAATTTTTCTGCAACGCTCCAAGCTCATCTTGTCGTTTTTTCAGCTCTTCATCGTAAAGTTTTTTCGCTTCTTCATTATCTTCTTTGAGGCTCTCATTTGCTTCCTCAAGCTTTTTTATCTCTTCTTTAGAATCTTTTAGAGCTTTTTCGGATTTTTCTTGCAACTCTTCAAGAGTGTTTTTTGCATCAAAAAGCTGCGCAAGAAAAGAAACCCGCTGTTGTAACTTTTCACGCATGGTCTTTTCTTTTTCTTGCCGTTCCTTTTTCAACAAATCTCGCGCGTCCTTAAGCAAACTTGCTACTTTTGCCTTTTCCTTTTCCAATCGATCAATATCTCTTTTGGCTTGCTTTAGTTGCGTTTTAAGTTCTCCATTCAAACGCTTAAAACGCTCATTTTCATCTAAAGTTTTTTCAAGGTTACCTTCCAATTCTTTGATCTTTTGGCCCTGTCTGCGCAACCCCCTGATTTTACCCTCGATAGCCTTCTTTTGACTCTCAACTTCTTGCTTACTAAGAAGATTTGCATCACGTGCTTCTTGTAAGGTTTTTTCAAATTCCCCTAACGCAGTCTGCTGGTCAGCCAGCTCATCGCCTAGAGATCGAATTTGTTGAAAATATTTCAAATTTTCTTGGAGTAGATTACCCTCTTTTTTACCAAAATCTTCTTGCTGCGCTTTTAAATCATCTTCTAAAGATTTTATTTTTTCATCCAATTCTTGCGCAGCATCGATCAATGCATCATCGCGCAACCGAAGACGTTCTTCTAATTCTTGCTTTTCTACCTGAAGACGAGCTTTTTCATCAACCAATAAAAGGTTTCCCGTGTTCAATAGTCGAAGCGTCTGCTGCTGATTATTAATTTGCTGTTGTGCTGCCTGAAAATCATTCTCTTTTTGCTGCAAATCAAGCGCTTGCCGATCAAAAACTTGCTGTAATTGATTCTTAGCTGCTTCGAGTTTTTGCACCTCCTGCTCACTCAAACCACCACGCCTTTTCGCTAAGGCTAAATCAAAAGCAAGACTATTAATTCGCCCTTGCAAGCTCAACATCTCCTGCTGCGCATTATCCCGCTCAACCTGAATCTGCTTGTTTTGTTGTTCTAAATTAATTATAAGTTTTCTTACTTCCCACATATCCTTAGCTACTTGTGCCTGCACATCAGCTAAATCAACTTGCAAAGCACCCTCTATATTTAGCTTTTCCTGCTCTAAGCGACGGATTGCATCCTCGCGCAAGCCAATCAATCGCCGAGCTTCCTGCAAATCTCTGCTTGCATCATCAGAAAGTTCTTGCTGCCTAGCCTGAGCTTGCGCCCTAATAGCATCCATCTGACGCTCTAAGCGAACAACCAGATCTTCTTTCTTTGCAACTTGGCGCTCTAAACTTTCAATCTGTTTCTTGAGCATTTCTGCCTGTGCAAGAGATCCAGAAACTTTTGACGCCGCAACATTCGTAACATCATAAAACTTCCGTTGTAGCTCTTTTTTGTTCGCAACACCTTCGACAATTTTAAAATCAGAATTTAATTCACCATCAGCAAGACGCCGCAATAGCTCTTCCCACGAAACGTCCAAAAGATACCGCAACGTAGCAAGTACTTGCCGCGTTGCAGAAACATCGTTTTTTTTCATAGACTCGCGTAAAAGAATCCCCGCAGTATTGAGATCAATACCACGCTGCGGTTCTGGAAAAAGACGGGTATTAATCGCATGCAAAAAACCAGGTCCGCTAACAATAACCGCAATAAAAAGACTAATTTTTTTTATTGATTTCATTCTATAACCCTAATGAAAGAGAACCAAAAAGACCCCATTTCTGCGCAATCGTTGCGCCAAAAAGCCCATCAACAAAGCACCCTGCCTGCAAGCTAATTGGATGCGATCTTTCCGTATCGGTATATTCAATAGAAGCAAAAAGACCGCCACTCAAATCTGCTTCCATGGTCCCACTTAATAAATCAATATCCTGTGCTGTTAATTCTGCTCGATTCCACAGCGAAAGAGGCAGATCACCGCGATGAACCGTATCATGCATGTTGCGTGTTCTACTCAAAAGCTTTGAAAGAAGGAAACTGCTACTTTTTATTGCGCCGCCAGGTGTAACGGTCGAACCAATCGCTTCTTGTTCCTGCGCGCGTGCCATACAACCGAATGCTACGGTTGTATATTCTGAAGAAAGTTCAAACGCGCAAGTAGCAGAAGCCCGTATACCTGGATAAATCACCACCTGCCGAGTCAAATGATTAATTCCAGAGGTGCCAGAGTCCTGACTCGATAAACGCATTGCCTGATTATACGAAGAAAAAAGACCTATGTAGCGACTCCATGGCTTACCCATAATATCAAAACTCCGCCATTGTTTGCGGGCAAAAAAATATCGCATATCAGCAACCATTCGTATTCCGCACGAAATAACATCATTTTCAAACAGCGTCCCTGCAGCGCCTGCCCCAACGAGAAAACCCGCATGTCCCCCGTTGCCAAGTATTGGTTTATACATCCAACTACCATCTTGGCTGCTATCTCCAGGCACAACAGCACCCACAAAACAATCAAAATGCAAGGCATGGCAACAATCAGCCGAATAACCCAGTGCAAATTCGGTATCTCCAAGCCCCCACAACTCTAAATCATCTGGCGCGCAGCATCCAACATCCATTTTTCCAAAGCGCCAATTGTGTTGCGTCACGCCATCGGAAATATTGGTAACAAAGGGCGAACTATCCAGCCCTTGTGCAGTCGTAACCGCAGCAGAACCACCAGTATTAACAACCTCCTGCAACGAAAGCTTGTTCTTTCGAGCTACGAATGGTGCACGCAGATCTACCCACAAATCACCGCCTTCCCATGATCGTATCGGTGTATGAAGTACACAATTTAAACCAAAAAGAGCACTGGTTGGCTTAAAAAACACCGTGCTACGAAACACGTCAGAATCAGTCGTATTTACATTAAAATGAATTGCGTGCACGTCAGCGCCGACTTCAAGCAATCCGTAATCGTTACCTAATTCATCAATTTTATTAGAAAAATAGATCGGAGCATCGCAGCTCCCCTTACCCATATATCCAAAACGTTCAGCAATCTGCCGTCCACCACGCGGCGTTGTACGGGCAAAAAACGGTGTTATGCTTAACAAGCCGGCCCTGTTTTTGTACGACAAAGTCTGGTACCCAAGGGGCCCACTCAATGCGCACCAATCAGCACTATCAAGAAAAACAGACGTTTGCCTTGCCTGAGCGAAAGGAAACATAAGAAAAATACACAAGACACAAATTAAAAAACGAAATGAAGATTGCTTCACCACTCCTCCTTTTCCCATAAGAAAAACGCTGAGAAAGTGTAGCACTACTGAAAAGAAAAAAGCTAGAAACATCTGGTGCGCCTGGCAGGAGTCGAACCTGCGGCCTACAGATTAGGAATCTGTCGCTCTATCCTACTGAGCTACAGGCGCTACATAATAGGTAGTGGTGTGCCCGACAGGAGTCGAACCTGCGACCTACGGATCCGGAATCCGTCGCTCTATCCAGCTGAGCTACGGGCACAATAACAGTAGTGGTATGGTATCATATTTTTTTAAAAAAGACCAAGCCATTACATTATCCCGCACTGCTCCTTTTGAGCCATAAGAACACCATACCCTGCACGTACAATGCGTTCGAGCCAGGTGCCATCAGACTCTGAGGCACAGGCCTGCGCGATCCAACCCTTGGGAGAAAGCGGCATAGAAATACCTTTTAATTCATGATGGACCTTCATACAGGCAGCAGCAAGTAAAACACGAGCATCTTTAATGCGCGCGGGAGCAATCTGGTAAATCTTGCCGGCACTACTCCAAACTATCGCATTCGAAGCATCTAATAAAGCAGCTCCTTGTATCGGCTCTGAAAGCGAACTACTTGCTGTTGTATACAAAGAACCAACAAATGGCTCCGCTATAATCAACTTATCCTTAATGCACAAAAGAACATGTGTGGAAGAAAACGGAAGTGCGATTCCATTGGCTTCCGTAAGAAACGTACGGATATATGCCGACAATCGAGAATCAATGAGCACTACAGCACTTTTTTTCTCGCCCATAAGAATAAGCGCCAAATCATGCATACGATCCATTCTTATTGCACCAAGCGCGGGAAGACCTAGACATGCTTCTTCTTGTAAAGGCCTTTTATGCTTTTTCTGAATAAAAACAAGCAATCGATTTACGCAAACAACGATTCGATCATCCAAAACAGGCAATATTCCATACACTTTTCCCCCGGCAAAAAGCCTATTATATCGACATTGCCAATGGTTTTGCAGCGGTTGATACGAAAAAATTTGCACTTCGTCTTCAGAAAACACTCCAAACATATCCGCGCCAAGCGAGGCTAAGCCTTTCACCGGTTGCACAAGTGAAAAGCATGGCTCAGGAATCCAATTTTTAATATCCTCATACCATTGGGCTCTAAAGACGTGTTCCTGCACATTCCAAACAAAGGTGTTGTTCAACATATAGACAACTTGCTCAACTTTGCCTGCAACCCAGAACTTTGCGACCTTCTTAACGGTCTTACCCTTATTCACCACCCGACGAAAAACAATAAACTTAGATTTTTTCTTCTCCGTGTCGTATAGAACGACAGCCACTTTGGATGAGCCTAAATAAAGCACCCGCAGAACCTCGCGCGCCTTAGAAACTTCATACAAAAGCTCCTTAGTCCAGACTCCAAGGTGCCACGAGCAAACAGATACTGTTTTTTTAGTTTGCAACAAAAATGTTTTGGATGATACGGGAATAACCTGCTCCGCTGCCTCACCGTCAAACGGCAAGGGTAATAACTCATAAGCCTCTGGTACCATCATTTTTGTCATCCGCCGTAACGGACCGCTCATTGACCAGTGAAGCACATAGTTTAAAAAGGCATGATCGGGGGAAAGACTACCCAGATTTTCGCGTGAAGCCACAAGATGGTACGGCAAACAATCGGTACATACTTTTTTCATCATAGGCGAACAGATATAATCAGCAATCCATGCCATCGAAAACGCCTTATCAGAAGTCATTTGCCTGAGGCGTATTCGTGCTTCCTCTTTCATTCCGCCGAGCGCCAACAAAACAAGACTTTTATACTGACGAAGATCTTGGCAAGAACAATACTTTGTCAAAAGCGTTTTACTGAGCAGCAATCCCTGCGGAGTTTGCACAATGCCAAAAGATTCATTATTTAAAGGAGAAAAAGGCGAGGCCAAAGGCCCATCACCATTAAGTGAACCGCTCGAACTAGTGTCCACACGCGCTGTCCTCTGCTGTTCTCGAGTTGCTATCGTTTGCAGCAAAGTGGAAACCTTGATGATATGCGGCGGAAAAGGAACTGCAACATTATCTCTGCTCAAAACTAGAAGTGGGCTGTGGCCTGTTGCACTTGCACTAACAAAACCACTAAACAATATCACCCAGACACAACAAAACGTATTCATACTACCCCTCCAATAAATAAACTATTTTTAATTAAAAAACCAAATTGTGGCATGAAAGATCAAGATTACCTGCCGTTTGAAACAATTGACTGGTTTGACTATTTGGATATTTAGCGTAAGATGGGCTATAACAATAAAAATCGAAAATGAAAAAGAAGCTATTATGAAAAAATCTTTATTTTTGCTCGCGTTAATCGCTGCATCGTGCATAACGGTCTTTTGTAGTGAAGCAACCCCCGAAGAGACTATCTATTCGTTACTGGAAAAAGAAAACGAATTGATGGAAAAACTTTCTAATCAGCTAGAGAAAGAAACCGATAACCAGGACGACGCAACACCTGATACTCAAGAAGAAAAAGATACAGCCCTAACGGACTTCAGCAAATTAAGCCCTGAAGAAATGCTCAGCCAAGAAAGCCAGGCAGAAGAAAACCTCCTGGCACTGATAGATGATGAGAAAGAAAAAAAACTCTTCCAAGAAATGTTTGCTTTAGAAAAACAAACGCGCGAAATCAGCGAGCAGGAACTAAAAGAAAAAGAGAATTTAAAAAAACGACTTATCCAATACAAACAACAACAAAAGAATTTCGAACTTTGGAAGAAGCAACATACTGATAAAGAATATGAACTTAAAAACGTTATTGCTCAACTAGAAAAAACAACAAAAACCATGGGGAGCCTATTAAAAGATAAAGAAAATACGACAAGCCAGCTCAAGGAAAACCTAGAGCAAAAACGAACACAACTAAAAAACAATGGGATCTTGTTAAAAAAGCTTAAAACAGAGCTCCTTAAAACCTCGGCGCAAGGTAACTTAGTTTTAAAAAAGCAACAAGAGATTTCAAGCTTATACACTGATCTAAAAGAGAAAAAAAACGAACTTTTAAAACAAGAAAAAACGCTAAAAGAACTCAAAAAAGAACTAACAAAATTGCAGGCCGATTCAAAGAACAAACAATTAGATCTTGAAACCAAAACACAACAAGTCCTCTTGCTGCAGCAAAAACTTACTGAGCAGGAGCAACTCATTAAAAAATCAGAAATCAATCCGTCAACAGAAATGCCCACGATGGTTGAACCAGCAAAACTTACGGCACAAGAGCAAAAAAACAAAGGACTCTGGGCAACTATGCTATGTCTACCTTATCACTATCGCGGCACTCTTATCTTGATCGGCACAGCGACAGCTGCCTACCTTATTGCGCGCCGCTATCAAAATCAACAACCATACTTTAACCTTGAAGCACTCCAAATTCAGCAGCAACAATATCATACCAATCTTGAAACACTGCGCCTTAGTGAGCAATGCTGTATTACGGAACTTGCAGTCAAAGAAACACTCATTGGCCTTTTAAAAAAAGAACTGAGCACGCTCAAAACACAAAAACCACCGCAAAACCCTTCACTCTGGTCAACCGTCATGTCGTTGTTAGGTAAAACAAAAGCCTCTGCATATTTTAAAAAAACCATCGCGTGATAAACGCCTATTTACGAGCATTACAAGGCAAGTTTTATTCGTAAATTTTCTGCGACATTTCCCAATGCGCTGACCGCCGAAGTATCACACAAAACCTTTTGCCGTGCGGCAAGGCATAGCTGTTTTCCATTATCCCAGAAAATAAACTCAAGCCGCGCCCGTCCCGGGAGCAAACACTCTGGAAGCGCTGCAACCGTATCCTTAGCTAAAGACGTGTTTGGTAAAAAAACCAAAACTTGTTCAATGAGGTCAGTTCGATTAGCAAAAAGCTCATCAATAGGAAAAGCCCATGAAGCTTTAATCTTGCAACTGCGTGCCGCCGTATCAAGCTCGCCACCAACCAACAAGATCGCGCCGGTGACCAGCGTATCACGCACCTGAGAAAACACTTTAGGAAAAACTACTAACTCAGCTGTTCCACTCAAATCCTCGAGTTGCACAAAGGCCATGCGGTCGCCTTTTTTGGTCATAATTTCTCGCACGCTTTTAACTTGCCCACAACCCAAAAATTTAATCCCCGCAGCCTCCTGAGCTGAAGCAAATGGTTGGACCCCCAGCCATAAAAGCTGCTGACGGTACTGATCCATTGGGCGCGCGCTCAAGTAAATACCAAGCAACTCTTTTTCTTGCTCAAGCTTTTTTGCAACAGGCCAGTCATCACATACCTCAAAGGCAAATGACTGATCTAAGCCCTGCTCAGGGCCATTATTTACTAATCCAAAAAGCCCAATTTGGCCTGTTTCAAGCGCTTCTTTTCTCTCAAGCGCACAATCCATAACTCGCTGCAAGTCATTTGTTTTTTGCGCACGATTTCCTGGTAGGCCATCAAACGCGCCTGCCGCAACCAAACTTTCGATATATCGTTTGTTACATACCCGCAAGTCTACCCGTATACAAAAATCGAGAAGATCTTTGAATGGTCCTGCCTTGCTACGCTCTTGCAAACATGCAGTTATCCCTGTTTCTCCAACATTTTTAATGCCGACCAAACCAAATCGTATCTCATTACCCACACCAGTAAAATCATGCTCAGACAAGTTGATATCAGGTGCCAAAACTGCAATACCTTGATCTCGAGCCTCTTGGACATACTCCGCCATTTTTTCAGGATCGCCAGCCTCCAAAGAGATAAGGCACGCCATGAATTCGACAGGGTAATGCGCCTTTAAATACGCCGTTTGGTAAGCGATCACGCCATAGGCGGCAGAGTGAGACTTATTAAAACCGTACCCGGCGAAATACGCCATCAAATCAAACAGCTCACCCGCTTTCTTCGTGTCAAAACCAGCATCCGTAGAACGAGCCATAAAAATTGCTCGCTGCTCCTGCATGACTTCGACCTTTTTCTTACCCATAGCACGACGCAAAATATCAGCCTCGCCTAATGA
>DNBB01000035.1 GCA_003484685.1 Candidatus Babelota bacterium
AGGAAAGGTGCTGAGGGTATTAAGAAGCTCTTTTTGGGATAATTTGTAGGCTTCGTCGATATATATCTCTAAAAAATTTTTGTAGCGTGTTTCGTATATTTTTTCCCAGTTAATTCCCTTGGGAAGGGATGCGCAAACAAGGGATATGGTGTTTAGGGATGGTATATAATCAAAGTAGAGGGATTCAAATTCTTCCTTCGTTAGGAGGCTTTTTTCCTTCTTTTTATTTTTAGAAGAATTGAGTAGTTTTAAATGTGTGACATGGGAGAGTTGCGCTCTTTTTGTTTTAAGAAAGTGGGGGAGCTCTGACCGTTTAACATATTCTTCTTTAACGGTACCTCTGAATGAGTTTAGCAGCTCAACGGCGCTTAGTTGGTCGTCATAAACACACAGGGTTGTTGAATAGCAAAAGAGTTGCCCAAAAATGCTACATGCCACGATGAGCATGAACGCGCGGAGTATTGGAAAAAGGGTAATTTTCACGACGATCTCTTTCTTCTTATTTTACGTTTGGTGCGGCCGGTGAGTTATGAAGCATTGCTGAAAAGCTTTTTGACGCCTTGTGCACTTTGCATGAGGGCTCGCTGTAGTGTGCATTTTGGTGATCGCACACACCCGCTTTTTATCTTATTGTAATTATTTTTAATAATTTGTCTAGGAGAAATGCAATTACAGTGATTGGTGTTTTTTTAAGTTATTACATAATTTGAGGTAGCTTCCTAACCATTTTTTGGGGGGGCTTTCGTTGCCTGGTCCAGGCGAAGGACCAAAAAAATATCGGTAATCGCTCGCACTCCCACGAAACAAGATAGTTTTTTTTGGTTGATGCAGCGGAATTATTTTTATGGTCGGCGGGGAGAGTTGTTCCTTGATCAATTGAAAGATCTTGGGTTCTTGGTTGTATTTTGCTTTATCGAGTATTTGTGATTTAAGTAACCTGAAATTTTTACTGGGCATTCGCCTAAAAAAGCATTCAATGCCAGGAAAAAATTTATCGTATACATGTCGAATTAGGCACTCTTGGATTGATAGAACGGCGAAGCTGCGTTTCTTGGTTGTTTTTACATTGTTTTTTTTCATTTCTTCGATGCGTGCTTTTTCAAGCTTTCTAAACTTTCTTGCCTCAGCTTGCATATGATAGGCGCAGAATCGTATTATTAGTTCATATGTTATTTCTTGAAGCGCATGGAAGATCCGATATGTTGATGGCTGTGCTTGCGTGTCCGGGCTCTTTTCATTTACTGGTATGTCTTTTGAGAAGGTGTAATTATCTTGGGGGTGTTTTTTTGAGGGATATGAGGTTTTCTTTTTAAGAATATTTAAAAATGTACCAACTTCCAAAATAAAGTTTTCTTGATCGAATTCCGGCGTATCAAAAAATGTCTCTTCTATGTTTGCGTTAAATTCGCATTTTGTCGGCAGGTTGCTGGAGTTACCGTACTCTTCAAGGGCTTGAGCCAACAAGGATGCTCTTATGAATAGGTAATCACGTGGACCGCTTTCTGGTTCCGATAGCTTTGGTTTTTTGGATACTGCAACCCCTGTATTTATTCCTGCTCGGTCTTTTTTTTCTTCTTTTGCCTGAAATTTGCTTCCGGTATTGTTTTGGTTTAACGCTATGTTTGTTTTTGGAATCGCTGCCAAGTTTAACGAGACAGATAAAGCGCTATCTGTGGTGATCAAATTGAGCAGTGTTTTAAAGAAGGGTATCCCTGAAATATTTTTTGAAGGTATAGTCTCTGAACACGCCTCTTTAGCTTCTGCTTCGCCCCATTCTTCAAGTGGTTTGAAGAATGTTTTATCTTTCCCCCCTTTTGGTATTTTAGATGCAAATTCTTTCTTTTTTACGGTAGGGTAGGCTTCTGGCGCGTGGGCAGCAACACCAAGGAGCGGGTAAAAGAGCAGTAATACAACGAACCATGTATTGTTTTGTTCGTTCACTAATGTTTCCTTGTGCCAGTATTTTGTTTAGCGATTCCCTATCTTAAAGTAAAAAATCGTCCATCGTAAGTTCATCTAAAGAGTCGATGTCCACGTCGATTTGTTCTGCCAATAATTTGGCGCGTTCTTCGTCAGAGAGTTTTGGTAATGCTTCGATATATTCCTTGCCGCCGATTAGTGGGGCTGCGGTCTGTAGTGCAAAGAGGATATCGTTGCCGGCAACCGTCAAGGCATTGGCAACGATTTGTAGCCGTTCAAGGTTTTTTTTGAGCGAGTTGGTAAGTTGTGTTCCTGAGCTGCCAAGTACCGAGGCGAGACCTGTTTTTTCTGCCATTTCGAGCGCTTCGCGCGCAAAGGTGTTTAAGTTCATTAATAGTCCCGATTCGACCTGATAAGAACTGGTGTTCTCAGTATTGGTATCGACGACTTTGCCCAGCAAGGAGTGAATCAGCGGCGTCAAAAAGCTGGCGGTTTCGCCAATAGTAGCACCGATGCAACTCTGCTTACTGCGGCATTGAATATTTGCGCACGCAAGCTCCGTAGGGTCAGTGCTCTCGGCTTTTGTTCGGAGTTCCTGATCAGGTTGTACTACGCAGCCGTAGTATTGCTTAAGCTCGCCCAAGCTTTGTTCAAGCGCCCGGAGAGACTGTTCCCCTAAGTCGCTCATATTAAGGATGATACCAAAAAATGACGAGCCAGCGTTCTTGAGCGTCTTATCAAAGTGGGTACCATCGACTAGGGTTTTAAGGATAAAACTAAGGTTTTCTAGTTGTTGGCACCCATCGTATAGTTTTTGAAGTTCAGGATTGCTTGGATACCAGCTGTCTTTGGCTGAACTGTGACCATTAGTGCACAGGGCTGGTGTGATGATGACGATAATGGCTAAGAACCAAAGGGTTTGTTGGTGCAAAAAGATTGGTTTCATAGCCGCTCTCCTAGGTCTTTTTGATGTGCCGGTTCTAGAATTCTCCCGGTTTCTTTAAGTAACTGGATACTTGAGTCAAGCATGATCGAGAGGGCAAGTAGTTCTTGGGTGGCAGGCGCCTCTGGTGCAGCAAGTTTGAAGAGCATAGGAAGAATACCGAGGATTTTTTCGTTGCCTACGTTTGATGTTCCAATACTAGCTTTGATTAGTGGTTCAAATAGTACCGCGCCATCTTGGAGTAAGGTGGCGATACATGCTCGTTGTGAAGTGCAGAGTTCGGAACACGTTCCGAGTTTCTTTGTTCGTATGCAACGAGCTACTTTGCTAACGCGTTTAAGCCGTTGCACAAATTCGGGTTGCAAGAGTTGTGTTAAGAGCTGGTCAAAGAGGATTATCGCGTTAGCTGTTTCGCCAAGTTGGGTTGCCTGATTGGGGAATGCGAGATTAGCAAGGTTTTGGATGATTAGTTTGGCGCGATCTGCCATGAGAAGAACAAGAAATTGATGCATCTTGTTGCTTACATCTTGTTTTTCTTGAAGGGAAAGGTTTTCTTTGTTTGCTAGGAGCGGTTGCAAAAATTCTGCTTTTTGTTGGAGCGAAAGATTATCCCATTGCTCATCAGGGTTCCAAATGGAGGTCTTGCCCTTGGCCTGCAATAAAGATGGTTGCTTAAATGTTGTTATGCGTGCGGTAGTAAATTCTTTACCAGCAGAGTCACCTGTACTAATTTTTGTCTGTCCATATCGGACTGCTACGGCTAGTATGCCGATTCCGAGCACGATAAGTGGATATCGATTCACCAACCACCTCCCCTGTAAATACGGGTGCCTGTTATTTGATTGGTGATTAATTTAGAAAACCTGCACATTCCAGTGCAAGGGTTTCGCTTATCTTTCAGCGCTTAGCGATAATGTGGCCAGATCACAAATGAGTTGGTTTTCTCCCTGATCAAGTGTTGATTTGAGTTGTGCGACTTCCTGCTCAGGTATCCCGGCTGATTGATAAAATATTATGAGAGAGTTCAAGGCGTTTGCAATGTTCTCTTTGTGTTTGCGCGACTGATGTAAGGCTTCTTTTGAGGGCCGATGAACAAAGTTTTGGCGCTGGACGATCCAGATCCAGGCACAATAGGCATTTAATGCGCGGTTATAGTTTTTGATCAAATCCTGCAATTCGATCTTTTGTGATTCGGTTAATTGGCAACCAAAGCAAATAGATTTTTCTAGTTTAGGCGCCGCATCTTTGGGGATCAACGCCAAGGTTGGGGACATGTTCGAAATCAGGCAGAGCGCTGATAAATAGAGGAATACATGTTTCATACGATATCTCCTTTTTGTTCTTGTTTTCACTAGACAGTGTAACAAGTTGCATTTCTAATTGAAATAGATGCGTGCAGCAAAAATTGGTTTTCTAGGTAGGAGTTACTGCTATTTGCTGTTTGGGTTGTTTGAGTGTGGAGACGGTTTTTGGGTAAGGCTTTTTCGCGCTCGAATACGATGTAGTGTAATGGCTTGATTATGCGTGTGATTGCGTAGGGTTATGAGGAGTGCGCCAGCAGGGGTATCCGGTGAAAGGACTATGCCTTCGGGATAGCGTGGCGTAAAGAGTCGTTCTTCTCGTTTGGCGATACTCAGGCAGGTTGCATTGGGTGGAAGTACACTTGTGGCTGCATTGCGTTGGCCTTTGCCGCCATCGATAAGGATGAGATCAGGTAGATCATTAGGGTTTTTGTACCGGCGGGTTATTGCTTCTTGCAACGCAGCGTAATCATCTTGCTGTGTGATGCTTTTGATAATAAAGCGACGATATGCGTTATGATCGGGGGTGCCGTTGGTAAAGCGAACCGCAGCGGCAACGATTTGGTGACTTTGAAAGTGAGAAATATCAAAACAGTCGATGGTTTGGGGTGGTATTCTGGTACCTGCTAGCTTTTGTAATTCTGCTGACGCTTCTTGGTACTGTTGTTCGTCTGGTAAACTTTCGCTAAAGATGTTTTGTAAGTCTTTTTTATAGATCTGCACGTGCTTTTTGTGGGTAAGGGCGTCAAATAAGTATTCTATGGTTACGATTTGTTCTGCGATAGTGCGCGATTTTTCAAAAAGTAACAGTTGGTTAAAGTGTTCAATTTGCTTGTGTAAGAACGCAAGACAGTTTTTTTTGTTTCCTTGCAGGAGCGCTTCGGCAGCAGATAGGCGCATGAGATAATCTTTAGTATCAAAATCTTCTTTGCATGAGCCTGCGCAGCGTCCGATATGATAATCAAGGCAACCGGATGGGATCTTTTTGTTGCACAGGTAGAGTTGAAAGTTATTGATGAGGTAATCATACAGTTTGCGTGCATCTTTTTTGGCAATAAAGGGGCCATAGTAGCGTGCGTTCTTTTTGTTTGTGTTGCGTGCGAGCATCAGCTGGGGGACTTGGTTGCTCTGTGCTGAGGGCGCGGTTACGGCGAGATACATAAATGGGTTGCCATTTTTCAAAAGCGTATTGAAGCTTGGTTGGTGCTGATGTACCAACGTGGCCTCCAAGAGTAGCGCTTCCAATTCTGAGTGGGTAACGATATACGCGACGCGCTCATGTTGCTCAATAAGTTGCTGTATTTTTTGGTTGTTGGTGGGACGAAAATAGGAGAGGATACGGCGTTTGAGGTTCTTTGCTTTACCAATGTATAAAATTTCGCCCTGTGGCGTGATAAAGAGGTAAACACCAGGAAGGGTTGGAAGTGTTGGTTGCGGTGTTAGTGAATGTTTCATGCGTATCGAACCTTACAAAAGAGCGGGCGCAACAAAAGAAAACACTCTTAGTATGCAGCGCAACTAAGAGTGTTCCTAGATTTTTAGTAGCGTATTTGATTTTAGATGTATTGGTGTAGCAAAAAGGGGATAAAGAATGAGGTTGCCGCAGGAATCATGTGTCCGCGGGCCAATAGCCCTAAGCTTTGCCCAATCAGCATGCCAGACTTGCTATTTTGGGTTCCCGAAAGTTGCGGGGCTAAGAGAGAGACACCAATGTTACTCATCATAAGCTTCATAGGATCTGCACCGAGTGTTTTTGCCCATAACATGGGCGAGGCAACACGGCCAAGTGCAAAGTTTGACGCATGATAGGTAAGATCACCAAAGTAATTGCGATTTTCACGTGCTTGACCAAGGTTGCTATTGAGTGGCAGAAGGTTTGATAACATAACCGTTGCATCAGCGGCGCCACCCCAGGTAAACAGATTGTCTACGATATGCTCGGACAAGTTTTTGGTTGGTTGTTCTGGGTTGAAGGCGTTAATGTTTAAGTAAGTTGTTAAAAACCCGAGAACGACAGGAAAAAAGTTGTTTGAAATCGTTTTGCCCGGAGACAAGATAGGGTCTATTAAGCTCCCAATAGTGTTTCCCATAAAAGATTTTTGTTCTCCTAGGGCGTTTTCTTTTAAGTAGCCATGTTCAAGTGCAGGATCCAAGTCAGGCTTGCGTGATTTGTAATAATCGGCCCAGCGAGTATCAAGTTCTATTTTTCGTGCAGGTTTTGCTTTGCTTGTCCATATCTCCAAAAAGGGGCTATGGGCGCCGCCTGCATACTCATCAACAGAAATATCCGAGAGGGTGAGCATTTTGAG
>DNBB01000043.1 GCA_003484685.1 Candidatus Babelota bacterium
GTTCATTTGGTAAAATTGCAAGTACCTCTTTTTCACCAGACATGGTATTAGTGAGTCGAATATCAGCCACGAGTCTGCCTTTCGTTTAAAGAAAAACCTTATGGGACAGACTACTCAGGCTAGTGAAATTTCGCAAACTCAAGTATTCTTGTGGCAAGAAAAATTCAAAAGAAAGATTGGGTTTTACAGGAGCAGTAGATGCAAGTCAAAACTAGGAGCACCCGAAGCCAGCTTTTTGTGGCGCTATTGTGCATATTTTCTTTGAGCACAACGTACGCCGCAGCAGCCGGGACTTATCAAGAGGGGCCATCCATAAGCGCACCAAAGATTACACCCACAGTCCGGAGCATACGCATAAGTGGAAATCAAATGGTTGCCACCCCGGCAATATTAGCCAAAATACCTTTTTTAGTCGGCCGCACATTTGATGCTACAAAAACAAAACAGACCATTAAAAACTTGTATGCTATGGGCTACTTTAACAACGTACAAATATTTGTTGAACCCATAAGTGAATACGAAGTTGAAGTTGAAATCACACTCACGGAAAAAGATCATGTTAGTGCAATAACCTTTAGTGGGAACAGTGCCATAAGCAGCACCAAGCTCCATGAAAAGCTCGAATTAAGCCGTATCCGCACGCTTGATGAGATGGAAATCAAAAACATTGAAGAGCAGATCAAAAAGGCATACAAAGAAAAAAACTATCATCACGTTTCCGTCGCTGGCTCGCTCGAAAAACAGGACAACGGAACAACAACAGCACATTTTATCATTGATGAGGGCATTGTTTCGCGTATTCGCCGCGTCCAGTTTGAAGGTAACGAATCAATATCCGATGAAGCACTTCAGGCTCGTTTGTACACGCGCGAAGCATGGCTTTTGGGGTTTCTTGACCGTTCTGGTATCTATCACCCAGACGCAGTAATGCAAGATAAATACACAATCGAAAACATCTACCAAAGCAATGGATTCCTTACTGCTCGCGTTATCCAGACAAAAATTGACGAATCAGATGATGGAGCTGTCGATGTGACCTTTGTCATTGAGGAAGGTGACCCTTATTTTATCGGCTCAGTAAGCGCTACCGATAATGAGCTCTACTCCGGCACTGAAATTCGCTCGATGATACCGATTTTTGAAGGACAACCTTACTCCAAAGATCAGATTCGGGCTACCATGGAACGCTTGCGGACCATTTTTGGCGAACATGGCTATATTTACGCCGATATCCAACCCTCAATAATCCCCGACGACGCAACGCATACCGTAGAACTAGAGTTTCGTTCCACGCTAGGCAATCAAATAACCGTCGAGCAGATCAATATCGTAGGCAATAAAAAAACACAGGAACGCGTTATTCGACGCGAAATTCTTTTTGATGAAGGCGAAGTCCTTTCAAAACGTTTAATGGATGAAACCAAACGACGTGTGCAACTTCTTGGTTACTTTGACCAAAAAGACGGCGTTATCTGGAGGATCATCAAAAATGATGACGAACACGCGCAACTTGATCTAGTAGTAAAAGAAGTAAAAACGGGGCACTTAGGGCTCGACATTGGTTATGGCGTTGGTCAGGGCTCTGACCCTGCAACACCGCCCGGTGGTTTTACCATACGTGGTACCATGAGTGACAGCAACTTTATGGGAACGGCCATCCGATACGGCTTAAGCACTAGCCTTGCCTCAAGCGCCAAAACCTTTGACGCTGTGGTTGGATCTGATTGGTTGTTTGACCGCCCTGTTAGCGGCTCTATCGCCGGGTTTTTACGCGAAACAACCTACGAAAACTTTAAACAAACCGTCAAAGAAGCCGAAGAACGCGTACGCGGTATGAATATCAATACCGGCATGCGTATCGAAGCACTTAATTTTGCTGCCTTCAATACCGGGCTTGGCATCGAGTCAATCACGTACAAACACCCAAACACCGCTCGCACTATTTATCGGGACAATGCCGAAGCACAAGCCTGCCTTCAGGCACAGATCGATCGCATGTTCCAACCGGGAGAACTTTTCTGGCTTGACTTGTTACTTTCTCAGGACCGTCGTGATCACCCTATGTTCCCCACAACCGGTTACGCTCTAAACCTTAATACCCGTGTGGGCTTCCCTAACAGTGGCAGCAACTTTGGTTTTGTAAAATGTGGACTTGATGCACATTGGTATACAACCTTGATTCCAGAATATGCACTCGTACTTCACTTGCACGGATTTGTTGGCGCTATTGGGACGCTCGGGGCAAATCGAACGACGCCGTATCGTGAACTCTTCCATGTTGGTGGTCCGGGCACCATTCGTGGTTTTGCTTATGGCCAAGCAGGGCCTCAATTGCTTGGAAGCTCACTGGGCGCCACCCGTGCACTTTTTGTTAATGCTGAACTTCAATTCCCAATCACCCGAGATGAAAATATGCGCGCTTTCCTCTTTTACGACGGGGGAACNNGGATTTGGTATTAGTATTCAAAACCCAACCGCAATACGCATTGATTGGGGCTTTAAACTTGATACAAAAAAACGTCGCGGTGAATCACCCTACGAAGTGCATTTTGGAGCCGCGCGCGCATTCTAGAACCTAGGGTTTTACGTGCAAAAAGGGAGTGGTGTGAACGCGTCAAAAGTGTTACTGATTTGGAGTATGGTAACAACCGGGATGATTTTTTGGTACATCTGGCATCAAAATGCCGCCATTCAGCACATGTATCAAAAACAACAACTCGAAAACAACCTAGCAACAGTCGAAAAAGAAATAAGAGCCTTGCACCAAAAAATCGCCGAACGCTCGACACCGGCAAAAATACTCGAAAATGCCAAAGAACTCGGACTACAAAAAACTCCACCCGAGCACATCTTACAACTTAAAGACTATCTTTCTCCTCGAAAACAAGAACTATGAAGCAGGCTTTGCACCAGTTTCGCATTTCTCTAGTTGTTGCACTCTTCTTTGTTTTTTTCCTCGTTGCCTTGGTGCACTTATTTATCACCCAAATTTTACACCACGACTTTTATGCTGATCTTGGCAGGCGCCAATACCACATCCAAATAACGCAGCAGCCCGCTCGAGGAAATTTTTTTGACCGGAACCATGCACCACTTACGCTCAATCAAGAGAGCTACTCACTATTTATTACTCCTAATCAAATGGAACAACCAGAGCAAACAAAGCACTTTATTTTAAAATATTTTCCTGAACAATCAGAACGGTTTATTACAGGGCAGAACACTCCCTTTGCCTTTATCAAGCGACATCTCACACCTGAGGAACACACCCTTGTCCTAAATACTAAGCTCGTCGATCTTCATCTTCTCAAAGAGCATAAACGAGTATACCTTGCCCCGTCATTGGCTCACACAATCGGCATCACTGATGTTGACAACAAAGGATTAACCGGACTTGAAATGATATACGAGAACAAGCTGGCCGGCATCCCTACGACATACATTTTGCAAAAAGATGCTCGCATTGAATCATTTTATTTTGAAAAAACCGCCGCACAAGAAGGCTGTGAAGGAACAGATATCTCCCTTACCATTGATCAAAACATTCAAGAAATCGTTTATCACGAGCTCAAAAAGTGGGTGAATCTGTGGAAGGCACAAGAAGGCATGATCCTGGTAACCAATCCACAAGATGGTGCTATCATTGCTTCGGCCATGTATCCAGATAGCAATCCCAACAAACCAAGCAGCATAGAGCAGCAACATCTAAAAAATCGCTGTTTTACCGAAAGCTACGAGCTTGGATCAGTCATTAAAGTATTCTCTGCTTTAGCTGCACTAGAAGACGGCGTGGTGACTCCCGAAGAAACGATTGATTGCCGCAACACTAAAGAAACTACCATTAACGGCATCCGGGTTACAACCTGGAAAGCCGGTGGCTTACTGACATTTACCGACGTCATACGCCAATCAAACAATATTGGCACCTCCCTCATTGCGCTACGGTTAGGGAAAAAGCTCTATCATTACCTCACGAAATATGGTTTTGCACAAAAAACTGATCTTCAATTCCCTGGCGAAGCGGTCGGCGGTATTACCCCCCTCAAACAATGGTCAAAGGCAACCCCGCTTTCTCTCTCCTTTGGATATGAGATACGAGCAAGCACCCTCCAGCTAGCAACAGCCCTTGGTATGATCGCCAATAACGGAATCCTCGTTGCGCCACGTCTCCTTAGCACTTCCCCAATCGTCAAAAAAGAAGTTGCATCAGCAGAAGCCGTTGCACAGCTTCGCACGATCATCACCATCAACAAAGAGACATCTCCGTACCACAAAGCACAAGTCCCTGGTTATGTGGTGCAGGGCAAGACGGGAACCGCACACTTACTAAGCAATGGGCAATATGATCCAGCACGTAACATCTATACCTTTGCCGGCATTATTGAGCAGGGTTCATACCAACGCGTCATCACTATTATTATCAAAGAACCCTACAAAGAAACGCAAACAAACCTTTACGCGGCAAGTGTAGCCGCCCCATTGTTCAATAAAATTGCGCAGCAGATTGTCGTTATTGAAAAAATACCTCCACACCAGCAAAAATAAGGAGAACGTTCATGTCTATCATCATTCCACGAACAGTTCCTGCGCGTTACCACCAGGAATTTGTTGAACGCCTCTCGCGCATTGCCCCTTACCACGGCAAAGCGCTCATTTTTGCAGCTGACCACAAATTAGAACAGGGCCTTACGTTAGACCCAACACATTTTTTTGCTATTGCAGAACAAAGCAAGCTCGTGTTAGCCTCGCACTTAGGCCTTATCTCGCGCTATCTTGCTGGCGAAACAACAGGAGCTATCATCAAATTAAGTGCAAAAACGCCTACTCAAAAACTACGCAATGCTGAGCCCAATAGCATTCAGATAACCAGCATTGAAGAGGTTGTCACCTTTAACAAAAACAATCACAACAAAGTCTTGGGCGTAGGGATCACGATCTACTTAGGAAGCGAAAAAGAAGAGATTATGCTTGCAAATGCTGCTCGAGCTATTACCCAAGCGCATGAGCACGGCTTCCCCGTTGTCCTTTGGAGCTATATACGCGGAAGCGCAATTGCACCAGAAAAAGCTTCTTCGTATCTTCCGCTAACCGCAAGCGTAGGAGCAAGTTTGGGTGCTGACTTTGTAAAACTACAACTGCCGCAGGGCGATCTTTCGCATAAAGTACAACTACTTGAGGAAACCAAAGTAGCTGCAGGTAATGTTCGACTACTCTTTGCCGGTGGAGAACCTCTGAACGCACATGAACTACTGCGAACAACAAATTACCTAGTTCACCAACTTGGTTGGGCTGGTGGCGCGATCGGGCGCAATATCTTTGAACATCCGACAAATTACGCTTGCCTGTTAGCCCAAACCGTGACTAAACTCATGGCTAGTGAAATAGATCTTGATGACGCACTCGCACAGATACCTTAGCTCAACCAATAACAACGGGAAGGCTCGCATGAAATACGTAGCACTGCTTTGCTTCTTGGCAATGCCTTATATGCTTCACCCAAGCGTTATAAATATTCCCGACTTTTTTCAAAATTACACCAGTCAAACCTTTATGATGCCACGCCCCGCATATCACAATACCCCAACCATCTTGGGACGATGGGGCACCGTGTTAGCAGAGCTATCCGGTAACAATGTCACCGCAGCGCATGTTACACCGCTATATCAATGGAGCCGGAACTGGGACCGCTCTGCACCATACTTTTTGTTCAGCTGCAAGAACCAACTTATATTTGCTGGTGATGCAACCACTATACATCCCAATGATCGTGATGTACGGGCTGAATGGTTTGGCCTCTCAGACACTACTTCGGGAACCTTTTCTTGCAACCCAAAACAAGACGTCTGGGGCGCCATTATTTCAATCGGACAAGGATTTGGAAAATGGACCAATTGGAAAATCATCAAAGACTGGTGGTTTGAACTCGCCCTCCCGATCCTTTCCGTTAAAAACAACCTACACCCCGCAGCAACTGATCCAAGCATTACCCAAGCACTTTCGTCGTTGCACATCACCGCAGCCCGGTGGAACCTACAAGCCGAACGCCTAACCGGCGTCGCCTGCATGCGTGCAATCCTGGGCGCAACCATTATCGATGATGAAAAATTTGTTTTGGTCTATCATGGCGGCGTAGAAATTCCGACAGAACGTCGTGTGCGCCCAGATAATTTGTTCTCGCCAACGCTTGGTTCAAATGGGCACGTTAGCATACTTAACGGCATCTTTGGACGACTACATTTACGCACCTTTCCGCATACTTGCTGTGCAGCACAATTTTTCGTTTCGCTAGAACACCATTATTACCTTGAGCGCGACCAAATGCGCGTTTTTGATCTTTTTGGAAAACCCTGGAGTCGGTATCTTCCCGTACGACGCGAAGGCGAAACACACACGCGCCCGGCAACTGATATTCTAACACGACGCGTAACGATACGGCCAGGCGGATTTGCAGACATTTCTGCCGGCTTTGCCTTAACGCACAGGAAAGCTGAACTAGAATTTGGCTATGCCCTCTGGGCGCATCATCACGAACGTATTAATTGGCCAGAAAAGCCTTATTGTGACAAAGGTGTTGAGCCACTGAGTGAGTACGGCATTGCAGGTACAGGAGATGGCAAATCCGCAAGCACCAGCACTATCAGCCAACTCGGTGGAGATGATGCAGTATTTACCCCAATCAAAGCAAGCAATATCGACCTCTTTTCAGGCATCTCTCGTGGCGCACTAGTAAATCGAATCTTTGTTAATGGAAGTTACAAGGGCCACTACCAAAATGGCAATATGTTTATCGGTCTCGGCGGTTCTATTGATTTTCCCCGCGAAAACTCTGCGCTACGCACGGCACAAGTTTGGCTCAATATCGGCGTCGAGATGTAAGCAGCGCACCATACAGCAGGTAAACTTGCGAAAAAACATTGTTTTGTTATCCTAATAAAAAAATAAAACTTCTAAGTTAGGATAAAACCATGAAAAAAAATCATCTTTTCTCTGCCACTCTAGCGATCATTTCTAGCACCCTTTCAGCAGCTGAAGAGACAATCTCTTGGGAAGCCTTAATAAACAAAAAACAAGAATTAAAAATAACCCGAACAGAAGAAAAAAAGCTTGCATGGGAAAACCTAATAAATAAAACATTCAGCAATTTAAAGGCTTCCCAGGTTTGTATTGAAGCCGTTTCACCCGAGCACGCCATAA
>DNBB01000029.1 GCA_003484685.1 Candidatus Babelota bacterium
ATCCGAGAGGGTGAGCATTTTGAGCGCAGACAAAAGTGTTTTACCGGCTCCACCAAAGTGCGCAGCCCCAAGAGGTATGGGACGTGTAATATTCCAGATTTTTGGTAGATCGGATGCGATCATATTTTTTAGGCATTCATCGCAAAATTGCTTCGCTTCAAATGATGTGCAGAGTTCTTTAAGATTGCTTGGGCGCCTAAATGAACTATTTTGGTACAAAAATCCAGCGGCGCAAAGATCATCAAAGATCATTTGGCGAATTTTTGGATTTTTGACCTCGTCTTTGAGATCTTCCCGCGCGGCTTTGTATTTATTGACAAAGCTTTCGCGTACTTTTTTGTGATTTACGGTTTTGCCGTACAAAAAGGCAAGCTTTTGTTGTGAATCAGCAAAACGAGCATAAAGTTTCTCGGCAAGCGCAGAAGCAGTTTTTTCCAATTGCGATGTTGAAGTTGCCGTTGTATCGGTCAATTTGGCGTTTAAGTGTTTGTAAATCTCTTCAAGAAGATGTTTGCCGGTATTTGATTTGGTAATGATCCCAAGGTTCTCTGCTTTACCACAATGAACGCATAGGTTTTCTGACCAATTAAGGAGTTCATGAAGATTTTCTGTGTTGGTGCTAATAGAGTTATTGAACGTAAAATTGAATGGGGCCGCAGCTGGATTTTCATCGGTCGAAGAGGTTGCTTTGTAGAAAAGACGTCGGTTTCCTTTAAAATCGCAGATGGTGCATTTTTTAATGATATCGGTGCGATTTGTAGCGTTATTAAAGCTATTTAGAGCCTTTTCTTGAGGCCCCTCTGTAGCGGTAAGGCCGCCAAAGGCTGCAAGGCATACAAGGGCGAAATGCTTAAAATGGTTTTTCATAAAGGTTCTCCGTTTTTTATTTTTTATCTCGAGCAGTCCTGTTTGGGATCAGTTGCTGCATCATTGAGTATTTTTACTTTGTTTTAATTGTACAATTAGAAAAAAAATAGTCAACTTTTTTTTCCGAACGTAGGTTTTACCTTGTTGGAAAAAATCAGTATTCTGTCCTAAAAGCAGGGGGAGTGGTTAATTATTTTTAGGATAATCTCGATCTTAGTATCTTTTGGGAGCGTTGGCGTGCGTATTCGTTTTGTTATAGGTTTGTTTGCGTTGTTAGCAGTTGGTCTGATCGGGTATCGGGCAAGTCGGTATATGCTCGAAACCGCGGCCCCGCAGCTTGAGCTTCGTGGGGTTGTTGCGGGTGGCGCCTATGCTGGTATGGTGCAAGGAATGATTGTCGGGGCGCATCCATATAAGGTTGCACGTTTGAGCGTGTGGCTTGATGGTGCTCCACTTGTAGACGGTTACAAAGTAAATCGTTCTGTCTTCGAGTATCCCATTGAGATTCCGTCACGAGAGACTTTGGTTGATGGTGAGCACTTGCTTAAGGTTGTAGCCGTGAGTGGCGCATATGGGCACAAGTCTCAGGAATTAGAAATTCCGTTTTTTGTCGATAATGTCCCGTTAGAGGCAGCTTTTACGGTAAGTGAGCCGGTTTATAAAGTATTTCAGGGCAAAACGCTGCATGTTCAATTGCAGAGCAACAAACCCCTCAAGGAAATTTCTGTTGAAGCGTTAGGTGGTGTATATCAGGCGGTGCAAGAAGGTAGTGGAAACTACGTTTACGAAGCGTTTATTCCTGTTAAGAGCGATGAACATCCAAGTGAGTATCCATTTGTCGTTACCGTCGTTGATCGCGTAGGTGGGCGTTTACAGCTCACAGGTAAGCTACAAGTTGTGCCATTCCCATTCAAGCAACAGACCATATCGCTTAATGCAGAAAAGCTGAAAGAAGAAGCCGCTGCAGGGCGCAGTGAGCGAGAGTTTGAAGATGAGATGGTGCGCATCGCTAAGCAATCTTCGCTCAAAAAGCTTTGGAAGGGAATGTTCTATGTTCCTTGTGATATGAAATCAATTACCACGGCCTTTGGCACCGTGCGCACGACTCAATACAAAGGGCGCTATCGTCACGACGCGATCGACTTGATTTCTGCACCTAAATCAGTGGTCTGGGCGTCACAGGACGGTGTCGTGGCTCTCAAAGATCGTTTTGTTCATGGGGGCAACGCAGTAGTCATCGATCATGGTTGCGGTGTAGTGAGTATCTATTTCCACTTAGATTCATTTGCGGATATTGCTGTTGGGCAGAGCATTAAGAAAGGCAATCCTGTCGGAACGCTTGGTAAAACAGGGTATGCAACAGGATACCATTTGCACTGGGAAATGCGTGTAAACAATATTCCCGTTGATCCGCTTGAATGGACGCAAGTCTCATTTTAATATTGCGGCCTGAAAAAACTCTCAGACCGCAGGTTACATATTTGTAGGCTCAGTAAGTTTTCTAAATGCTAATAGCTGCTGATGAAGGTGTTTGTTTTTTTTGACGAATGAGCAAAGAAATGCATTGAACGCTTTTACTGCGGCGGACGCTGTGTCCGAAGTTTGAAAAAGGGATTTTGTTTTTCGTTGTTGGCGTCGTTGGTATTGATCAATCAGTAGTCGGCGTGTTTGTTCCAATTCTGGGCCAGTAAACGTTTTTGAGGCGAGTTCTGTTATGACATCGGTATCGGTATTAAACGCCTGTAGAGCGGTTGTTTTTTGTAGAAGTGACTTGAGCTGTATTGCGTTAGGTAGTGTTATGGTGACCAGAGCTAGGTGCTTAGGGTGTTTTTTTAATAATCCGAAACCATGCAGTGGTAATACCAAGCAGAATGATCCCCAAAGAATTATAGGCAAGAATGTTTTCATCATGCGCCTCTTAGTATATATGAGCTTCCTATTGCCAGTAGTCTATCTCGGGCAACAAATTTTTTTCAATGTTTAATTAGGCGGTGATTGCCGCTTGGGAATGCTTTTGGCTACAAAAATCCTTCGAAGCTCGGTATTTACCTTTTCTCTGAAATGTGTAACACTAAGATCCTAGTTGAGTTTCCTGCTCTTGCTAAAATGTTACTCCTATATTGGGAGTATGCCGTAACAGGTTATCTGAAGATCTTCTCTAAAATGTCGATTGTAAGCGTTTGAATAAGAGTAGTAGCACAGGTTACATCGTGTAGTTTGTGGGGATAAATACTCTTTAACAACCTAATTGACAGAGGTAATATAATGACAAAAGGTACCGTAAAATGGTTCAATGTAACCAAAGGATATGGTTTTATCGCTCCTGATGATGGATCAAAGGATGTCTTTGTTCACATCAGCGCTTTAGAAAAAGCTGGTTTGCGTCAGTTAAATGATGGTCAGCGCGTATCTTATGAGTTGTTTGCAAGTCAAGGTAAAGAATCCGCTACGCGGCTTCAACTTCTTGACGAGTAAAATTTACTCAGTAAAAGTTTTCCGAATTTTACAACGGTATGTTGTAGATAGAGGATAAAGACTTATATAGGGCCCTAAGTAATTTACTTGGGCCCTATATTTTTGTATTTAATCCGTACCTTGCTAAAGAAGCAGTTCTATTGTTGTTTCAAAAAGATGATGATTGTGATCGAGGTCATGGAGCAGAATGACTGCTGAGTTGCTTTGATTGTGATACAGGTTTTTTTCAGATTAGCAGCGTATTCATCATGATTTTGAATATATTTTGATTTATAATCCTGCGTGTCTATATCCCAGAGCATATCAATTTCATCGCTGTTTGGAATTGGGTTGATAAAGCCTTGGTTTTTTAAAAATGCTTGAATAGCGGCATACTTTTCTTGTTCTTGCGCGGTCTCGGGTTGTTTGTTCCAGGCGCCCGCGCCACGATCAGCAAAGGGGAGCCGAATGATTTTGCAGGGGCGGAGTATACCGGCTTGCTGGTAGCATTGATTGATTAATATTTCTGTTTTATTGATTTCTTTAAAGCACTGTTCAAGGGGAATTTGGGAAAAATAGGGGTTCGAATAGGAGTGATTGCCTACCAAAAATCCTGCTTTTATTAGGTTTATTGCTTGTTGAGGATAGCGAACGATGTGTTTTCACCGCGTAGAAAAAAGAGGACTTAAATTTGATGCACGGCAAGAAACTTGATTTTTTCATCGGTGTTGCATGATGGCCCATCGTCGATGGTGAGGAGAAGAGTTTTATGTGGNNCCAGACATATCATTTTAATGGTACTGTTTTCGTTTAAAAAGGCAATAAACTGGCGCTATGTAATTTCGGGATATTGTTGCGGGCGTGATTGATAGTATGCGCATGCAGGGTTTTTTGAGTAAACTTCTACCGATTCGATAAATAAACCAGTTGTAAAACCTCCGCGTTCGTTCTTTTTTTCTCTTCGAGCTTCTTCGATTTTTGCAAATACTATTCCCTGAAATTGTGCGTACGCATGGATAACTTCTAATAAATCAGCGAGTTCTTCTTGGAGTGTCGCCTTGTCCTTGGTTTCAAATATCTCATTGAGCTCTTCTTGAAATTTTTGATAGAACGCTNNTTCGACCGCTCAGCCATCTCTCCAGACATATCGTTTCTGAAGATATCGTTTTTGTGAAAAAAGACAATAAGCTTGCGGTTTGAAATTTGGACGCTTCGTCATGTTTAGGCTCCTGTGGTACAATTAAGGAAGGTTTATAAAAGGGAGTATGTCATGAAGATCGTGCGTTGTTTGATGTATGTATGTTCACTAAGTTTATTGTTCGTAGCTCCTGCGTGTTCTCGAGCTGAGAAAATAGTTACAAGAAAGGATACGATGGCAGAAATAGTTTCATTAGAAAATGGGTTGCGATACCAAATTATAACAGCCGCGTCTGAGTCGGCGCAGGCTCCTGTTAAGGGCAAGGTTGTCCGAGTACATTACACCGGCTGGCTTAATGATGGCAAAGATGGTCTTGGTAATAAGTTTGATAGCAGCGTTGATCGTGGACAGCCATTTGAGTTTCCGCTTGGTGTAGGATATGTCATCAAGGGCTGGGATCTTGGTGTTGCGGATATGAAGGTTGGCGAAAAGCGTCGTTTGTTCATACCATCAGCCCTTGGTTATGGCTCACGTGGTGCGGGCGCCGTCATCCCGCCAAATGCAGATTTAATATTTGATGTCGAATTGTTGGCTGCATAATTGATTAGGCCTCGGGAATTCCCGAGGCCTAACTTGTTTTGGCTAGGAGAAGTGTAGGGTTTACTTTTGGCTTTTCTCGTCTTTTTCTACAAATTCTTGGATAAAGCTTAACAATGTTTTGGGTTTATACTCTTCCTTGAGATATCCATATTGTGCTAAAGCTTTATTGATGTTTTTTATTCGTTCTTTTGTACTTGGATATCTGGGGTCAACCTCATAGCCCTTTACGTTTGCATTTTCTTCTTCTTTTTTCATTAATTCAATAAAAGACTTACAAAACTTTGTCCTTGTTGTAAAAGAAGCGGCAAAGCAGTCCGCATAAAGCTCTTCTTCTTTCCAGGACATGTTTCCTTGCTGTTGTGAGTGGCCGAGTTCGTGTAATACCTGAAATTCAAGAGCTGCTAGGTTTTGAACGGCTTTCTCAAGTGGTACGCAGACGATGTCAAATTTTGTGTTGTAAACAAAGTTTTTGCTCTGAGGGGAGACGAGGAAGCGTGGGCCGTTGAAGCCGCTGGGCATGTTATTTTTGACGAATTCTGCAATAGCCTTTTCTAAGATCACGGTTTGCTTTTCTTTTGGAAAGTTTTCTAGACTCGCTGAGCCGCCGCTGAGCTTTTCCGTTCCATATAAAAGGATAAGAATAAGACTTAAATTTTTTAGTTTCATAAAATTGTACCCTTGTTTTGATTTATTTGTTACTTGAAATTAATTATATTTGTTTAATTAAAAAAGTCAAGTGGTCGGCGTGCTGCAATTGATTTGATTTGTCAGCACTGGCATAGGTTTAGAAAAAGAGGGGTGCTCTATTTGCCGGATTTTGAATTTTTAAGTCTAGGCGTGTGTGTATGTCCTGCGCCGATGTATTTAAATCGGGGCACTATTTTGCCATTGTGTACAACTGTTTCAGTGAACATGGAGAACGGGCGGACCCAGATGCCATAGCCATTGTACAGGGCCTGGTAAACAACAAGCTCTTCGAGAGTCTCTGAATGGCGTGCGAAGCCGATTACTTGATATAAATTGCCACGAAAGTGCTGGTAAAGGCCTAACTTAACCAATTCTCGTTTTTCTTTGATTACTCGAGCATGCAGCGTTGTTGTGTTTTGGTATCCAAGGGTTGCTAAGCTGGCAAGCAGGAAGGCGAGCGCTTTATTCATGTTTTTATATGTTACCTTTTTAGTTTCATAATTGGGGTACAATAGAAGAGGGCCTGAATTTAATAGGATATGGGGGCAGGGCAGATTTGTAAATCTTTCTTGAACAAATATAGGGGTGATGACATGAAAAAACTAATTCAAGGCATTTTGGAGTTTCGCCATAATTGCAAAGATGAGTATTGTAGTCGATTTGGCGGCCTTGCAGAAAAACATGATCCTGATGCGTTATTTGTTGCATGCTGCGATAGCCGCGTGGTTCCTAACGTATTTGCATCTACCGATCCAGGAGACTTGTTTGTATTGCGTAATATTGGCAATAGTATTCCACCATATCAGATTTTTGGCGCATCTGATGCATCTGTTACCGCGGCGATAGAATTCGCTTTGCTGGAGCTTAAGGTAAAAGACATTATTGTGTGTGGTCACTCTGATTGTGGTGCTATGCGCGCGGTGCTCGAACAAAAAAAGCTACATCCAGGCGTTGCTGCATGGCTTTCATGCGCAAAGCCATCATATGAGCGCTTCCTGGAGGATTGCGGGGATTTTGCACCGGATATAACGCCGCTTAATAGGCTTTCGCAGATATACGTTATGCAGCAGCTCGAACATCTGCAGACGTATCCAATGGTCTCTGAGTATTTGCAGCAAGGGGTCTTGGCG
Source organism: Candidatus Babelota bacterium (assembly GCA_003484685.1). Lineage (GTDB taxonomy): Bacteria > Babelota > Babeliae > Babelales > Babelaceae > UBA12474. The sequence continues at coordinate 6,877 of DNBB01000029.1, forward strand.
TTACATGGGTGGTGGTTTGATTTGGCTACTGCAGATGTGTTTCAATATTCTGAAAAAGAGCAAAAATTTGTATTGATAGAGGCGTAGCCTGTTTTAGCCTAAAATGAGTTGTTGTGTGTGCAAAACTTGCTAGTTGTAAGTCGCTTGGGCAAGAGAAAAAAGAAAAAAATGGTGCGCCCAGAAGGAGTCGAACCTTCAACCTTCAGATCCGTAGTCTGACGCTCTGTCCAATTGAGCTATGGGCGCAAATATATAGAGAAATGGTGGAGAGAGAGGGATTCGAACCCTCGCGCCCCTTTTGGAGGCTCTTGCTTAGCAGGCAAGCGCTTTAGACCACTCAGCCATCTCTCCTAATGAGATTTTCAAAAAACGCTGCGCTATGTTACGCTACGCAAGGAATAAGATAAAGCTTTTATACGGGGTTGGCAAGTCGAATTTGTATGAAATTAGTGATTAAGGTTGTTCCGCGGGCTTCGCGCCAGGGATTTGCTCCTGATGGAGAGGTTGGCGTTAAGTGTTACGTTCAAGCTCCGCCAGAAGGGGGCAAGGCAAACAAGGAACTTATTAAGTTGTTGGCTAAAAAGTTGCGTATTCCTCAGTCATCCGTAGTTTTGCTGTATGGCGGAGGCACGCGTGTTAAAATGTTTGAGCTTCCCTTTGAAATAGAACAAGCCGAATTAATTGCTTTGTTGCTGAGTGAGGTATAAATGAATCCGATTAAAACCAGAAATAATTGTTAGAATAGCATTGCGCAATTCTAGTTGACGCTCTGCTAAGGCGTGATACAATAAAACGGTTAGGCGTTCGCTTGATATTTGATATATGCCGGGGTGGCGAAATTGGTAGACGCACGGGACTCAAAATCCCGCGGTGGTGACACTGTGTCGGTTCGAGTCCGACCCCCGGCACCAGTCTTTGGGGCTGTAGCTCAGTTGGTAGAGCGCGTGGGTCGCATTCACGAGGCCACCGGTTCGAATCCGGTCAGCTCCACCAGTTTTTGTGCATTTTTATACGTAAAATCTATCTGAATTTTTTAAGAATTTATTTATATTTTTTATGTTTGGTTTTTCGTTTAGCTTGTCGATATTTCTTTTGATAGTTCTCTTTGGCGCGCTGGCGTGGAAGAACTTTTTTTTTAAGAGGATTGAGTTCTTCATGTATGAATTCTGCTAAAGGTTTATGGCGTGTTTTAGGAGAACTGTCGGAGAATTGATCGCGGATGCTTTGTTTAAAAAATTTGGCGCGTACTTCGTCCCATGGATGAATATCTCTATATAGATCAAAGAAGAAGCGCAGTGCTTTGATCTTTTTATACAGTGAGGTGCTGAGGTTGAGCAATTGGGCGCGGTGTTTTTTTAGTTTCTTTTTACTTCTTAATTCAGCTTCCTTGTAGTTTTTATACTGTTTTTCTAGAACCTCTCTGGTGCTGCAGTTTTTTGCAGCAAAGCAATCGGCATAATGTTCTTCATGAGTTAGTAAGAGATTACTCATTATTATTGTGTTAAAAATACCCGCAAGGAAAGTGCCCAGTAGGAGTGGTGATGAACCTGTTTTGAGTATAAGTATTGCGAGTAAGCCATGTGCACATGATAAAAAAACATCGATGGTGGCTGCTGTAAGAGGAAGTAAGTATTGATGTTGTGCGTGGCCGAGTTCATGTAAAAGGGTGCCTTCCAGATAAGAAAGATCCAGGCATACTTCGGGAGCTATGACAATTAGGTTTTTTGCTCCTTGATAAAATGCTTCACCAGCATTGGAGGCTTTTTCACTGATAATAATTTTTATTGGAGTGTTGGGAAGGTGTTTCTGGGCAAAGCGTTTCATTGCTTCTTCATATGCGTATTTTTTGTATGAGTAGAAGTTGGGGCAATGTGATTTTATATTTTTTGCGCCGAATATACCGAATGTGAGGATAAGATAGTTGAAAAGGCACGCTTTTATGCAAGTCATGTATGTTGATTTTCCGTTGTTAAAAATTAAGTATGAAGATGCTTGCGTTTAAAATTCCGGCGAAGCTCACCCATAAAAGGTAGGGCGCAAGAAGAAGTGTAATGTCCTTGTGGCGCCAAGCAAGGGCTATGCAGGCGATAATGCTTAGCAAGAGAAGTATAAGTGTGATAAGGGCAAGGCCAATGCGTTGATAATAAAAGAATATTGGTGACCAAGCGAGGTTAAGTAATAGTTGAACGGCAAAAAGTAAAAGAAGGGCTTGATTACCTTCGCGTCGCTGCCAAATTAAGGCAAGTGCTATTCCCATAAGAACGTATAATACGGTCCAGACCGGGCCGAATAAAAAACTGGGTGGAGTAAAGGTTGGTTTTGCGAGTTGCGCGTACCAGGTGAGATTGCGCCCTCGTACGGCAAGGCCAGAAAGTGAGCCAAGACCAAGACAAATTGCTACGCTAAGGCCGAGGGTCTTGGCTGCGGGAATCGGGTGTTTCATGACAAATTCTCCAAACATATAATACTTGTACCGTATCCATTTAATTTATTTTGTGAAGTGATGAGGGTGTTATGAAGAGTATTTTTTCAAAAATTATTGATCGTGAAATTCCGGCCGAAATTGTGGCCGAAAATGAGCAGATAATTGTGATAAAAGATATTAATCCAAAGGCGCCGATTCATCTGCTTATAATCCCAAAGAAAGAGATTCGGGATATACAGTCGTTCGGTCCTGAGGATTTTGGCCTTGCCGCTGCTATATTTCAGATGGCGCAAGAACTTTCACGTACGGTGCCGGGAGCAGAAGAATTTCGTCTTCAGGTTAATTCGGGTCATAAAGCCGGACAGCGTGTATTTCATGTTCATGCGCATTTTTTAGCAGGCGCTGAAATGTGCGACTGATTAGGATGTTTAAGAGGCGCCTTGTGCGCGGATCAGGTTGGCCTCGATAAATGGGAGTATGTCGCCATCAAGAACATTTTCGGGTTGAGGGGATTCCAGTTCTGTGCGATGGTCTTTGACCATTTTGTAGGGCTGTAAAACGTAGGAGCGTATTTGGGAGCCCCATTCGATGCTTTTGCGCTCTACAGATTCTTGTTTGCGTTTTTCTTCGTCTTTTTGTTTTTGAACAAGTTTAGCTTTGAGCATTTTGAGCGCGTTTTCTTTGTTTTGAACTTGGGAGCGTTCGTTTTGACATTGAACCACAATATTGGTTGGAAGATGTGTTATGCGAATAGCTGATTCAGTTTTGTTAACATGTTGGCCACCTGCGCCACTAGCGCGATAGGTGTCAATACGCAGATCATTAGGGTCAATTTCTATTTCCGCTGATTCAACTTCCGGTGTAACGGCGATAGCGGCAAATGAAGTGTGTCTTCGTTTGTTGGCGTCAAATGGAGAAATGCGTACTAAACGATGGACGCCATCTTCGTTTTTCAGGAGGCCGTATACGTTGGTTCCTTGAATAAGTAGCGTTGCAGACTTAATGCCGGCTTCTTCTCCGGCTTGATAATCCAAGATCTGCATTTTAAAGCTGCTTCGTTCGCAAAAACGGAGATACATGCGCAGCAGCATGGCGGCCCAGTCTTGGGATTCAGTTCCCCCTGCACCTGAATTGATACTTAAAAAACAGTTTTTGTTGTCGTCTTCGCCGCTTAGCAAAAAGGTTATTTTGAGTTTTAAGATCTCGGCGCGGGTTTTTTTGATGGCGGCGTGGATATTGGCAAGTTCGTGTTCATCGTTTACAAAAAGTTCCGCAAGTTCGGGATACTCCTCCATGCTTTGTGTTATTTGTAGGTACTGTTCACGCAATGTGCGCAGCATCTGTAGCTTTTTGAGGATAGCGGCTTGCTTGGGGTGTTGCCAAAAATCTTCTTTGGATGTTGCGGCGGTTAGTTCTTCAAAATCTGTTTGATAATTGCTCTGCTCCCAGCAGGCGTGAATTGCTTGTAGGTCTGGGTGGAGGTTTTTTAATTCTTCTTTTATTAGGTCAATAAGCATGGCGATATTCTTTGATTGTTTGGTGATTTGTACTTCTTAGTTAAGGTAATATAAAACTGGGCAAAGGTGCAATTTTATCAGCGCGGTAGCATGGAAGGTAGAAAAATGGCGCGACTTTTTATTGTGTTTGGACCGTCTGGTGTTGGGAAAAGCAGTGTAGTTGCTGCGGCGCTAGCTAATGATACGTGCGCGCGCGTGAAGCAGATAGTGACTTGTACTACAAGAAAACCTCGCCCTGGGGAGATGGATGGGGTGCATTATCACTTTGTTTCAACCCAGGACTTTGAGCGGTATATTGCGCAGGGTGAGTTGATTGAATGGAGTAAGGCCTACGGCACTTATTATGGATTGTTGCGTTCATCCGTTGAAAATGTTTTGACTCAAGGTGTTTCCGCAGTAGTGTTGCTTGATCGTGCAGGTGTTAAAGCGGCAAAGCAGGAATATCCATCGGCGCAGGTGGTTTTTCTGTTGCCCCCATCACTTAATGCCTTGAAGGAAAGACTTATGACGCGAGGGGCCAATACAACAACAGAGATAGATGTGCGTTTAATATTGGCAGAGCAGGAGCTTGCGGCAGAGAATAAGGCGCCTTTAGCCGACTTTGCTGTTAAGAATGATGTGTTTGAGGTTGCAGTACAGGCGATGCGGACTATTGTTTGCGAAAAGTAAAGATTGTGATGCTTTATCAATCATGCCACTCAGAGGGTCTTTTCAGCACCCAAGCGTTCATCTTTTGAGTTTTTTGTAAAAAAAGTGAAAAAATGTGTTGACACACTGTGGAGCGTATATATACTAAGTCTCAGTAATCGCGGATGGCAAACGGAAATCGAAAGAACCCGTGGTGAAAAAAGATAGAAATAAAAGTTGAAATAGTAGCTGCGATTCGTAGAAGTACGAATAAATAAAAAAACTCCAAAAAAAGTTGTTGACACGACATGGATGTGCAGATACAATCAAGACGGTTTAAAAATTACCTTCTTTGAAATGCATGGAAAAGATCCCAAAAATTTTGCCTATGATCTTGTGACTCTAAAAAAAACAAGAATCTGTTTACAGATTTTGAGATGAAGAGTTTGATTCTGGCTCAGAANNTAACACATGCAAGTCGAACGAGAAAAGCCTTCGGGCTTAGTACAGTGGCGAACGGGTGAGTAACGCGTGGATTATCTGCCCTTTAGTGGAGAATACCTTCGAGAAATTGGAGTTAATACTGCATATGTTCCTTCGGGAAGAAAGATGGCCTCTTTGCTGTCGCTAAAGGATGAGTCTGCGTACTATTAGCTAGTTGGTAGGGTAAAGGCCTACCAAGGCTATGATGGTTAGCCGGCCTGAGAGG
>DNBB01000033.1:0-3780 GCA_003484685.1 Candidatus Babelota bacterium
CATCCTTTTCTATTTTGAGCAGGTAAGGAGAAGCACATTGCGGGCAGGCAATTTCTTGGATATCACCAGAAATTGAGAATTTGCAGGCAGGGTAGCTTTGGCATGACCAGAAGACTTTGCCTTTCCACGAACGCCGAACTAGGGGTGTTTGTTTACATCCGGGGCACATAAATTTGGTGGTTTCTTGCTTAATGTATTTACATTCAGGGTAGCCAGAACAGGAGGTAAACTCGCCGAAGCGTCCTACGCGTTTTTGCAAAGGTTTGCCGCATTTTGGACACGTTTCTTCCAGCAACTCTGGTTCTTTCTTTTCTACCAAGGTGATGGTGCCATCATCTTCTCGCTTAAACGGAGAAGAGAAGGTGCAGTCTGGGTAGCCGGGGCAGCCAATGAATGCGCCTGCGCGGCCAAAACGGATAACGAGTTTATGTTGTTTGCATTCAGGGCAGAGAATGTTGGTTGGCTCAGTTGGCCGTTCGACATCATCACCGGCAAATTTGGTTAAATCTTTTGAAAATTCTTGATAGAATTCGCGCAGAAGTACGTCGCGCTCAAGGTTACCTTGTGCTACCTTGTCAAGGTCTTCTTCCATATGTGCGGTAAATGCAACATCCATAATTTTGGGTAAGTTGGCATCAAGCAATTTAGTTACGGCAAAGCCAAGCTCCGTTGGAACAAAGCGTTTGCGCTTATCGAGCTCGGTATATGAGCGCAACTGGATGGTTTTAAGAATTGTTGCATACGTAGATGGACGACCAATTCGCTCTTTTTCAAGTTCTTTGACCAACGATGCTTCGGTATATCGTGGTGGCGCCTGCGTAAAGTGCTGTTTTGGTTCAATTGTGTTTAGATCCAGTTCCATCTGCTCACGGATATCAGCAGGTATTTTACTGTTTTTTTCGTCTTCTTCCTCTTCATCTTGCGCCGAATAGGCTTTAAGAAAGCCGTCGAACAAGAGTGTTGAGCCGGTAGCTTTGAATGTGTAGATACCGCCGGTAATTGTCACCGCGCGTTGTGCGTATTCAGCGGGCTTCATTTGGCAAGCAACAAAGCGCTTCCAGATCAATTGGTAAAGTTTAAAAAGATCTGGGTCAAGGTAGCGTTGGACCGATTCGGGAATTTGGGTGACATCAATGGGACGAATAGCCTCGTGCGCATCTTGCGCTTTTTCTTTTGAATATACAACTGATTTGGCGGGGAGATATTCTTTGCCAAATGCCTTTGTAATAAATTTACGGGCTTGTTCTAGGGCGCTTTGGGCAATGCGTAAGGAATCGGTTCGCATGTAGGTAATAAGCGCTACGGGCGTCCCTTTGTCTTCGAGGGGCACGCCTTCATAAAGTTGTTGTGCCAGCGACATTGTTCTTTGAACTGAAAATCCGAGCTGGTTATATGCAGCCTGTTGCAACGTACTGGTCATAAATGGTGGCGCAGCCTTTTTTTGTCGTTTGGAATCTTTGATGCTCGCGATTTGATAGGTGCATTCACGTAACTTGGGAACAAGTTTTTCAATCTCATCTTTAGTTTTGAGTTCGGCTTTTTTCTTGCCAATCATGGCAAGTGATGCAGAAAGTGTCGCCTTATCTGCGGTTATAAATAGTCCGGTTATGCTCCAGTATTCTTCGGGCACAAACGCACGAATTTCTTCTTCTCGCTTGCAAATAAGTTTGAGGGCAACTGATTGCACGCGCCCGGCTGAAAGGCCCTTTTGTAGTTTGCGCCAGAGTACCGGCGAGACTTGATAGCCGACCCAACGATCAAGTACGCGTCGCGCTTGTTGCGCTGCGACCTTGTCTAAATCAACGGTGCTTGGATGTTCCACCGCATCTTCGATTGCCGATTTGGTAATTTCGTTGAACGTAATTCGATGGATTGCAGTAGGGTTTTTCATTACCTTGGCTACTTCGTTACCGATGTGCCAGGCAATAAGTTCTCCTTCCCGATCAGGATCGGGTGCAAGGTAAACGGCATCGGCGCGAGAAGCTTCTTTGCAGATTTCGCTGATGACGCGATCTTTTTTTTCGAGAGGCTCATAAGTCAATTGAATCTGACCTTTTTCTGGGACAACAACGCCAAGGTCTTTTTTAGGAAGATCCTTGATATGTCCCATGGTCGAAAGTACTTTAAAATCTTTGCCCAAAAACTTACTGATAGTCTTTGTTTTTGCTGGTGATTCTACAATTAAGATTTTTTTCATGACCCTTTGAGTATCCTCTCCGAATGCGTAAACAATGACCTTGGTTATCCTGGTTATATACTCATATCTATACATAGTATTGACTAAAAGTCAAAGGTATTTTGTTTTTTTAATTTGGTGTGTGGACTAACCGGTTAGATAAAAGACAATAAAATGTATTATTTTGAGGGTAAAAAGATAGTCTTTTGTGCTGTATTGCCGCAAGTCATTGCTAGGCATGCTACTCGTTGTCTTTACGCAATTGCCTGTGGTAGGGTGGCAGGAGCGTAGGTTGCAAGCGAGGAGCAAAAGATGAATATGCGGGTTGTCGGTGCGATGTGGGTACAGGAGCTGCGGAATTTTTTTTCGTTGTCCTGGTGGGCGCGTTTTTTGTTTTTTACCTGGCGACGGCTTGCGCGTATTTGGCGAAGTCCCTATTTTTTGTTGACGGTGATCTGGCTACAGATTATTTGTCTTTGGGGGGGCGTTGCACCTTCGCGTGTCGGATGTTTCTGTTTTGATCCTTCTATGATCGGTGTAATGCGGCTAGCATTAGGATTGGTTCAGGTATGGTATGTCTATCTTGTTGTCATGCTGGCCCGTGTTTCGCTGTATCCAGCTACAGCAGAATCGTTTCGTCGCATTGAGCAAGAGCGTGGGTTGGCGTGGCTTCTACAGCTGCTGGTTCCCTGTATTTTATTGATTTTTTTGCTCGATATTCCCGCGGTCTGGCCATTTGTTTGCCTGTGGGCGCTTGTGGCAGCCGATAGCAATTTTTTAGGAATAGGTTTTTTTTGGCGGCTCTCTTCGTGTGCTATCTACTGGGTTGTTTTTCATGCGCCCGTGATTGCGCTTTTGGTTGCTGTTGCCTACTGGGCGGCGTATTTCTTTGGAAGCGCCTTGGTGCTACATTTTGCTATATTCCCTTCGTTTTTTGCAGCTATGAGCGTTGTATATACGCAAGGGCTTGCACAAGCATAAGGGTCTTTAAAGAAAAGAGAGGCATATAGTTACAACTATGCGCCCCTCTTTTCTTTGCTTTGATTACTTAAGTTCTTCAGCTTCTGCTGGAGTCATTGGATTTTCAGGAAGTTCTTGGGTTTCTGTGGTAACGACTTCCATGATCTCAGTTGCAGGAATAGCTTCAGGCGCAACTTCTTTTTTTTCTGTTTTGAAGAAGGAACATGCCGGTGCGATCAAGATGAGCCCAAGGAGTAATCCGAGCGTTAATTTGTTGTTCATAAAAGGTCCTTTTGTATAAAAAACACCCGCGTACGGGCACCATTTCAGTTTCTCTTCTTCTTGGAGGTTTCTGGCACAGGTACAAGCACAACGTCGAGTACCGATTGCACATGGTCTACAAAATGAATCGTAAGGTTTAACGAAAGTTCTTCTTGAAGTTTTTCAACTTCTTCGCGGTTTTCTGCCGGAACAAATACCTCTTTAATCTCATGTTGCTCAGCAGCGATAAGCTTTTCTTTTAGCCCACCGACCGCTAAAACGCGTCCGCGCAATGTGATTTCCCCCGTCATCGCAACATATGGTTTGAACGGTGCACGCGTAATTGCTGAGGTAATCGCACAACACAGTGCAGTACCTGCTGA
>DNBB01000033.1:3855-32400 GCA_003484685.1 Candidatus Babelota bacterium
ATGTTCTTGCGATGAAAGCCCGCGGCGTTTAAATAGCGGTACACCCAGCCAATTTCGGCAGAGTGTCGGCGTGATGGTAATAACTTTATTGATATTGTCTTCGTGGGTAAGCAGATCGGCGATTATCTTGCGTATCAATTTTGCCAATATGCGTTCAAGCTGGCGCACGCCAGCTTCTTTGGTGTATTGACTAATGATAAAAGACAAAACGGCTCGGGAAAGTTTGAACTGGCGCGCGGGAAGGTTGTATTCTTTGAGTAGTTTAGGGATAAGGAATTTGCGCGCGATCTGAAGTTTTTCTTCCTCTGTGTAGCTTGAAAGATTAATAACTTCCATGCGATCAAAGAGTGCATAAGGTATCCCGTCAATACTATTTGCAGTGGCGATGAACATTGTTTTGGAGAGATTGTAGGCAACTTCCAAATAATTATCTACAAAGTTTTTGTTTTGCTCAGGATCAAGTACTTCTAAAAGTGCAGATGCTGGATCACCGTAAAGGTCTTGTGACATTTTATCGATTTCATCAAGTAAAATAACGGGGTTTGTGGTTTTAATGTTAGCAAGCGCTTGTATGAACTTACCTGGCATGGCGCCTACATAGGTACGCCGATGACCACGAATTTCTGATTCATCCCGTGTTCCTCCGAGCGATATACGTGCGAACTCACGACCTAGCGCTGCGGCAATAGAGCGTGCGAGAGACGTTTTCCCAACGCCTGGCGGACCGACTAAGCAAATGATTGGGGAGCGCGAGAGCTCTGGGTTGAATTTTTTTGCGGCAATAAATTCGAGTATGCGCTCTTTAACCTTTTGTAGTCCATAGTGATCTTTATCGAGTATGCGTTCTGCCTGAACTAAACTAATCCGATCTTTGCTTTCTTTGTACCAGGGTAACTGAAGGATCCAGTCAATGTAGTTGCGGCTCACAGATGCTTCTGCGGACAGTGAAGGCATCTGATCAAGACGGCGCAATTCACGTTCGACCTTGGTATGAACGGCTTCGGGGAGCCGCGCCTTGGCTATTTTTTCAAGAAGAAGTTCTTGTTCTGCTTCCTGATCATCGCGCCCAAGTTCCTTGTTAATAGCTTTGATCTGTTCATTGAGGTAGTATTCGCGTTGATTTTTTTCAACCTGCATCTGTACGCGGCCACGGATGCGTTCTTCGATTTTTACAATCTCAATTTCGCGTTCCAAAAGCTCGACAAGGGCCATAAGTTGATGCTTAAGGTTTGTTGCTTCAAGAAGCATTTGTTTGTCGCGAAAACCGAGGCTATTGTGTGCGCTAAGCGTATCTGCGCCGACGGCGATATTTTCAAAGTCTTGCAAGTTATGCGAGAGGTTGTTTTGATTTTGTGCATGTAGGTTAACGTATGTTTTGTATACCTGTTTTGCACGCCGCCAAAGGGCATGAATTTCGGCGCTGTTTTGGTCGTCGGAGTAGTTGATCGAACGGCCTTCAGCAAGCCAAATTCCGTCTTGCAGGATGGTGTCTTGTATAGAAAATCGACAGATGCCCTCAACGAGTACTTTGACAGCGCCTTTGGCCATAGGCAGTACTTGGATAATGTTGGCGCGTGTTCCGGTAGTAAATATATCTTCTTGTTCGGGATCTTCGATTGAGGGGTCATTTTGTGTGACAAGGCAGATACTTGTTTTGTGCGCAGAAGCATATTCAATTGCCTTGATCGATCGAGGTCGCCCGATAATGAGGGGTATAACGCTTTGCGGGAATAAGACAACGTTTTTTAACGGGATGATTGGCAGGTTGTTTTGTTCTTCTTGTCTGGTCTCAAGGAGTGGAGAATTGATACTTGTTTTGTTCATAGCAACTTTTGATTTTTGATGATAGACAACAGCATTTTGATTGATGTATTACATCGTTAGCTTACCTCTAAATCTTAGCCTATCAGACTCAAGCATATTGTATAGGGATTCTTTGAGTTGGAGGGGAGGCGTGCCCGATTTTTGAAGAGGGCTGATGTACAAGTTAGTTTTTTTCGTTTATACTTCGGTGCTGGATGCTTTTTACTCTGACGTGATTGATTCACCAGAAGAGAAGAGCTCCCCTATCCGTGTTTCACGTGTATTGTGCAAAAATCAATGGTCTTCTTTTAGAAAGGACAAGAGACGATGAGTAGTCTTTTAATCGGGTTGGTTGCGGCGATTGTGGCGCTACCAGCGCTTTATATGACAGGAATTTTGCAAAAAACGTTGCGCTTGATCTATGGCGACTTTACTTCAAATGAAGTTAAAAAGTTTGTTTCATACGGTTTTCTATTTTTTGTCATTATCGGTACGTACTGGCTGCTTCGTTGTGCCAAAGATCCTATTTTTAATGCCTTTGTTGGTGCTGAATCTATCTGGCTTGCAAAAATCGTTTCCCTTCTAGTTATCTTCCCTATTGTTGCGGGATATAGCTACTTGGTAGATATGTTCCCACGGCATCGCTTATTCTATGCGATTTCAGTTATTTACATTGCCTTGTTTGTAGGCATTGCGCTCTTGATGGGTAGCTCTGTTTACGGCATGAGTGCACCAGCAGGTAGCCGCTGGGGATTGTTGGGCTGGTTCTCATACGTTATGATTGAAAGTTTTGGCTCGCTTGTTGTTGTTCTGTTTTATTCGTTTATGGCGGACACGACTACTCCAGAAGCTGGTAAGAAGGCATTTTATATTACTGCAACATTTGCACAAGCTGGTGCCATTATTGGTTCTTGGGCTACCGGTGCTATTGCGCGTTCATTAAGTGTACCGCAAGTTCTATTTGCAGCAGCAGCCGCGATTGCACTTATTCCTGCAATGGTTGCATTCATTATGTGGTTTATTCCTAAGGATGAGCTTGCTGGTTATCAAGCAAAAGGTGGCGAAGCTAAAAAGACTAAACCAGGCTTTGTTGAAGGCTTTAAATTGTTCCTTTCTGAGCCATACTTGCTCGGTATTTTTATCTGGGTATCTGCGTTCGAAGTTATTGCGACCGTCTTTGACCTTCAGTTCAAAGTATTGATTATGCGTGAAGTTGGTGACAATGCTGCTGAATTTGCTCGTTGGACATCTGACTTTGGTGTCATGGTTAGCACGTTGGCATTGATTTCTCTGCTTTTAGGTATTGGAAACATTGGCCGTCGTTTGGGCTTAACGCTTTCGTTGGTTATTCTGCCTATTTTGATGGCGGTAAATGCGTTCGTTATGTTCGTTTCGCCTGTTGTTCAGGTCGCCTTTTGGGTTATGGTTGCATCAAAAGGTATTAATTATGCCTTTGGTCAGCCTTCTAAGGAACAATTGTACATTCCAACATCCCGTGAAGCACGATACAAGTCAAAAGCATGGGTTGATTCATTTGGCTCCCGTGGTTCAAAGGCGATGGGTTCGTTGATTAAAGGTTTTGCTGGTGGTTCAGCAGCGCTTTTATTGGGAACTGCTATTGGCATCAGCGCAATCTGGGTTGTTGCCTCATTGTATCTTGGTAAGAAAGCAACCGAAGCAGTGGCAAACAACGAGGTTGTTTGTTAATTATTTAGGTTATAGATCGTGAAGAGAAAACGGCCCTTTGAGCAAAGAAGCTTTCGGGGTCGTTTTCTCTTTTTAAGGAGAGTAGTTTTGGAGCACAACGCCTTCTTCGTAGAAGGTGCTGTACTGCTTGGGGAGCATGAGGTGTGCGATGTGTTGTGCATGCGCAAAGGGAGATTATAGCTTATTTGAGGGCGGGGATTATGAGTTTACTGCGTCGGTGGAATTCTTTGGTGTCGGCTTTTTTGGGTGATGACCCTATTGAGCGGAAAAAGATATTGATTTTAGTGCTATCTTTTTTTGCGGTGATTGGCGGCTATACAGTTATTAAAGAGTTTAAAGACACGGTTTTTATGAGTGTGGTTGGACTTGATTACCAGCCTAAAGCAAAAATCATGGCGATTTTCCTTCTGTTTCCACTGGTCTTTTTGTATTCGCGACTTGTTGATATTTTGCAGCGCCACCAAGTTTTAATTTTCATGTCCACGGCATACGCTTCGATTGGGCTTGTTTTGGCATATTTCCTTGGTCATCCAACCATTGGATTACCCAATACCGATACTAGTCCTTGGCGGTTGTTCGGTTGGATTTTTTATTTCTTTTGTGAGGCGTATTCGCCCTTTGTTCTTAGTGTGCTGTGGTCATTTGTTAACTCGGTGACTACGCCTGATAGTGTTAAGAATGGCTATGTGACGTTTACGATCGCATCTAAGATTGGTGGTATGTTTGCCGCCAGCATTTCGTGGTATCTTTTGAATCTTCAGTGTTCTGGAAGAACAATCTGCTCAGACGCCGGAATGTTTCAGATTATTTTTACCGGAATGTCTTTGCTGCTTTGCTTCATTCCTTTGGTCGTTTTGTATTTGGTTCGAGTAATCCCAAAAACTCATATGGTTGGTTATAAAAAAGCTTATCAATACGATGAAAAGAAGGAAAAAGAGAACAAACAAGATCTTGGTTTTTGGCGTGATGCCTGGCGTACCTTTAAGGGTATGTTCTCGGGTTTATATGTTATTCTTCGTTACCCTTATGTGTTTGGAATTTTCCTTATGCTGTTTTTCTGGGATATTGTTAACGCAACCTTCAACTATATGCGTTTGGGGGTTGTGCGTGAAACAGCAACGGGGGCGGTGCGCATGGGGGAAGATCTGTTTAGCCAGGTTTTTTTCATGCATCTCATCGGTTTGGTTATTGTTTTGGTTGGCACTAAGACCTTGGTTTCGTTTATTGGTATGCGTCGTAGCCTCGTTATGATACCCGTAACTATTGGTTCAGTAGTCTTTGTGTACCTGTTTTCTGGTGGAGCGTTTCCTATCTGGATAGCATTTGTTATTATGCGTGCTTTTAATTATGCATTTGCTTATCCATTGCGCGAAGGTCTCTACATTCCGACAACAAAGGATACTAAGTTTAAGGCTAAAACCTGGATTGATAGCTTTGGATCCAAGATTGCTAAGGCAAGCGGAAGCTCGTACATTATGCTTTCGCAGCAGGTTGTTGGTATAGGGTTGATCGGTGCGCTTCCGTTAAATATCGCATTTTATGGCGTTATTGTTGCATGTTGGGCGATTGTTGCCGGACTACTTGGGCGTAAGTATGAGCAGGTTGTTGCAAGCAATGAGATTGTTGGAGCGGTCCAATAACGGAGTGGTTGTCTAAGTATTTGCTTTTTTAGCTTAGATTGGTCAAACTGGTAAAAACAGAGTTTGCGATGCTGGTGCCTTTTGGCAGGCGCCAGCTATTCTTTTCAGGCTATTTCTCACTTTATGTATTTGGAACGAGTTTAAAAGTGTTTGATTTTGCTTTTTCTGGGGATGGAAACAGTATATGAAATGGGTTCGCTCATTGTATGAATTTGTATTTGGTGAAGATCCAATAGAACGCAAAAAAGTTTTGTTGCTGGGCTTCTCCTTCTTTGCGGCAATCGGGAGTTATACACTGGCTAAAGAGCTTAAAGACTCTATTTTTATGAGCGTTGTTGGGTATGAATACCTTCCCGAAGCTAAGTTTTGGTCCATATTTGTCCTTATACCGCTTGTGTTCGTGTATTCACGCATTGTTGATGTGCTCAAGCGCCATCAGGTACTGATGCTCATGGCAACGGTGTATGCAGTAGGAGGGTTGATATTTGCATTTTATTTTGGTCATCCAACGATTGGCCTGCCAAACACCGATACCGGGCGCGGGCGACTTTTTGGGTGGGCCTTTTATTTCTTTGTAGAAGGATATTCGCCGTTTTTGGTTAGTGTTATATGGGCGTTTGTAAACTCGGTTATGAAGCCAGATTCGGTCAAAAGTAGTTACCTTGCTCTAACCGCGCTTAAGCTGTTAGGGGGTGTTGTTACTGCCTTTTTGGCCTGGGGATTTTTGACGTTGCAGTGTAGCCACTGTGTCGAGGTTTCGGATGTCGCGAGCTATCAGATTTTGATGATTTTTGCTGCGCTTTTGTTATCATTGATTCCCTTGCTTTGCGCAATTCTAGTGCGTGTAGTGCCAAAAGATCGGTTGCACGGATATGAGAAAGCGTATCAATACGAAAAACACCAAGAAGAAGAGCATGTCAAGGCTTCTGGATTTGTTCCTGTCGTGCGCGACCTATTACACGGTATGTTCTCTGGGGTATATGTGCTTGTTAGGTATCCATATGTATTTGGTATTTTTTTGCTAAGCTTTTTCTGGGAAGTGGTTAATGTCAGCTTTAACTATGTTCGACTCGGCGTTGGGCAAACTGTTGCTGCGGGTTCAGTAACCAAGCTGGGGGCATATTTATATGGCCAAATATTTTTTGTGCAACTTGCGGGTTTTTTGGTTGTTTTGCTTGGTGCGCGAGCACTTGTTGAGCGATTGGGTATTCGCCGTACCCTTATGACAGTTCCTTTGATTACTGGCGGTATGATTCTAGCGTATTTGTGGCTTGATGGATTTTTGTCTATCGGCGTTACGTACATAATTATGCGTTCGATTAACTATGGGGTAGCTGGGCCGTTGCGCGAGAGCCTTTATATTCCGACAACCAAAGCAACTAAGTTTAAGGCGAAGACGTGGATTGATGGATTTGGTGCAAAATTGGCGAAGGCTTCGGGTAGTGGGTACAACATTTTTACTGCCTATGTTTTGCGCAATGCCTTTGTTAGCGAATTTGCTTTGCATAGCGTTTTCTTCGGCGGAATCGTCGCTGTCTGGACTGTTGTTGCAAGCCTTATGGGGCAAACGTATGAACGAACAATTTCTCGTGGTTCGGTGATTGGAGCGGATGAATAGCGCGCCGATAAAATTTTGCAAAATGTCGCTAATGCGTTACATTAATATTGTATGTCTAGATCCTGCTATCTTTTTCAGGTGGCTTGTACCAGTATAGTTTGGTGCGGCCAGATTGCAGTAGAAATAACCTGTGGAGAATGTCCTATGTTAGATTTAAAGAAACTTATCGAGGCTGGTGTTCAATTTGGTCACCAAACTTGGCGTTGGTCGCCCAATATGCGTCAGTATATCTGGGGAAAGAAAGACGGCGTCCATCTTATTGATGTTTCTAAGACAGCTATTCAAGCTGAGAAAGCTGCGCAATTCTTAGAATCGATAGCTGCTGAAGGTAAGCAAATTCTTTGGGTTGGTACTAAGCGTCCGGCGCAAGGTATTATGCAAGAAATGGGTGAACGTTTTAAAGCGCCATATGCAACGCATCGCTGGGTTGGCGGAACGTTGACTAATTATTCTCAAGTTAAAAAATCTGTTGCAAAGCTTTTACACCTTGAAGAAGTTATTGCTAAAGCGAGTACTGATGAGCGTCAAATGTACACCAAAAAGGAAGTGGGAAGCTTTCAAAAGGTTGTTAATCGTTTGCGCGCTAGTGTCGGTGGATTAATCAATTTGCGCTGGCCTGTTGGGGCGATTGTGGTTGTCGATGCAAAGAAAGAAGCAACGGCAATTAAAGAAGCCTCAGTGATGGGTGTGCCTGTTGTTGCGCTGGTTGACACAAATAGCAGTCCAGAAGGTGTCTCTATTGTTATCCCTGCAAATGATGATATAGAGCGTTCTATTCGTCTTATTGTGGATGAATTAGCCGCCGCAATTGCACGTGGAAAAGAGCGCGCCAAGGAAGAAAAAGCTAAAGAAGTTGTTGAGGTTTCAGCTGAGCAGGTTGGCAAAACTGCAGAGGAAGAGGATGCAGAAGGTGTTCGTCGTGGTACTCGCACCCGTCGTCCAGCTACACGTCGTGTAAGCCCAGGGGAACAGCAAAAAGCTGAGCGTAAGGCATCTAGTGCGCCTAAGAAGGCTACTGGTACAAAAACGGACAAGCCTGCGCCGCGCAAAACCGCTTCCAAGGAAATAGATTCTGGGGATAAAACAGCAGAACAGGTACAAAAAACTGAAGAGTCAGCGGTTGCTGAGGGCGCAGAATAATAGTATATTGAAATGCATCGGAGAGGTGTCTGAGCGGTTGAAAGAGCACGATTGGAAATCGTGTATGTCCTGATTAAGGGGCATCGAGGGTTCGAATCCCTCTCTCTCCACCAAGTTTGGAAGAGCCTGCGAGAGGTAGCTGTAGAATCTGTCAGGTCCGAAAGGAAGCAGCAGGGGCAGTCAACTTTGTGCAGGCTCTTTCTTGTTATCTAGCGCGCATTAGGTTTTTGGGCGGGCTTTTTCTTGTTAAGGTGTCCTCCCTGGTGTTGGTGTTTTTAAGATAGGGAGAGCGTTTCATGCATAAATACTGTTTTGCGTGTGGTATGCCAATGAGCAAGAGAGAAGATTTTGCCCAGGGCGACGAGCATTCCAACTTTTGTCTTCATTGCGTTGATGAAGAGGGTGCGGTAAGAGCGTGTGAGGAGATTTTTGAAGGGGGTGTTCAGTTTTTTATGAGCGAGCTTGACGGCGACCGGCAACTTGCAGAAAAAACCACCCGAAAAAACATGAGAATGTTGCCGTACTGGCAAAATCATGAATGCGGCCTTTTGAGTGGGGAAGTAGTAAGTGATGAAGAATTTGCTGAGATCTTAAAAAAATTGAGTTAAAAGGCTTTTTTGTGACAGTGTTTCATAAAAAAATATATATAAAATGTCTTCATAATTTGATTGTATCGAGTAAGTGGCAGGAACTTCTCAGGGTAAATTAGCGTTGATAAAAATGCAGCAATGCGGCAGGAAAGCCTTTTTTTTTTGTTTGAGCGAGAAGGGATGTTATGGCTGAGGTGGGTTATCGGTTGAACTTTGCGCGTTCATGGCGCCCTCGAGCTTTTAAAGAGGTGGTTGGGCAAACGACGCCTGTACAGCTCTTAGCGAATAGTATCGCGCGTGACATATATTTTCCGGTTTATCTTCTTTCTGGCATGCGAGGCTCGGGAAAGACAACGGTTGGGCGCCTTTTTGCTGCCGCATTAAATTGCGAGCGCTTGGTAGATTTTTGTGCTGGATCGTGCCAGTGGAATGATTTGCCTTGTGGCGCGTGTCGGTCCTGCCAGTTGATGCAGCGCGGTGAGCACCCCGATTTTATCGAAGTTGATGCTGCATCTTACACGGGTGTGGAAAACGTACGCCAAATTATTGATGAAGCGCAGTTTCTTCCTGTTGTTGGTCGTAAAAAAGTCTACTTGGTTGATGAAGCACATATGCTAAGCAAGTCAGCTTTTAACGCATTTTTGAAGATGCTTGAAGAACCCCCTGCATCTGTGATTTTTTTGTTAGCGACGACCGAAGCGCACAAAATAATTGATACCGTGCGATCACGTAGTTTTCAACTTTTTTTTGACCCACTTCCCTTTGATACCTTGGCTGATTATCTTATTCAGGTTGCCCAAAAAGAGGGTATATCTTGTGAGCGTGAGGCAGTAGAGGTTATTGCGCAACAAAGTGAAGGGTCGGTGCGTGATGCCTTAACTGCATTTGAACAGGCTGGGGTTGCTGCAGAACAATGCATAACCATTGATCTAGTGCGTGGACTTTTTGGTCTTGTTTCTTTTGCAGCGGTGTTTGATTTATATCACGCTCTTTTTGTGCGCGATATACCGCGTGTTTTTGATGTCGTTTCAGAGTTTGCTGGCCAACGTCGTTCGCTTGCGCATGGATGGTCTGTCCTCGTGGAAGTAGCAACGGGAGCTTTGTGGTTTGAGAAGTCTCTTCTTATGCCGAATTTACGCGCATATGAAAAAGATTTTCAACGTTTAATTGCGGCTGCGCCACAAGGATTTTTTGCGCGTGCGCTTGACCTTTTCTTTAAATATGAACTGCTTTTACAGAAAACGCAGAACCAAAAACAGCTTTTTGAGCGCATGATTATTGCGTGCCTTGAGTTTGTAGGAGGATCGGGTGAGGTCGCTGTGCAATTTAATCCTGTAGAACAGGTTAAAGACTCAAAGGGGGCAGGGGCGCCTGTTTCTAGTGTGCCGCTGGTTCAAGCGGTAATGGAACAACCCCTGGTGGAAACTTCTGGCAATGTAAACACAGAGGCAGAAGTTTGGAAGAAGTTTTTGGCTCAGGTACGGCCTTTGTGTAAAGACCCAATACTGCTTTCGGTTTTAGCTTCTGGATGTTTTCAAGGCGTAGATAGCAAGGTTGTGCGGGTGATGTTTCCTAAAAGTTTTGCTTTTTATCAAGAGCTTTTAATTAATGCTCGTTTGTTGTGGCAGCCTGTACTAGAAGAATGTTTCGGTGGTGGAGCTACCCTTCTTCCTTTTTTTTCTACTGAGGGCGAGGATGCTGGACGGGTACGTCCAGTGGCAGGGCACGACAAAGGGCCTACAGCAGAGCTTGTAAAAAAAAATAGCGCTAAGGTTTCTATGCCGGTGCAGAAAAGAAAACAAATGCGTGGAGGGACGGCTGTTGATATCTCAGACGTTAATGCCTGGCCGACAGCTAATATGTTAGTAGGTTTGTTTCCTGGTAGCGTGAAATTGTATGAGGAATAAAATATGAAAAAAATGTCGCGCGTTGCCATTGTTGGCCGCATGAATGTGGGAAAATCTACATTGTTTAATCGCCTTGCTCCACGTGCCCGTAGTCTTACCCTGAATTATGAGGGGGTAACTCGGGATGAAATTACCGATTTGGTTGATTGGAAAGGGCATATTTTCGAGCTTGTTGATACGGGTGGAGTCGCAACGATTGCTCGTGAAGATGCGCTTTTGGAGTCTGTTCGTCAGCGTGTTTGGCAGATTATTGACGCTGCTGAATTGATTGTTTTTGTGGTAGATGGTGCAGCGGGGGTTATGCTTGAAGATGAGTCGATTTCTGCTGAACTGCGTAAGCGTAACAAGCGCGTTATCTTAGCAGTAAATAAAGAAGATACGCGTGCAGCGCAAGAGCAATTTTTTGAATTTGCTTCGCTCTACAGTGAAGAGCAGTTGTCAATCTCTGCGCAGCATGGAACCGGGATGACTGATTTACTTGATAAGGTTATTGAATTGCTCCCGAATCAACCTGAAGCGGAGCTTCCAGAGCGCGCAGAATGTCGTGTAGCCTTTATTGGACGCCCCAATGTGGGCAAATCTTCTTTGTTAAACATGTTGTTGGAAGACGAGCGTGCGCTTGTTTCTGATATTCCAGGGACAACACGTGAACCAGTTTCGGGCGCTATTCGTTTTTATCAAGAGACGTTACAATTGACCGATACTCCAGGTATACGGCGCCAAAGGGCAATAGATGAAGAGCTGGAAGAGCTCATGGTTAAAAGCTCTTTTGCGGCGGTACGTGATGCGCAGATCGTGCTTTTGTTGCTTGATGGAAGCCAGGGGGCGTTTGTTGACCAAGAGCTCAAGCTAGCGTTTTACGCATTTAATGATTTGTCAAAGTCACTTATTATTTTGATTAATAAAAGTGATCTTATGGACGAAGCTGCTCGTGCATCTTTGGAAACGACATTTGAAGAATATGGTCATCTTATGGGGCGTGTTGAACGTTTGTTTATCTCGTGTAAGTCGGGTAAAAATGTTGGTAAGATCTTGCCATTGATTCAGAAAGTTTGGCAGCGTACTTCTCAGCAATTACATGGTGAAGAACTAGCTTTAACACTTATTGATGCGTTTCGTAGGACGCCGATTATTAAATGTCAGCAGAAGCTTCAGGTTTCGAAGGTGCAGCAAGTTAATTCAGCACCAATTACGATTGTCTTACGAACTAATCATCCGCAATGGTTTGAAGATTCTCAAAAACGTTTTGCAGAAAATGTTTTGCGTAAGACGTTTGACCTGGTGAGCGTTCCTATTAAATTTATTGTTCGCTGAAGAAGATAAACACTGTTGCTGGTTAATCCTTTTTGGTAGATTAGCGGCTAGGAGCATTATCTCTTGACCCCTATTCGTAAGGAGTTTTCCATGCAACATCGTATATTCTTCGGAGGTTGCGAACGTACGAAAGTTTTTGATGATCATCTTAATGAGCAATTAAAAAAAATAGAGCGTTTTTTGGAGGCAGAGCCTTCACCTCGTATTATTGAAGTTAATGTGCATTTTCATGCTCCACGTAGCTTATACGAAGTACGTGCGCGCGTAAAAACTCGTAATTATGATTGCTTTGCGGAGCATAGCGGAACGGATTATTACGCTGAAGTTAATGAGGTTGTTGACCGGTTATACACTCAGCTGCGCAATCAAAATCAGAAAATCAACCAGCAACATAAGCGCGGCTGTGACAAGACATGTCGTGCTCAGGCAGCCGAAGAATTGGTACATTATGATATCTTGGAGGATAATGACGAGGTTTAATTAGGTCATTATTTTGTAGATTGCGTTACGGGGCCGTAGGAAACGGCCCCGTAACTTTTTTCAGGCGATGATTTGCTGAATTTCTTGGACAAGTTCCTGTGCTGAATGTTTGAGTATTTCTGAGCGCCATTGTTTAAGAATCGTGTTAGTCGCAGAATCAACTAACAGAACAACGGGAAGACCTTGAGTCACGCCGTATTCTTTTTTGTACGCCTGAACAGTAAGGTTGTCGCTTTGAGTGCAATCGCAGTGCGCTAGAATGATTCCTTGAGTAGCTAATGCATTTCTATATTCGTCATTGTGCATAATTTTCGTTTTGATTTTATTGCAGAGCGAGCACCATGCAGCACCGAATTCGATGAGAATATATGGTTTTTTGTTTTCTTTTGCGTACACAAAAGCTTCACTGATAGTCTTGATTTGTGGCAGCTCTACGGTTTTTGGCGCTGCCGTGTAATAGTACAAACCCATGCTCGTGAAATATAGGCCGATTGCAATTACAAGACTATTAATGAGGAAAATATAGCCTTTGAGTAAGATTCCACCACCATAGCGTGGCATGCGCCAGAGCAGAAAACCAATTATAATTAAGGCAAGTCCTGCAATTATGCTGAATAGCGCTGGAGAAACAAGCGGTTGAATGTAACCAAAGCAGAGCGCAACAAGGAGGAATCCAAATATCTTCTTTACCTCTATCATCCAGAGACCCGAACGAGGGAGCTTGTCAGCGGCACCTGAAAAAGTTGCAATAATGATAAGTGGAATTGATAATCCAATACCAAAGGCAAAAAGGTACGAGAATCCGATTAGCCCGCTTTGCAACAAAGAAAGTGTTCCGGCGGCTGCGACTTTTAGCTTGGCGACAATACCAAGCACTAAGACAAGACCTGGTGATAAACAAGGCGAGGTTACAGTTCCGCTTATGGCACCAAAGATGAATGCTGAGCTTAGTGATCCCTTGCTTTGGATATTGGCTGCGGCGAATTGAGGCAGTTTGACTTCATAAAATCCGAACATGCTGCCGGCAAAATATCCAAGAAATGCAACGATGAAGAGTATGAAAAGTGGTTTGCCTAATAAAGATCCAAATTGTGCTCCTCCGAGTGCAACGAGTAACCCCATAAGTGCAAACGTTGTTGCAATGCCTACAGCGTATGCACATGCCAAAACAAAATTACGGCCCAGTGTTTGTGCCTTATTCGATTGGATGATGCCAATGGTAATAGGAATCATGGGGTAGATGCAAGGAGTAAGGCTCATAAGTAGACCGAGCAGTAAAATAAACAGTATTTGTATTGGGCGTGATTTGGTACGTTCAACAAGGCTGGATATTGATGTTTTGAGCCAATTAAGTGTTTCATCAAAGTATTGAGAAGTTTTCTGCCAAAAGCTTTTATCCTCCTGCCCTGCAGGTGTGTTCTTTGGTAAGTCAATAAAAGTAATTTTTGATGTCGGTGATTGATTCGTTTTGAAGGTAATTGCGAGCTTGGCTGACGCTAATTTTTCGGGTGCTGTATGCAAAATGACCAGCGTTATAAGGCCTTTGTCTGTGAAGCAGGCAGCCGGAGCTTCCTGGCCGGTGATAGGGCAAGTGGTAGTTTTTTCGCTGCTTTTCCATGCGCTAACAGTGCATCCTTCTGCGTTTTGAATTGCAAATGAGAGCTCGTCAGCTAGTATTCCAATGGTATCAGGAAGGGTATAAGAAAGTGAAAGAGTGCTTTGGGTGGGTTCTTGCTTGAAGTTGTCGATGGAAAAACTTGGTGCTTGTTCCGTTGCGCTGGAGATAGCGCTGAGTGCGAGCGTGAAAAAGCTCAGGTATAATTTTTTTTTCATAGATATCCTTCTGGTACTAGTTATTGTTGCACAAACAAAGAAAATCTGGTATCTCTGTTAGTATTGTGGGGCTGTAGCTCAGTTGGTAGAGCNNGGTCACCGGTTCGATCCCGGTCAGTTCCACCAAGTTTTTTACTTTCGTTCTCGTATTGCTAATTTTCCTTTTCGTGTAGATTCTAGATATATTTTGTTTCTTCTTCTACTTTCTTTTTCATTTTTTTTTGTATCAATCGGAGCGCCTAGCTGACCTTTTACATTGTGCAGAAGATCTTTCCAGGTGCGTGGAGAGATTTTGGTAGTTATTGGAGAGAAGGTAATATAGTGTTCTGAAAGTATTTTTCCCTGTGTTTGGCAGTGGATATCACCACTTGTTCCTTTAGGGACGGTTAAATTAATGTTTGAGGTGCCGGTTAAGACAATACTCGATCCTGGCGAGATGCGTTCATAGTCAACGTCAATTTGCCCGCCACTGGCTGTTGCAGTGATGCTGTTGTGGGCGTTTTTTATATTAATTGAACCAGCGCGGGTTTCGATGCTAAGCGGTGCTTGAATTCCTTCAATGAAGATGTTTCCGTTTGCATTTGTAGCGGAGATTTCATTTTTTGAAGGAATATACAAGGTAAGTGAAATGAAAACTTCGTTAGCTGGCGCATTGATAAGTAAGTTTTCTCCTCGATGCTCTATTCGTATTTTTGATTCATTCACTTTTTCTGCTTTTCCGTTTAATTCCTCTTCAACAATAAGGGTGTTTGCTTGTTCGCTGGGTAAGATAGAGATGGGTCCGATGTTGTCTTGTGCGAGAAGGATGTGGGTTTGAGGGGTGATGCGCACCTCTGTCGTGATGGTGTTGGTTTTTGTGCCGCGCACCCAGTCGGCTAATTTTTCAGCTGACGCGGGTGTAAAGCACAGTATTCCAAGTAATGCTATGAGCGTATAACAGCATCCACTTTTCATAGAGATCCTTTGGTTAAAAGACGTTTTTCTGCAAGTCTAAACAAAAAGGCATGGTTAGTATACCAACCTGTTACTAAGTTGCTTCAATTAATAGATGAGGACTTGTTATGGAGACTGGGCTATTTACTCGGGGATTAAGCGCAGGTGAGCGAGACAGCTTTTCATATTTGTTGGAGCTATATCGCGTTTCCCCAATTTTGAAGGTTTTAACTAGCGCGGGTGGCCGGGTCTACTGTGTAGGCGGTGCAGTTCGGGACATATTACTTAAAAAGGATGTTAAAGACCTAGACTTTGA
Organism: Candidatus Babelota bacterium; assembly: GCA_003484685.1. Lineage (GTDB taxonomy): Bacteria > Babelota > Babeliae > Babelales > Babelaceae > UBA12474. The sequence goes on from DNBB01000033.1 coordinate 19,137, forward strand.
GATTCATGGTTTAGCAGAGCCAAGGTTGATCAAGATCCTTTCTCAGTTTGGAGTAGTGGCCACCCAGGGGCGTGTTTTTGGTGTTCTGCGTGTTAATCCGTGGGATATTGATTGGTCTTTGCCACGAGCGGATGGCTCAGGGAGGCGGCCTGCTGTTTTAATTGATCCGGAGATGGGTTTAGTTGAAGCATTGCGTCGAAGAGATCTCACCATGAATGCTATGGCAATTGACCCTATAAAAATGGAATTGTTCGATCCTTTTGGCGGTGAACGTGATCTGCAGGATAGGGTTCTGCGGGCGGTAAATGCACAGACATTTGTAGACGATCCACTGCGGTTATATCGTGTTATGCAGTTTTTGGCTCGTTTTGAGATGGAACCAGACGATAAACTAGCGTTTTTGTGTAAAAATATGGATGTTTCTAGGGTGTCGCGTGAGCGTATTGAAGGTGAATTGAAGAAAATGTTTCTTCGAGCGTGTCGTCCTTCCTTAGGCTTTCGTTGGTTGGCGACGATAAGCAGGCTTATTGACTTATTTCCGGAGTTGTCTTTATTGGTTGGCGTGGCGCAAAATCCCCGGTGGCATCCTGAGGGAGATGTTTTTGAACATACCATGCAGGTGCTTGATGCCGTGGCATTAGATGCGTCACCCTTATCAGAGATGGACCGTCTGGCCCTTTGCTACGGAGCTTTATGCCATGATATGGGCAAGGTTTCGACAACGCGTCCTCATGAGTATGACGGGCGTTTAATCAGCTATGGGCATGAGGAAGCAGGTGTGGAATACGCCGTAAAATTTTTGAAGCGTTTTACGGCGTGCAAAGAGCTTGTTGCACGGGTTCTGAAGCTTGTTCGTTACCATATGCGGCCGTGTGCTTTGGTTCGGGGAGGAGCTGGATGTGCTGCTTATCGAAGGCTTGCTGTATGCCTTGCGCCAGATTCGCTTGCTTTTCTTGCGTACATAGCGCGTGCCGATATGCGGGGTAGAAATGGCGGTGGAAATAGGCCACATACAAATTCGGTGCGTTGTGTCGATGAGTTTATTATAAAAGCCACGCAGTGCGGTGTTTTTGATGCACCTCAAGCTCCAGTTTTATCGGGAAAAGATCTTTTGGAGCGAGGGATTTCAGGCAAACGGATCGGTGGATTGCTTGCCCGGGCGTATGAGTATCAAATTTCGTCTGGGGTGCAGGAGCGCGCTTTACTGCTTGCGTATTTGGGTCTTGGCTAGGTTGGTTCCATGCTGTTTGGTGGATTTTTATAGAAAAATATCTAAGGTAGTTAGAGAGAAAAGAAGGTTGTAGTATTTTGTGGGCAAGGAAGCGGATTATATGAAACATGTATTTGCGGCGCAGTCGTTTTGGAGCTTGATGTTTCACTCGAGCTTTTTGAGTAAGCTTATCCTGCTAAGTGGGGCCGTTGTTCTCTTCTTAGTATTGTTTTTCTTTTTTTATAAATATTTTTTGATACGTGAATATCGTGTGCAAGTGGCCCGTGCACAATCAGTCATTGCACGTAGCTCAGACTTTGCTGATTTGGTCTCTGTTTCGAGCACCTTGGCGGGCACATATCCGGGTATGCTGTTGAATACTGGTTTGACAGCGCTTAAAAAGTCTATCGAAAGCCATTCAGGCAGTGGCCGTATTGAAAAGGCTGATTCAGAAGCTTTTTCAAATGCGATAAGCTTGTCTTTTAATCGTATTGTACAAGCGCAATATCAACTCCTTCCTTTTTTATCTGTAAGCGCAGCGGTGTCACCTTTGGTTGGGCTTTTTGGTACAATAACGGGTTTGATTCAGTCATTTATGGCTATTGGGCGAACTGGAAGTGCGGATTTAGCATCTATTGCTCCTGGTATTGCCGAAGCCTTGTTAACTACCTTTGCTGGCTTAGTTGTGGCTATACCCGCTTTTGTTTTATTTCATGTGTTAACGACGTATATTCGTTCGTTTGAGTTTGAGTTGGAGCAATTGGTGGTCGGATTTGAAGGTTTAGTTGAAAAGCAGGTAGTGGCATGCGCGAACTAAAAAACAGCAATTCAAAGCGGCGTGCCCATGTGTCTGAGCCTTTAGAAATTACCTTAACACCCTTGATCGATGCGGTACTTGTTTTGTTGATCATTTTTATGGTGGCTATGCCGATTATACAAAATACCATCCAGGTTGAATTGCCAACGAGCTCGACAAATGATGTACAAGAGCATGCTTTAGAACCTGTCACGATTTATTTTGATAAGGGGCGTCGACTATTTATCGAAGATCGAGAAGTCGGTAGGGAAAATTTTTTGCGGGAGCTGGAAAAGGTTTTTTTGACGCGACAAGGCGAAGATCATATTGTGATGGTTAAAGCTGATCAGAGCGTTGCATACGGAGATGTTGTTCGCCTTGTTGATGATATAAAATATTTGGGTGGTGTTCGTTATGTTGCATTGGCAACTGAAAAAAGATAAGTATACCGCAGCCGCCTTTAATGCAGCATTGTGGTGTGCCAGCATAACATTTAGCCTTTTTCTTTTTGGGCTCGGGTATGTTTGGCGTGTTCAGCCTGAAGATGCTTTGCGCGTTTCTTTGCGAAGGTCTCCAGCGCGCATTGTTTTGAAGCCGTTAATGCCAATTAAACCTACACCAAGGGTTATAAAAAACGCTGTGCCTAAAAAGGTCGAAAAAGAACGTAAAGTATCAAAGGTGCCTCGAGTTGTAGCAAAAAAAGTTGCTCCAGCGGTAGCTCCAAAAAAACCAAATCCGCAGTCGAAGAAGAAAGAGCCTCAAAAGGTTTCTAAACCCCAGGCAAAAAAGACCTTAGAGTCAACAAAAAAAATCGAAAAAAACGTGGTTATCCCATCTGCAGCAAAACCCCCTGTTGAAAAAAAAGCGGTAAAACCGGCTAAAAAAGAAGAAAATAAGAAGACAGCTCCGCTTCCGGTAAAGGAAGAGAAGAAACAGGCGATAGAAAAAGTGCCAACCAAAACAAAGGAGCCTCAACTTTCACCAGCTGATAAAAAAAAGCTGCAAAAACAAGAGGTTGTTAGTGAGTCTAGGAAACAGATTCAGCAGCAAAAAAAAGTTGAAAAATCAGCTTATTCAGAGCCAGAATTGCTAAAACCAAAACAGGAAGTTATTCCCGAAGTGCTAGAAACAAATTCCATGTCTTCCGATCAGCCAATTGTGTCTTCCAATGATGAGCAAGAAGTGATCTTGGAGGTGGGAGGGGGAAGTGTTAATGAGCGTGATAATATGGCATTTATTGCTGCTATTAGGCATGTTTGGCGGCTGCCGCGTGGCTTGCAAACCGATTTAAAAGCTCAGGTGCTTTTGGTTCTAAATGCACAGGGCGTGGTTCAGGATATTGCGGTTATTCGCTCCTCTGGTGTGTTAGCATACGATCTCTCTGCACGAGCGGCGTTGCACCGTGCGGTTTTTCCAGGGGTGTTTTGGGGCAAAAAGATTTGTATCGAATTTGGAAAAGAACTAAGCGAATAAATAGACTGGGGGCTGTATGAGGTATGGGGTTACAGGGTGCTTTTTTGCGCTATTAATGATTTTTTTTGGTGGTAGTGCCTGCGCTCAGAATGCAGTGCCAAAATCTTTTGTTGTCGGTATTTCAAATCAGGATGCAATTGCAGGGCCGATGCGATTGTATATAGGTGTTATTGCACTTGCGGCTACTGCGCACAAAGAAGTTGAAGTGTTCCTTGAAGATTTGCGTCAAAAATTCTCTCTTGAAGATCGGTTCTTAGTAACGGCAGAGCTTCGTTCGTCTTTGCCAAAAAAACGCAAGCAGATTCAGGATTTGTTTGTTGCCGGTTACGATGCAGCGCTGTTTGTAACTTTTTATGGTTCGGGCAAGACAATTGATTGGCGCTTGTATGAGACTGATGCCGGTTCGATGGTTCATGGGCGCAAGGTGGCATGTTCGACATTAGCTGATGCTACGGCGCATATTGCTGTTCGGGTGATTGAAGAGCTTACTACTTGCCGCATGCCATTTTTGACGCATATAGCCTTTGTTGAGCGCAAGTCTGAGTGCAGCGGAAGTATTATTAGGCTTGCGTCGTTTGATGGCCGTAGGCAGAATATATTGTTTGATTCGTCTCGTATTTTGGTGAGTCCTGTATGGGGAAGCTCCAAAGATACGGTATTTATCGCTGTTTCAGAGTTTACCCCTAGAAATGTGCGATTTATTGGAATTGACATGCAAGGGCGTCGCTACCGTTTGCTTGATGAAGATGGAACGAGCGTAGGGCTTTGCTATGCTACAGATTCTCAGGAGGTTGTGTATTGCAAATCGGGACATATCTGGCGTTTGCGATTTAACCCTAGCCGCCAGCTTTGGGAGCATCGGCGCATTGTCGAAATTTCTGGGACTTGTGGCTCGCCTTCATTACGAAAAAATGGAGATATTATTTACTGCTCCAATGGAAAGATTTGTGCGTTTTTGGCCGCTGAAAAAAAAGAGCGTGTTTACACGCCACAGGGATATCATGTAGCACCATCGTATTCCGCGGCAAAGGATGCAGTGGTCTTTGCCTCTAAGATCGGAGGACAAATTCAATTGCAATCCCTTAATTTGGGGACTGGCGCTCTTGAGCAGCTAACATTTGGTAGCGGTGATAAGACCGATCCTACCTGGTCACCCTGCGGGCGTTATTGTGCCTATTGTTTGCAAGGTAAAGGAGAGAGCTCAATCTGGGTTCTTAATACGGAGACAAAGGTAACGTGGCGTATATCGCCGCCGCAAATATTTGCGCAGTTTCCTTCCTGGTCACCATATTGCACTACTTTGGAGCTACGGTAGTTGTTTTGTATGATTCTAATTCTTGTCTTTTTGGAGCGTTTTTCAGTAGTTTAAAGATGAAAATACTGCTTTTCCTGGTTGAGAAAAAAGGTGCTTTCTGTACAATTAATCAAGGAATGTAATTAGCATGGTGAAAAAAAGTATCGTTTTAGCTGAATGTAAGAATGGGTATCTATGAAGTTTAAAAAGAAATCGGGCAATTTTTCCAGTTCGCCCCGGAATGTTTTGATTTTTGTCGCAGTCTTTGTTATCGGTTTAGCTGCGTTAACACGGCTAGCAGATTACAGTAGATCGACCGATTTGCTCAGTTATTCCCAATTTTTAAAGAACGTAGAGGCTGGGGAAGTTACGTCAGTCAAAGTAGCGGGAAGTCAGGTGTTTGGCACCTTCAAGTCTGGCAAACATTTTGAAGCAACCATTGCGGAAAATCCTGGGAATTGGGAGCTTTTGCGCAAGCACAACGTGGACTTTGCAGTGAGCGAAGGTCCGGGAAGCTTTAACGTTTGGTATATGGTTGTTTTCTTTGCAATTGCAGCGTTGTTAGGGGTTGTCTGGTTTTTGTTGCGCCAGTTTCGTGGCGGAGCAGGAGGAAGCGGTGGTGTTGGTGGGCTCTTTTCTGCGTCCAAAAGCACTGCTCGGATGTTTATGCCGTCACAAATAAAAGTAAAATTTTCAGATGTGGCTGGAGCAGAAGAAGCTAAAGAAGAACTTAAAGATTTAGTTGATTTTTTAAAGAATCCAACAAAATATCGTCGCGTTGGCGCTGAAATAACGCGTGGTGTCTTGCTCGTTGGCGAACCGGGAAATGGTAAGACTTTGCTGGCAAAGGCGGTTGCAGGCGAAGCAAACTGCCCATTTTTTAGCATAACGGGTTCGGACTTTATGGAGATTTACGTTGGTGTTGGCGCAGGTCGAATTCGTGACTTGTTTGCGCAGGCACGTAAAAATGCTCCGGCAATTATTTTTATCGATGAAATTGATGCAATCGGCAGAAGGCGTGGAAGTGGTAGTGGCGGAGGTCACGATGAGCGTGAACAAACGCTTAACCAGCTGCTTACTGAGATGGATGGCTTTGCTTCAAGTGAAGCGCCGGTGATTGTTCTTGCTGCGACGAATATGCCAAGCGTGCTTGATCGTGCCTTGCTGCGTCCTGGAAGATTTGATCGTCGCATTACTGTTCCGTTTCCAAATGAAGAAGCACGACGTGAGTTAATAAAGATTCATGCGCGCAAAGTAAAACTTGCAGATGACGTCGATATCGAAAAAATTGTGCAAGAAAGCGCAGGATTTAGCGGTGCTGACCTGGCGAACTGTGTAAACCAAGCTGCAATTAATGCAACCAAGAGTGGCCGAGATAAGATTGAACAACAAGACTTTGATGTTGCATTTAAAAAGCTAATTGATTCGCTTAAGGCGAGCCGAAGCGAGCATAAGACATCAGGGGCGGAAGAGTCTGCAGCTCGCGTTTATATGCCGTCGCAGATTAAAGTGCGCTTTTCTGATATTGCAGGCTTGCAAGAAGCAAAAGAAGAGATGGAAGATTTTATTTCATACCTAAAAGATCCTTCAAAATATCAGCAAATTGGAGCTCGCTTAACCCGCGGTGTACTTTTAGTGGGTGATCCTGGTAATGGTAAAACAATGTTAGCGCGTGCAGTTGCGGGCGAAGCGGGAAGACCATTTTTTAGTGCTAGTGGTTCAGAGTTTATTGAAAAATATGTTGGCGTGGGAGCTGCGCGTATCCGCGATTTATTTGTCCAAGCTCGCCGTATGGCACCAAGTATTATTTTTATTGATGAANNTGATGAAATTGATGCCATTGGTGGAAAGCGCGGCGGCGAGGATGGTGGAAACCGTGAGTATAGCCAAACCTTAAATCAATTGCTGACAGAAATGGATGGCTTTGATGCAGATGGAACGTCAGTTATTGTTTTAGCAGCGACAAACCGTCCCGATATTTTAGATTCTGCACTTACACGTGCCGGTCGTTTTGATCGTCGTGTTGATATTCCGTATCCGGATCTTGATACGCGTCGTGATATTTTGCAGGTCCATGTACGTGGTGTACGTGTGGCGCCTGAAGTTGACCTTGAAAAAATTGCGCGCGGTACTCCGGGGTTTAGTGGCGCAGATCTTGCTAATTTGGTTAATGAGGCAGCAGTTCACGCGGTACGTGCTAGTCGTGAGGTGGTAGACATTCAAGATTTTGATGAGGCTCGAGATAAAATTTTAATGGGTAAGCGTTCAAGCTCTATGCGTCAAACTAGAGAAGACCTTCGTGCGACAGCTTATCATGAGGCGGGGCATACATTGATGACCTTGCTGCAGCCTGATTATACAGATCCACTACACAAGGTTACCATTGCGCCACGCGGCAGTGCGCTTGGGTATTCCGCTAGTTTGCCGGAGCGTGACCGGTACTCGCATAGNNAAGGAAGAGCTTGAGGCTAAAATTGTTGTTTCTCTGGGCGGCCGCGTAGCGGAAGAACTTGCGTTGAATCAGCAATTTACGGGTGTCACCTCAGATCTTAAGAATGCAACTTCTATTGCGCGTCGGATGGTCTGCGATTACGGNNTCAAGAAATGGCGTCTCGTGTTGATAGCGCTGTTCGTGCGATTGTTGATAGTGCGTATAGTAAATCACGTGAGCTCATGGCTAAGAATCGAGATAAGCTTGAAAAACTAGCGCAGGCTCTGGTTGAGCACGAAACGCTCCAAGCAGAAGAGGTCTATGAGTTGTTGGGAATTACACCCCGCCAAATACACAAGCTCTCTTGATTAATAAAGGGTTGTTTGAAAAATCAAAGAATTAGTGTAGAATAAACGCTGTATGTGTAGTACTCGCTCGTGTTATGAACATAAGCAATTTTTTAAGTAGGTGGTAACATGTCACGTATCTGTGATAATTGTGGAAAGCGGCCTCGTGTGGCAAACAATGTGAGCCATGCTAATAACCGCACAAAAAAGTGGGTTTATCCTAACGTTCACCGTATGCAATATATGTGTGTGAATGATCCAAAGAACCGGGTTCATTCTGGTTGTGTCTGTACAAAATGTTTGAAGGCAAATCTTGTTCGCAAGATCGTCTAGGTGTAAAAAATTATGGCAAATACAAAGTCAGCAAAAAAAAATGTTCGTAAGAGCGCAAATAAGCGGTTAATAAATCTTTCGCGCAAAACAGCTATTAAAACAGCGGTTAAAAAAGTCCATGTTGCATTAGCAGCCAATGCTGGACAGGAACAAGCCGAAGTCTTGTTACGTGATGTTGCGGCGCGTTTAGCTCGTGCAAAAAGCAAAGGGCTTCTACATCCTAATGCGGCAGCACGTCGCTTAAGCCGTTTGGCAAAGCGTGTTTCTAGCCAATATCGCGCATAAGCTGCGACGAATAATTTTATAAATAAAAGTAGAGCATTGTGTTCAAAGACTAAAACACAATGCTCTACTTTTATTTTGTTATATGCGTTCGTAAAATAAAAGGTACGGCTTAGCTACACCTTGTTCGTCTTCTAATTTTTTTAAGGTATTGTATCCATTTCGAGCGTCCCATGCAAAGGGGCTGATTGGGATTATATTTGTGTCATCACACTTAAGCCATTTTCCCTGTTTGTTGACTAGGCTTATGTAGTGGCCGCCGTTAAGGGAGCCATAGTGTGCAACGACGCCAATTAGGTTCCATTTGCTTTTCTGAGCAGGTGGGCTTATGAAAAGGTCTTGATTTGTGAAATAAAGTACCTGTGGTATTTGGAACATGTTGTCGTCGATGACGTCTTCTTTGATAGAAAACCCATCTATTTGAGTTATGATCGTTTTGTACCGGATTGGCATTTGGATTAAAAGGTATTTTTGCTCTGGTATGATGGTGGTTCTTTGTTGATCGGTTTTTTCCCCATCACACTTTGTGCAGTTAAGAATTTCTGGTGCGAGACTGTTTTGGATTAAGGATTTTAAGTCATAACCGGTTGTAGTAAGCGACAGGTCGATTTTATTAAGGGACCAGGCGTCATAATCTTGCTTTTTACATTTTTTGCAAAAGTGATCGAAGTGTTTTGTAAATTCAAATGCTTTTGATAGAAGTGGCGCCAACTCATTTGGTTTTCCACCAAAGTTTTTTTGGTGTATTAAGAGATCAAAGAGGTACTCTGGATCTTGTTGTTCTCCTGGGGCAAAGATTTGGTTTAATTGGTTTTTAAAGGTGGGATAATCGCGTGAAATTTTAATAAATTGTTCCTCTGGGAGAAGTGTTGCGTTAAAAAACTTTAAAAGGTCCGTATTGGGAAGGGCTTTAAACTTTGAAAGTAGTTCTTTGCTCATAGGGATCTTACTTCCTGCGTATTTTATGATTTGGAAGAGTGAGTTTTGGTAACAGCTATTTTTCTCATTGATAATCCCCTGGATGCTTTGAAGGCGATTATTAAGCTGGCGATATTGCTCTTCGATCCATGATTCCACAAGCATTTGTTGAAAATCGGGTTCTTGGGCTGCTTGATTGAATCCTTTTACCAACTCTTGACTAAAGTTTTTTAGGTAGCGAAACGACGTTATGGTTTTTTGAAAATCGGTGTTCTGCGGGTAAAGCTTTTTGCTTTGTTTTACGATTACTTCTTGAGCTTGGATGCTTGCGAGCCAAAATTCAACGTCATCTACTGTTTCTTTAAGAATGTTGATGAGCTTATAGTAATCCTCGGTATTTTCAGCAGGGTTAGTTTTTAATAATTCTTGGAATTCTACATTGTTGGCTAGGATATCAAGTGTTTTTAATGTGACTGTATTCGGTTTTTTTTCTTCTGGCTTACCATAAACTGTATCGATAAGTTTTTCTGCAGTCATGCCTTGTGCTATTTGATTTGAGCTTTTAAATATTGATTCAATGTTTTGCACGAGGTCGCGCAGCGTACCTTGAAGTTCTTCATAGTCAGCTGAACCAGGATTTACTGACTGAAGTCGCTGTTGAAGCATTGTATCTTCTAGGTACAGTTCCCAAAGGGTGTTGGTAATATTATTTGGCATTTGATTCCACGCTTCGCCATACGTGTCTTGGATTAAGTCCAAGAAGTCAACATGAGCTGCACTATGTATGCATACAGTAAATGCTAAAATTGCTAATAAATTTTTCATAAGCTTCTCCTTTTTTTTTTAAACCTACGAATGACATATAAATAAGTATATATTGATTTTTATATTTGTAAATAAATATTTATTGAGAAATACAACTTTTTAGGTCTTTAAAAAGATGGGGCAGAATTAGAGCCGTTTAAGGCTTATATTCCATATTTTTCGTGAATGGGTGTAGCGAGATAAGAAATTGTTTTTAGTTTTAACAATGTGTTTTTGTTAAGACTCTGTAGTGGCAGGTTGCAATTTTTTATATATGTTTCTTGCTCTGATGGAGTGATGCGCTTAGCAAGTTCTTGAAAAAAACAAAAACTAACCTCATGATTTTTAAATGAGAGGGCAAGAGCGACTAACTCTTGTATTACCGGTGGGTTCGCATAATGATGTGAGAGAAGTTCTTTGTAATACCATTTTAGGGAGGGGGATTTAGTTATAGCTTCCAAAACGCTTGTTTGGGAGCCGGTAATATGACTAACAAATGTGACAATGTCTGACGAATCTGTTTGACGAATATTCTGTTTTGCTTCACTAATACTGATATCTGCAAGATATTGTATGATCTGGTCGCCGGTGTTGTTTGTAGCGTTTAGTTGAAAAAATAATAAAAATAGACTTGTCAGCACTATTTTGTTAAGGGCGCGCATACTTTTTACTCCTATTATTTTTAAACAATTTCTATGTTTGACATTATCATAAAAGTGGGAATTTTGGTAGGCAGATTTTCTTGGTATTATGTTTGTTTTTTCAGATAGCGGAGAAAAGCTTGAGGTTTTCAACTAATTTAAAAAGCAAAATTTGTTTTTTGCCAGAGTTGTAAAAAATCCCGAGCAGTCTGGACTGCGACGCGCGCGCTTCCTACGTGTTCGAGGAAAACCATGAGAACAAATGGCCGGCTATCTTCGGGTTTGATATATCCTACAAACCAGCCATGGTTTTTATAGGTCTCTTCATTTTCATCATCGGCTCGTTTCTTGCGGCTACAAACCTGTGCAGTTCCTGTCTTTCCAAATATTTCTACATGAGGGAGCTTTTTTAAAAGTCGTGCAGTCCCTGTTTCAACGCTCTGGCGCATACCGCCTAAAATGCAATCTCTTGTTTCTTGAGTAATGGGTAGGGGCGCAAATTCGGCATCTTCTTGAAGAAGTATTCGTGGTCGCACGAGGCGTCCTGTGCCCAATGAGCCAACAAAGCGAACAGTTTGTAATGGGGTTACCAAACTGTAGGATTGTCCAATTGAGACAAGCACAGTTTCACCCCTTTGCCAGCGCTGTCCGACAATCTGTTCCTTCCAGCGTGCGGTAGGTACAAGGCCGGTGCGTTCGGGAAGAATTATGCCGGTAGGACGCCCAAAGCCGAAGCTTTCTGCGTATTTGGCCAGTAGGTCTATAGGTATTTCCTTTCCTATCTCATAAAACGGAATATTGCACGATTGTGCGATGCTCTGAGTAAGAGAAATTTTACCGTGGCCATACCGCTTGTTGCAATGAAAAACGGCGTTGCCAAATTTGGTGGCTCCGGTACAGGTCCATTCAGAATGAGGCGTAATAATGCGTTCTTCCAACGCGGCAGCAGCCGTTACGAGTTTAAAGAGTGATGCAGGCGGGTAGCAGGAGCCGAGTGCGCGGTTGATAAAAGGTTTTTCGCTAAGGTACGCTTGCCACTGCTTGGGAGAAATTGGCTGAGTAAAGAGATTAGGATCAAACGTTGGGTGAGAGGCAAGTACAATAAGGTCTCCTTGATCGGGATCCATGACAATAATAGTTCCAGCTCTAAATTTTTCGAGAAGTTTTTCTGCGTTTTTTTGCGGTATAATGCTAATGGTTGTTTTGACTTGTGTTCCATTAAGTGCTTGAAAAAGGGTTTTTTGTTGAATGCAACGGCCAAGAGAATCAACGATTAATTCTTCTTTGCCGGGTTGACCGCGTAGCTGTTCTTCAAAAATTTTTTCTATTCCCATGAGCGCCTGGGACGTAGGGGCCTGGGCTGTTTGGCGAAAAGAACCGATAATGTGGCATGCGCATGATTCTTCTGGATAATAGCGGATGGTGCGTGTTTCAAGAAGTAGGTTTTTGTGGTTGCCGCATTGCTCAAGTATTTGAGCTAGTATTTCAAAAGTGAGTTCGTCAATGAGTAGTAACTTTTTTTTGTATCGTTCGGTCACGCCAAGTTCTTTATCTGTGGGCAAAGGGTTGGCACTGTATTTTCTTAAAAAATTAACGATGGCTAATTGTTCAGTGGATAGTTTTTTAAGTCCAGTTCCTTGCCAATAAAGTGCTGTAATGGGCCGATCAGTGGCAAGAAGTACTCCGTTGCGATCGGTGATTGCGCCGCGCCGTGAGGCAAGTATGCGCTCCCTGAGGAAATTCTTTTTGCTATATGTAGCAAAAAGCGTTGCTTGGTAAATTTGTAGGTAAAGGAGGATGCTTGTGAGGAATACGGTGCTACCGACCAAAAACCAGCGGAGTAATAAAAAGCGGCTGTAAAGGATATCAATGCGTTTATTCATGCCTATTTAATATAGCGTTCGGTACTTGCTGGTGTTGCATGCCCTAAAAGCTCCTGCACGCGTTCCAAAGAGGTTCCACGTTCAAGAAGATGGAGTGCAAAGGAATGGCGAAGTATTTTTGGGGTGAGCTCTACCTGAGGGGTTAATAAATGGCCAAAACTAAGACAGATTCGCTGTATAGACCGTGTAGTAAGTGGCGTTTTATGGATACTCAAAAACAGGTATTCGGATGAGTTTTGCACCTTGGGGCGTTCGACAGATAAGTACTTTTCAAGATCATATGCAGTTTGAGGGCCAAAAAATACCGTACGCTGTTTTTTGCGTGACGGACGAATGGCAATTGATCGATTTTGCAAGTCTACGTCTTGTAAGGTTATTGCGCTTAGTTCCATGCTCTTTATTCCTGTAGCATACAGGATTCCCAATATGCTACGGTCGCGGAAAGGTTTTAATGAGTTTAATGCATGCTTTGGTGTGTTTTGCAAAAGCTGGATAATGGCATTGCGCGAAACAACCTCGGCCTTTGGTAGTTGCACAGGAGGGCGTTTAAGAGAGATGGGTTCTTTAAGCGCATTGCTATGAAAGAGGAAAAGAAAAAAAGTGTTAAGACACGAAATTTTACGGGCTTGCGTTGAATTCTTCTCTTTGCTTTTCAGCTCTTGCGTAAAAAGTGCGGTCATTTGCATTAGGGTAAAGGAATGTTTTGCTTTTTGTTCTGAAGCTTCCCAGAGTTCAAAAAATTGCCGCAGATCAGAAAGATACGAGCGAAGTGTATGGTAGGTCGCTTTTTTTTCAGTTAAACAATGGTGCTCGAATGCAGCGAGGTATCCCTGGCAAGTCATGCGATTCATG
>DNBB01000028.1 GCA_003484685.1 Candidatus Babelota bacterium
CACCGTAATCTGTATTGGCTTACCCGTCAGCGCATCATTGCCCACCGGGAAGAGCTCTTTTTGCATAAACTGGGACAGCTCCGTAAAGCTTACCGTATGACCCCAGACGAGCGATACGATAAAGAAGCCGAGAATTATAAATGCAATAAAAGAACCCAGGACAAAGAACCCATACCACATTTTGCCGCTCGAAAAACGTTCTTTGGCTACAATGCCATCGGGATAATGGAAGAAAACATCAGAGGAAACCCGCTTAAACCAATCATAGAACCAGACAACAAGCGGAATAATCAGCAGCGTTCCAAATACCCTGACAAGGATATAAAACATCTGCTTTCCGTATCCAACGTACGGATTATTCAGCACAATAATCGCCGCGAGCATAGCCTGAAAAACAAAATAGTAACGCTCAATCTTTTCTTCCAGCATTCGCCCAAAAAGCGATGCCCGCGGAATAAACCAGAGCACGGTATTCTGCCCAATAAAGATGTCCTTACTTATGAGACTAATCAGCGCCAACTGCAGGAAAATTATGTTTGCCGCCAACAAAATTTCGGGCACCTGAGAATCAAACGCGCTATTGCTGCTAATAAATGCCCACCGAACAAACGATAAAAAAATCGAAACATAGGCAAGAACCGGAACACTGGTAAAGAATCGCTGACGATACGATGGCGATATCCAGATAGAGCCATGCTCAAGATTTGCTTTTTCAAATAAAACAAAGAATCGATGTGTCACCCACAATAGGAGTGGCATTGAAGCAAGGAAAAATGCAAGCGCCTGCGGACCGCGTCCGCCCCATGTATGCAATACGACAAATCCAACACAACCCCAAGTGTAGAGCACCAGCAGGTAGTCATACAAAAATCCTAAGAAGAAGGCGCCAAACGATGCAAGCCACATCCCGCGCCCATTAACACGTGCAAGAAAGCGCCGCATTACTGGCAAAATCCACCGCAAAACAAAGAACCCGAGCACCATGGCCAGGAGTGCAAGCAGTGCCAACGCCATTGCCCGAACATCATGCAATGTATTCCACGTGCGCTGGATAAAATAATCCATCGTCGCACGCGAGCTATACGCCTGTATGGTCGTACCAACATGACCGACAAAACGGCGTACATCTGGAAAGAAATCTTTGAGATCCTGAAGGCTAATCGATTGATCAGAGCGCATCCAAAAACTACGCGCGGAAAGCTCAGATAAAATATCCTGCACGCTCTTTTGTTGTTCTTGTACCGAAGCCAGGCTCTTAGATAAAACCTCAACTAACTTGGTCATCACCGCTAGCTCGGAACGAACATCCTCATCAGCAGCAACTAGCAAACTTTGAATCAAGCGTTTCTGTTCTTGTTGCCGATCAAAAACGCGTTCAACGCGCTCTTCACGCAAATCCTGTTGAATCTTTTTGAGATAATCACGCCGAATGTTAAGTTGATAGAGTTTTTCAATAGCTGCATCACGATTAACCTGCAAGTCAGAGCTTTCCATAGCAAGCTGCGCTTTGGCCGACTCATATTGCTTAGTTGCTTCATCTATGTAACTTGCAAGGTTGACCTTATAATCACGTGTTAACCAATGCCATGTCTTCAATACGCCTACTTCACGCTCTTTAGCCTGATAAGCAAATCTAGCGCCCGCTATCTGTGCATCAATCAACGTCCGCTTAGAATCCAACAAACTGTATCGCGCAAATTGCGCCAATCCCTTGCTTACCATCTGCCACGCCGGAACCGTTTTTAGCTTTTTGGTATCAATATTCCAATTCTGAACTGACGCAAGATCACCTACCAGCTGACTCAAATCAGAAGAAAAGTTAGTAACGCTCTCTTTGGTTACCTCAATCGCTGGCAACAAAACGCGCTTTTCTTCATTTAACAGCCCTTGTCGCGAAAAAAGTTCCTGCCGGTCCTGCGCAAGCTTACCTTCAGCCTCTTTAACGGCAAGAAGGTCCACACGAACTTTCCTTTTAATCTTTTCATAGGCATTTTCAACCAACTCTAGCTTTTGTTTAATTACAACAAGCTGTAACTCAAGAAAGTCTTTTTTACTTTGACCTTCCATCAAGCGCAATTGGGCAAGTTTCTTATTCTGCTGTGCTCGTTCTAACTGAAGATCAAGAATTTCGCCTTGCTCGGTACGCGACAAGTCTTTGATATCCTCCAAAAGACCTTCGCTACGCAAAAATTTGCGCTGTTTTTCTTCGACATCGAGCAGCTCTTTGTTAGCCTCATCCAAAGAACGCTGCCGTTTTTCTAGGTCGGTCGTTATAAGCTTAACGCCACGCTGCAAATTATTCTGCTGATCACGCAAGTCAGCGACCAGACGACCAATGCGTCGCAAATCATCAAACTCTGGAGCACTGCGATCTTCTTCGGTTAATATTTTTGAAACAGGGTCCGTCGGCAATTGCTCAAGCAGGGCTTTATGTTCTTGCAACTCAAGCAAGATTTGGCTGGCCAATTGCAAACTTTCACTAACCACTTGATACGAATAACTTGTCTCGGCGATCTTTTTTTGAAAAAACAACCGATGACGTCCATCTTGGGTACGCTCTAACTCTTCTTTGTCGCGCTGAAGATCACCACCAAGTCGCTTTAGGGCAGTACGCTGCTGTTCGCTTTCAAGAGAAATTTGCGCAATAAAATTTTTGAGTGTCGACAGCTGACGATCAACATTGCCAAATTTTCTCGCAGCATCCGTTACTACCTCAATTGCAGGAGCTTTTCCAGTTTGCAAGAGCATTGCTGCGCCCTGGCACACCTCCATAACAGTCGCACTCAACAGACTGAGTACAAAGATCATCCTCTTCATAGCCGCTCGCCCCCTGCTAGGTGGTTAAAAAATGTATTGTCTTTAATGCATATGCTGGCTCACATGCGCAAATACACGCACGCAGCCACTGCTTTATTGTTCTCTTTTTTTGACGTGC
>DNBB01000005.1 GCA_003484685.1 Candidatus Babelota bacterium
CCCCACAAGAGCCGATTTTTAAAGTTTCGATAATTCATGCCGGTACCCACGTTTAATTTTGACCATAGATATAACTTCCCCCAACCAGCCAGCTTCCATCACTTGAACGAAGGCACAATGGCCCCATCCCTGACCCGTTGTGCGCTGCCCATACCGCATGACTGGTCGATGGCCCAAGTGTAGACATCGTACGATACGCCTGCGGTAGCACTTCGACAAATGCCGGTGCACGCGAAGGTGCATAGGCATTACGCGAAAAGAGCCAAAGTGCGCCATCAGTCGCAACATAATTTCGATAGTCGCCACGACTTACAAAATAGGTTTTATATGGATCTTCCGTAATTTCATCACGCGTCCATGCAACGGTAAAACAATCCGGCAACGGTGCAATGGTATCATTCGTCACTAAACCTGCCCCCAAAACAGGCCGTAAGGCGAATCGATACACCTCAGTGCCATGTCGGCCGACCGAGCTACTCAGCACCAAAAGGTTACCACCCCGATCATTCGACAAAATATCAGAATTAATGCCCGTAGGACTAATTGGATACAAGCGTGTTACGCAATACATGCTTTCCGGCAAGTTTACTTTAGTCCATGCCACAGTCTGTTGGTTAGCAACAGTTTTAATATCTTTTGCATTTCCGCTGCGCCATAACCCAGCATCCGTGGCGAGCAAAGCCAGTTGTTTAGAAGCAAAAAAGTCAGAAAAACGTACATCGTCATACTGAGGCGCGAATGAATCACTCGTAGCCAACAAAAGGCCCGGACCTCCATCGAGGAAAAGCTCAGGGGACGGAGTATATCGATACAGCGCTGATTCGCTCAAAACAAAGAAAACATCTCCAGCAGCGCAAATTTTACGCACAGCATCGCCAAAATAAAACTTTTTCCAGGCAAGATCAGTCGGTAAACCAGCAAAATTTTTACCAAGCGCACCAGTTACCCAACCAGAACCATCAGGGCGACAAAGAACTGCGGCTCCATTGCGTCCACCCACAACTAGCCATGAATTCCCTCCATGACTGACTATGTCAGCCGTTATAATAGCTCCTAATTCGGCGACAGCGCCTTCATCCCAGACGTAGGCATCTGCAGGCTGAGCCGTAGAATTTTTTTGAATTGTAGCAATAGAACTCTTTGCTCTAAAGCAATCAGTTGCATCGGTGTATCCACTCTGTGCAAGGGCCACCTTACCGTTGCCCGTCAAACAAACCAATGATGTCCGATTGTCACCATCTTGTGAGAAGGCAGGATGCTTGCTCGGAAAATCGACAACAGATTGCACGCCATGCTCATCTTGGCCAAAAATTTCGTTGAGCGCTGAACCCCATGTTGAAACCTGCCATTGTGTCCGTTCAACCTCTAGAACATCAGCCCAAGTTGCTCCCCTCATTGAGTACCAGAGCCCATTAGCACGGTCCAAAAAGCTCGAAACTGCATTTTCAGCAACGCCACCAGCAGGGGCCCAATCAGTCCAGCCAACAATACGGCCATCACCATCAAACAGTGCGGTTGAAGCAAACATACCGCCATGCACCAAATCATCATTGGCTACGGCAACAAACACGGTATCCTTGCTTACCAAAAGCTGAACCACATCCCCCGGCAAAACACCGTTTCCGCCAACTAAAGACGCCGCATCTACTGGTGCAGGAATTTCGCCCGCCGCGGCAGCTGCTTGAGAAAATGCACGGCCAACTACCTGCTTTTTACTGTAGGCGTTCACCAATGTAGTAATTTCTGAATCTTTTTTTGCCAAACGTCCAAAACCTTCTCCATACCCAACCAAAGGTAACGCCGAAACACTGCGCGCTTTATCTCCCGGATTAGGTTCAACGCCGCCAACAACAATCAGATAATCAAGCCCCGTCGTCGCCCACATGGTTGCAACGTGGTACATGCGCACGGCAGTTCCCAGAACATTAGTTCCAATAATAGAATCAGCCTCGACAGCAGCATCTGGTGCAATTGGAATATCCAACCCCATAAATACCGCACGTGCACCAGAACCAGCGGCACCGCCAGCAACAACCCGCAATCCCGTATAGTGGGCTTGCAGATGCTCGCTAACACCCATAGCAACATGCGGCTCGATCGAAGCCAGGTCATTAGTTATTTTTAGAAATTCGGCAGCTTTATTAACAAGCGCCGTCTCGCCCTGAGAAATAACAATCGTTTTTTGTGTTTCATCAAGCTGAACAGCCCCAAAGGTTATGGTTGAATCATCCGCACCAAAAGGCTGAACTCCGCGTAATACCGCAAAAAAGGCCCCCTGCGATAGAAAACCATTGAGTCCCTCAATACGCGTACAATCAATCCCATCATCAAGTTTTAATACCGGCGAACTCAAAAGAAAGGACGAAAATGTTCCCGCATTCCTTATTACAAAAACTTTATTTGGTGCATCATCTGCAACAACCATAGGCGCATGATCGGTAAGCGTAAGAAGCAAAATCTTCTTACCAAACAATGGATTATCCTGGTCATAGACCGACCCGATACGGATCTTAGAAGGCGTCACCCCTTGATATTGATTTTGAAACGCATTAACCATGGAGACAGCATATTGCCCATCGTCACCACCAACTGCCTGCGAAAGCGCAATAAAAGAGGTGGATCGCTCCACGTCAAAAACCGCAGCACCTAAATGAGCAGGGAACGCACGACTACCAGAAACTCCAAGTTTGATTGTTGCATATATGCCGTTACAGACAAGGCTTAGAAGGCCAACAAACAGCACCGATACCGGTTTCATGCCATACTCCCTTTATAACGCAAAGACTACTCGCGATTTGCTCAAGTTTAGCGCATGAAGGCGGTTTTGGCTACTCAAAAAGCGAAAGTAGCTCGGCAACGGTTTTGAGTCGAATAAGTTCAACGGATGTCTTATCAATCCTTTGAGACTGAGAAACAATTACTTGCTCAACCCCAATCTTTTCGGCTTCACCAATATGAAAACCGATAAAATTAATTGGCTTAATTTGTCCAGTTAAACTAATCTCGCCGACGGCTAAGCTTTTGCGGGAGAG
>DNBB01000008.1 GCA_003484685.1 Candidatus Babelota bacterium
CCATCATCAAACAACTCGTCCGAATTTGCGTACTCGAGGCCGCCAAAAGAAAGGATATCTGTCGCTTTATCCTTGCCCCGAAACTGCTTGTTAAAACGCCGAATCGTCTGATCTGTTGTGATCCAAATCGAAAGATCATATGCACTAAGCTTCAAATACGACAATAATCGTTCAGCATCGCGTTGCAGCGCGTCAGTGTTGACTGGCACGCTGCGTTGGCTATTTTTAAGATAAATCATTGCAAGACAATTGTTGCATGCCATGTCTCGCCGGACTGAGTAAGCTGCGAACCTGCACTACTGATAGTAGCGTACTCAAGGGCATCTATATTCATCATAGGACAGAGCACTGTTTCAAGCTGTTTTAGCGCAACAGCCTCTTCTTGCGTGCAAACAACAACACAAGAGGATAAAGGAACCTTAAGCGAAAGGTTTTTTTCACTTTTAAGCTTACGAACGGCATCAACCACCCGTGCAAATACCAAAACACGTGCTACAGCATCCGGATATTCAAAGCGCTCTTGAATGCCAACAAAACGTGTCTTATGCAGCGATGCCACGCCAATGCGTTCAGCAAACATATGTTGGTACAAATGCTCCGTTACAAACGGCATACAAGGCGCGAATAACTGAAGCACACGCAAAGTAACATGAGCCAGCACCGATTTGGTAGACGCAACTAAGGCAACATCATAACTTTCGGGCTTGAACAAAATTGGCTTGACGTACTCAAGATAATTATCGCAGTAATCGCTCCAGAAGAACTGCTCTACAGCACCAAGCGCCAGGCTAAATTCGTTGCGCTCAAAGTACTGGGCGTAAGCCGAGAAAACCTCAGTAACACGATGTAATATCCACTGATTCAAAGAACCATCTATTGCAACATTTACCCCGTTAACTGGATCTACATCCTGCGTATGCTCAGTAACAAATTTTGCCGCATTCCATAACTTATTTAGCAGCTTGCCACCAATTTTGAGCGTGTTCTCTGAAAATGCTACATCTTGGCCCAACGTGCCTGCCGTGGTCCAATAACGGATCACATCAGCTGGATAGGTTGCCAAAAGATTCTCTGGTTCAAGAGGATTGTTGCCTTTTGATTTGGAGATCTTGCCCCCATCACGACTAAGGACATGCCCTGAAATAACGATTTCTTTCCACGGCAAACACCCGTTGTGTAAATATGTTTTGACCATGGTGTAGAACGCCCAGGTGCGAATAATATCATGTGCTTGAGGCCGGACCGCCATAGGCAAAAACGCCATGGAGCCAGACTCATCATCAAAAAGCCCTTCAGTTGTTCCCTTAAAGAGCGACTTACAAATATAGGGCGTCAAAGATGATGTATTCCAGGTATCCATAACTTCAGTGTCCGGAACAAGCTCAACCCCTGCAGGCACCTCCCCAGGAAAAGCATCTTCACGGGGATCTACCGGTAATGCGCTAATATCAGGCACATACGGTTTGCCTGTATTTTTATCATACCAAACCGGAAATGGCACACCAGAATATCGTTGACGCGAGATACACCAATCCCACTGTAAATTGGACACCCAATCAACAAACCGCGCCTTCATAAAGGATGGATTCCAAACCAATTCATCAGCAAGCTTAAGAAGCGTCTCTTTAAACGGCAAAATTTTAACAAACCACTGCGAAAGCATTAGATACTCTACCTCGCGCTTTGAGCGCTCATAAATACTTACGCTGTGAGTTATGGTTTTTTGTCCACGAACGCAGCCCGCTTCCTCAAGGATAGCCAAGATTTTCTTCCGTGCTTCTGGTACTTTAAGGCCTGCAATAAGCGTAGCCGTCGGCATCATACGCCCATCAAATCCAATGGTTTGGCGATAGGGGAACTTATGACGCTTGTACCATTCAATGTCTGTTTTATCACCAAAGGTACAACACATAACCAAGCCCGTACCTTTATCAATCTGAACCTTATCATCAGCGATGACCGGAACCCAATGACCCGCAAGTGGAACCTGTACATTCTGTCCCAATAAGTGCCGATATCGAGTATCATCAGGATGGAACAACAGCGCAACACACGAATATAACAACTCTGGGCGCGTAGTACTTATGACAACTTCACTCTCTGTTTCTGTTTGAAAGGCAATGTCAGTAAACAGGGTTTCTTTTTCAACATCTTCAAGGTCTGCTTGCGAAACTGATGTCTGATAGGCAGTGCAATACAGTGCTGGATCCTCTTTGCGGTAGATTAATCCTTTTTCAAAAAGCCGCACAAAGGATTCTTGCGAAATTTTTTGCGTTCGTGCATCGATTGTTGAATAGGACATATTCCAGTCAACCGACAAACCAAGTCGACTCCAGAGCATACGGAAATCTTCTTCAACCCCGGCAACCGCTTCAATGCAGATACGCCTAAATTCATTGGGACCAACCGATTGTGGCGTTACCCCACGATTCAATTCAACAAATCTTTCAGTAGGCAAACCATTATCATCAAACCCCATAGGATAAAAAACCGGCCGCCCAGCCATACGATTAAAGCGAACTAAAACATCCGTTTGGGTGTAAGAAAAAACATGACCAATATGCAACTTTCCTGAAACCGTTGGCGGCGGCGTATCAACACTATACAAACCAGGAGCTGCTATATCAGTCGCGTAAATCCCCTGTTCTTGCCACCATACACGCAACTGCTCTTCAACCTGCATTCGATCAAAATATTTTTCCATCGCAACCCATCACACAAAAATTTATTTCGCCATAAAAATGTCCTTACGTTTTACTATACCGCAGGAGATAAAATCAGAAAACGCCCTTGCTTAGGAATATTTAAAAAAGCTTTGCTATTGGGCATTTTAACGCTGGCTATATACTGCAAAAAAAATAAAAAACCTAGTCTTTTATTTAGAAAAAAAGTTCTTAAGATTAGAAAGGGTCTAGTCTTATAAGAAGTTCTTTATATTTTGTTCGAGAGAGTTATGCTACACAACTGTCCATTACCCCCCGTTCCGCTCAACCTGCCCCTGCCAAGCCTCAGTGAACACGCAAACACCATCCTCAAACGCCGCTATCTGCGCACCAAACCAGATGGCCTTGTCGCAGAAACACCGCAAGAACTCTTTTGGCGCGTTGCCTGGAACATTGCACAAGCAGACAAACTATACCCTACTTCGGCTGATGTTCAAGCCACTGCGGAAAAATTTTATCATGCCATGAGCAAACTTCATTTTCTTCCTAATTCTCCTTGCTTTCATGGCGCAGGAAGAAAACTCCAACAACTTTCGGCTTGCTTTGTTTTGCCAATCGAAGACTCACTCGAAAGTATTTTTGATACCCTCAAACACGCCGCGCTCATCCATCACAGCGGCGGTGGCGTTGGATACAGCTTTTCCCGCTTACGACCAAAAGGCTCGTATATCGCAAGCACTGGGTGCCGAAGCAGCGGCCCAATCTCCTTCATGAAGGTCTTTAACGTTGCAGCAGCTGAAGTTACCAGCGGCTCTGTGCGTATGGGCGCCAACATGGGCATCTTGCAAATAGATCATCCAGATATTGAGCCATTTATTCACGCCAAAGAAGATAGCACGTCCCTTACTCAGTTCAATTTATCCGTTGCTATCACTGATGAGTTTATGAAGGCACTTGAAGAAGATCGTGAATATAACCTTGTTACTCCGCATGATAAAAAAGTCGTAAGCTCACGCCGCGCCAAAGATATCTTTGATCAAATCGTGCACAATGCATGGCGTAACGGTGATCCTGGCGTAGTCTTTATTGATACCATCAATAACAGTGACAGTAATTTCTTGCCTGATCATCATCGCGTCGAATCAACCAATCCTTGTGGCGAGCAACCGCTTTATCCGTACGAATCATGTGTCCTAGGATCTATCAATCTCACCAAGTTTGTTACTAGTCAAACAATCGACTGGGAAGCCCTTCGCGAAACCATCAATACCGCCGTACATTTTCTTGACAACGTTATTGATTGCAACGACTTTGTCATTCCAGAGATTGAACGCATGACCAAAGGAACACGACGCATTGGCCTTGGCGTTATGGGCTTTGCTGATGTACTCATTGCGCTTAATGTTCCATATAACAGCCAAGACGCAATTGAATGGGCAGAAAAATTAATGNNCCAACCGGGACTATTGGCATTATCGCTGACTGTTCGCCTGGCATTGAACCGCTTTTTTACATCGCGTACAAGCGAAAATCGCTTTGGAACAAGGATGGTGCTGGCATTGAACTAGTTTCTATCAATCAGCCTTTTGCCCATAAGCTCAAAGAACATCGGGTTTACACTGATGAACTTATGGAAAAAATCTGCGAACAAGGTAGCATTCAAAGCTTAAAAGAGGTTCCTGCCGAACTTAAAAAAGTATTTGTCACTGCTCATGACATATCGCCCGAGTGGCATATCAAGATTCAGGCAGCATTTCAACGTCACACCAACAACGCCGTTTCCAAAACCATTAATTTCCCGCATGAAGCAACAAAACAAGATGTTTACAACGCTTACATGCTTGCGTACCAGCTTGGTTGCAAAGGGACAACAATCTATCGCGATGGCAGCCGCACAGAACAGGTTATTTCCAAGGCAAAAAAGGCCAAACCTAAAGAGGATAGCAAACTACACATCGATCTCAAAAACCCTGCTGCCAGTATTCCTGTACAAGGAGATGACAAGTGTCCCGAGTGCGGTGCGCCCGTAGAACAGTGCGAAGGCTGCTTTAAATGCCTTGCATGCGGATATAGCAAATGTTCTAACTAAATTATCAAAGGGCATAAGAGATGAAATTAGCGCAGGGATTTGTTCAGCTATACACTGGCAACGGAAAAGGAAAGACAACCGCAGCTTTTGGCGCTACACTCCGTGCCGCATGTCACAACTATCAGGTCTGTTTTATGCAGTTCCTTAAAGGTGGGCATGATGCGCAATCGCTCTCTTGCATCAGTAACGTTGATTACTTTTGCTTTGGTAAAAATCACGAAACCGATGGCTGGTATGCCCCCCTCGGTGAAGGGGAACTGCCGCCCCAGGAAATTGTCGATGGTTGGAACCAAGCCAAGGAAATAATACAAAAAAGCGAATACAATCTCATTGTGCTCGATGAGCTTAATGTCGCGCTAGCCTTTGGTTTTTTGGACGTTAACGACGTTATATCGACGCTACAACAAAAACCTCTTGAGCTCGAAATTATCATCACTGGCAGAAAGGCCCCACAGGAGCTTATTCAGATTGCCGATATTGCAACCGAAATGCGCGAGGTGCGCCACATATTCAATAGTGGCATACCTGCACGCAAAGGATTTGATTTTTAACTTTCACCAAGGAACCACCATGGAACAAAGAAGCACTCGTCGCCAGTCTATTCTGTACACGCTGTTTTGTACGGCTGCTACACTATTTTGGGCGCTCATCCCTCATCCATGGGGCGCAACGCCACTCTTGGGCATGACTCTTGCCAGCAGGCGCTCGGCGAGCATCGTTGGTTCGCTTAGTCTACTCATCCCCGCTATTGCGCATGACCTGTTTTTTGGATTCCATGCAACAAGCATTTGGGTCTATGCTAGCCTGTTTTTGATCGCTCTATTGCGCACAACCTCCCTGTTTAGCTCAATTAAAAGTGTTGCCGCAGCGCTAGCATTTTTTACTATCACCAATTTTGGTGTTTGGTACAGCACCGCACTGTATCCCCTGACCTGGAAGGGCCTGGTCATCTGCTACTGCGCAGGTCTGCCCTATTTATCAAGTCTCATTGCATCAACATTAGTTACCACCTATCTATGCGCGTTTCTACAAAAGCGCATCTCGTATTTGACCATCAAAAACGCTTTCAGTACGCTAATACAGACATGGTCCTAACCGCGAGGATACGTAATGATCTCACTGACTGATACCCAAGCAATAATCCATACCATTCTGCAACTCTTTGCATTTGTATTTTCAATCACCCTTGCAGGAACGCTCCAAGCGCAGGTAAGTAAATTTATGGGTGATGATACTGCAGTGCAAATGGGTTTTGGTGATTTCAATCCGTTTATTCATATCCAATTTATCGATATCGTATTCTTTGCACTGCTTGAAATTATGCTTGGTCGCCCCATCCCTGTTGATGGCAAGGCAATACCGCATCGCAAAAAAATTGGCCGATTTATCGCCATATTTAGTACCCGGGTGATTACCCATGTAGTCTTAGCCGTAATCTCTCTTTTTGCCTTCGTTTTTTTCAGCACGTGGGGTGCAACAAATGCACCAGGCGTATCTCAAGTCCTGCAAGATCCGCGCATACTTATCGGGCTTGCAACAACAAGTCAGAGTGGCAGCCACGCGTTTATCTATTTACTGGGTATTTTTTCAATCATCATGTTTGGCATTAACGCACTCCTGGGTGGCTTTTGCCTCATCAGAGATACCGTATATGGCTATGTTTCGTATAAATATGCGCAAGATGCGCGCTTTATTGAGTATGCTAACCCGATCATGGTTTTTGGCGTACTTTTGCTGTTGATCATGTTTGGCGGTGCAATACTAGGCGGCATCAACAGCGCTATCTACTTTATTGC
This sequence comes from Candidatus Babelota bacterium, assembly GCA_003484685.1. Classification (GTDB taxonomy): domain Bacteria; phylum Babelota; class Babeliae; order Babelales; family Babelaceae; genus UBA12474. Next base: position 6,549 of record DNBB01000008.1, read on the forward strand.
ACGCCAGCTCTCCTGGTTATTGGGAAGATAATATGAACGCAAAAGACTTAATAACAAAGCTGCAAGCGGGATCAGAAAAACTCATTTCCGCAGAACAGCTTGAAAAAAAACTTACCAAAGGATCTCCGTTAACCATCAAATTCGGCATGGATCCTACAGCACCTGATCTTCATCTTGGTCATGCCGTCGTTTTGAGCAAGCTCAAGCTTCTTCAAGAAGCGGGACATAAGATTGTTTTGATTATTGGTGACTTTACTGCACGCATTGGCGATCCTACGGGCCGGTCAAAGACACGCCCCCCACTCAGCGAAGAAGCGATTGCAACCAATGCCCAAACATACCTTGATCAGGTAGGCAAAATCCTCGATCGTCACAATCTAACTGTCGTCTATAATTCACGTTGGCTTGATGCGCTCACTTCGCGTGACTGGATCACCCTCTGCGCGCGCGTAACCGTTGCCCAAATTACCGAGCGTGATGATTTTAAAAAGCGCTTGCAAGAAGGCGTACCGGTACACTTGCACGAAATACTCTATCCGCTCATGCAAGGCTATGACTCTGTCGAACTGCGTGCTGATTTAGAGCTTGGTGGCTCAGACCAGACGTTCAACCTCCTTATGGGACGCACTCTACAAGAACAATTTGGTCACGAAGCTCAATGCATCCTGACCATGCCGCTGCTCGAGGGCCTTGATGGCTCTGCTAAAATGTCTAAATCATATGGCAACACCATCGGTCTGACCGAAACGCCCGACCAGGCATTTGGCAAGCTTATGTCTATCTCCGATACGCTCATGTGGCGGTATTACCAACTCTTGCTCAACAAAACTGCTGAGGAAATCGCGTCATATCAATCACAAATTGAGCAAAAAAAAGTTCATCCAATGGATCTGAAAAAGTCTATGGCATTTGGTATCGTCGAAAGGTTTTGGAGCCTTGAGGCAGCACAGCAAGGCAAAGACGCCTTTGAAAAGCTCTTTCAAAAAAAAGATATGAGTGCGGCGCAGGAGGTTGTTCTGCCAGCTGATACTCCTAATGCAATGACCATCATCGATCTTTTACGACACCTTGACGTTTGCCAAAGCAACTCAGATGCACGACGACTTATCGTCGGAGGCGGTGTCAGCATTGATGATATAAAGGTTACCGATCATACGTACATGGTTGAACTTAGCAAACCATGCATCGTTCGTGCCGGCAAACACCGTTTTTATCGAATCACTAAGTAATCGCCAGCCAAAAAAAGAAACCGCCTACAACTGCTCAAAATCTGGTAATAATTGACAAAAACAGTTTTAACGATATCATAAAACAGTATAATTACCTAAAGTTTTTAATACATATCGTGAGGTTGTAATCATGAAACATTCTTGCGCGCTCCTGCTAGTACTGCTTGGCGTGACCCAATCTGATTATGCAAGTCAAAGTACGCCCGAAGCTATTTGCGGCATCACCCAAAAACAGCTTGCTTTCCAACCTTTTATGACAACTCAGTTAAACACAACAACTCACAAGCTTTCATTACCACCAAAAATTAGTACTGCGCTCAGCGCCGGAATATTTGCTGCCGGATTTTGTGCCGGGATTATCCCTGCAATTCCTTTGTTGCGCAACTTTACAAAAAAAGAAGAATCCGAAAGCTCACTGGAAGCTTGGACAAGGTGTAACCTGCGCGCAAGTACCTGCAGATCACCAATCATCAGAAACAGTCTAATATCGATCGCCAAAGCGGCTACATGGACCGCAGGGGCGCTTACCCTGGGCAGATGGGAACCAAAAAACCCATACCTTAATGATTTAGCAAATGGCGCACTCATACCCCTATCTTTCTTTTCGACCATCCAAAATTTTAAGGCCATGCGGACAAGAAACCTGGACCTGCTACAAGATAGTAACGGACCCATATTTAACTTAGTCATCAGCTACCTGCTTTTTGGTAAAATCTCCAAAACGCACTATCGCGAGCTGAGCGTTTTGATCGGCCAAGGCGGCGCACATGGATTAACTATCGTCTCCTACCTTCAAGAACATGACTTAATCGGCTAAATTTTGGCTTACACAGAACTCCAAACAGAACTTGTATT
>DNBB01000015.1 GCA_003484685.1 Candidatus Babelota bacterium
GCGTCTTTGACCCACTCTACATAGTACGGAGACATAACCCGCCCTTGCTGAGCAAACGCATTAAACATCTGTACTACCTCAATTGGAGCACATTCGACACAACCCAAGGCTAAGGATGGATACGACTCCATAGGCCCCGGCAACCCCAGCCGCTCGGCAAGTGCAATAATAGGGGCAGCACCAACTTCAAAAAAGAGCCGCACCGGAATAATATTATTAGAAACCGCAAGCGCATGCGCCAGCGTCATTGGACCATCATATCGTCGGGTTACATTGCGCGGAGACCAGCCATAAAACTCATCAAGCGGTTCATCCACCCGAATATCTGCAAAGTTAACCCCAAGAGAAGATAAGGCTGCTGAATAGACAATCGGCTTAATCAGCGAACCAAGCTGGCGCTTAGCCTGTAACGCTCGGTTAAATTGCGAAACCGAGAAATCATAGCCCCCTACTAACGCACGCAACGCGCCGTTCTCGCCCTCAATGACAACAAGAGCACCGTCTACTTCTGCCTTTTTGTTGCGAAGCAACGCTACGTGTTTTTTGAATGCCTGCTCAGCACAAGCCTGCATTGAGCGATCAATCGTCGTCTGCACCATTAACCCATCTTTATACAATCGCTCACGGCCAAAGCGCTCCTCAAGAAACTGCCGAAGCATTTCGCGCACATGCCCAGAGATACGTCCCTGCTCAAGGCCACGACCTGCGCTCAAAACTGCTTCCGCGCATGATTTTGCACATTCATCGTCTGAAAGATACTCGCAGGTATGCATAGCAGCCAAAACAATATTTCGACGCTTTTGCGCTCGTTCAATGCTATATAGCGGGCAATACGCCTGGGGAGATTTAACAATCCCTGCCAAAAGTGCTGCCTGCGCAGGAGAAAGCTCGGACGAACTGATACCCCAAAAACGCTGTGCCGCCGCTTCTACCCCATATAACCCTGCGCCAAAATATACCTGATTAATATACAACTCTAAGATCTGTTCTTTGGAATACAATCCCTCAACCACCCATGAAACCAGTTGCTCACGAATCTTGCGCTCAAATGTTCGCTGATTGGAGAAAAAAAGCATTTTAACCAACTGCTGGGTAATCGTGCTCGCCCCTTGCGATACCCGCCGTGCACGTACATTAATCCATAACGCGCGCAGAATACCCCGCCAAGAAACACCCCGGTGAGCAAAAAACTGTCGATCTTCTGCCGCAACAAATGCATTAATAAGGTGTGGTGAGACTTGTGTTAAGGACACCGGTGTTCGATGTTCTAATTCAAAACGAAAAAGCTCCTTGCCCTGAGAATCCAAAACCAGACTGGGCATATCATAACTATGGCGCGCTAAGGTATCAAAATCTGGCAACAGACAATTTCGGCCATAAAAAAAAAGTCCGCTAACTACACCGAGCAGACTAAGCAGACTTAATAAAAAAAGGTTCTTTACATACGCTGGCAACATCTTACAATAAGGGCGAGAGTGGTACGTCTTTGCCCCTTAATGCTAACATAATGTCGCACAAAAACCTATGCCTATATACGCTCCTCCTCTGCGCAGCCCTATTTTTTATTGAGCTGCTATTCGTCAATACAACCTTTTCCACAACCTATCCCCTACAAATCATTACCATAGGTACACTCCTTTTTATCCCCCTGTCCTGGTGGTGCATATTGCCGCTCATATTTTTAGCCAGCGCCAACAGCGCCATATATAACCTCAGCACAGTCAACACCATCATATTCCTTTTAACGTTGTCCCTACTCGCCCCGACGTTTCAAAAACTTTTCTTGCCTCGGCTTGGGCTCTTTGTTGTCACTCTTATGGCTGCGAGCCTACTTTTCCTCCTTACCAACCACCCGCTGTCGACAACAATTTCGTGGTATGGTATACTAGCCGTGGTGCTTTTAGGAGCACTGCTTTGGAATATGGTACGAAAGACAATCGCAGGGGAAGCCCCTTGAGGAAAGTCCGGACTCCTAACGAAAAGAGCGCCGAGCGCAAGCTCGGAAGGCGCAAGCCTATGGAAAGTGCCACAGAAAANNGGGTGAAAACGTGTGGTAAGAGCATACGACGCGTACTAGTAATAGTATGCGGGGGCAAACCCCGCTCGGAGCAAGGCCAAACAGTGTATTCAGTTTTTTCGTTCTGTCAGAATGGCAACATTCTGAGATACATACACGGGTAGGCCGCCTAGATACATGATTGCCGCCAGAGTATTCTGGTACAGAATCCGGCTTATTGACTACCAAAAACCAAAGCACACTAAATAGGGGTGCCATGCTAAAAAACATCTTTTACTTTAGTACGCCGTTTATTACCTGCCTGGTGACCTTTTTTTTACTCGCGCGCCTGGGCCAGCAAGAAAGCTTTCCCGCGCCTTCTATCATCGGCTGCACCATTGCCGATGGCATAATCACCCTTTCACAGCACAATCTACAACCCCACATTTTAGAACAGCGCGAAGACGCAGCCTGCATCCCGGGAACAATCATTGAACAAAATCCACGTCCTGGCCAACAAATTAAAGAAAAACAATCGATCTTTTTAGTAGTCTCCAAAGCAATAATCCCGCCAAAAGCCCCAAATATCACGGGACTTTCAATCGAAAACGCCAAGAAAATATCGCTTGCTGAGCATATCATCATCAAGACCATGACGATCGAGCATATTCAACCAGAAGGTATTGCCATCGCGCAGTTTCCCTATGCCGGTGAATCTATACCCGTGGAAGGGCTTATTGTGTATGTTTCACGCGGACAACACAACGCCCATCTTGTCACACCGGACCTAACTGGACTCACGCATGAACAGGCCCGCTCTATTCTAGAAGAAAAGAATATTCCGTATCACCTAGTAAGCACAAAAACAAAAGGCGCGGGGTTAGTAAAAAAACAACGTCCCCTTGCAGGGACCATAATCCCACAAGCCGCTCCTCCTACCATACAACTGGAAATAGGATAACGTTTTCACGCACCAAAGTTACGCTTTCTACGCTCAAAAGCAACCAATAACGATTCAAAGTCAGCGCGCGACATAGCGGGCCAATAGGTATCAACAAAAAAGAGCTCGCTGTATGCGCTCTGCCACGGCATAAAATTACTTAGACGATGCTCTCCACCCGTTCGAACTACCATATCCGGCAAAGGATATGCACCAGTCCACAACGCTTGCTCAAAACATTCTTCAGTGATTTCCTGTGGCGCTAAACCACCTTGAAAGACTTCCGTTGCTAGCTGTTGTGCCGCAGCGCACAGCTCTTGGCGTCCACCATAACAAAAAAGCATGTTAACCAAAAGCTTTTGCCCCTGCATCGTTGCAGTCTCAATAGCCTCAATGGTTTTTATTAATCGCGCAGGAAAACGGTCACGCTCTCCAACAAATCGAATCCGAACACCATGCTGAGCAAGCTCTTTGATATCATCAGTCGAAAGCCCCATCTCAATAATATCGAATAGATGGGATAGTTCATCATTACTCCGTTTAAAATTTTCTAGCGAAAACGCATAGAGCGACAAGACATCTATACCATGATCCAAACAGAAACGAACCGCCTCCTTAACAGGCCCAACGCCACTTTTGTGCCCATCCCACGGCATCAGATTCTGGGATTTTGCCCAACGCCGATTACCATCCATAATAAAGGCAATATGGCGAACGCCCGCATTGCCAAGCACCAAAACCGATTGAGTGTTTTTGTCCCAGAGGGCATACAACTGCTGATACCCCAAGCTTCCTAGATAACCTGCGCCAACTAAAGACAACAATGCCACCATAACGTGTAATAATCGTTTCATACTACTTCTCAATATTATTGCGCCCGATAGAGCGGCTCCCTTTGATTTCTAACGCCACACAATCTCTGCCAAAAGACGCGATGGAGCATATAGAGAGCCCACGCAACGATTGCGACACCCAAGCGCTCAATCAGAACGCAAGGAATTAACGCAGTCCAAGCAGCTGGAGAATGCAATAAACCTAAATATAACCAAAGAAGTGATCCAACAATATGAGCAGAAAAACTTCCAATAATCATACGTGCAAACATAGACTTACCCAAAAGCGCAAGTAAAGGAATAAGCCATAAAAACGGATAGAGATACGCCGCTGCCCCAACTGGATGCAACCAAAAAGCACCGGCTCCGCCTACTACCAAAAATAGCACCATGCTAGGCTGATGAATTGCCAACGCACCAATAAGTGTTGGTAACCCATTAAAAAAGGATACATAAGATAAACCCAACCCCAGCATACTTCGCATAGCACCACGTAAAAAAAGTGAGCCCGCCGCGATTGGAGCTCCAAAAAGTGCACTAATCGCAAGCAATGTTGACGTCAATCCAGAAACAATAAAACCGCGGTTACCAAGCAGAGAAAATGAGAACAAAAAACTGGAACTTATGCAAATACCCAGCATACTGACAAGTACCGTTGCAGCCACTTCGCGGCGCTGTTTCATGGATGACTCCTTGCTTTTTAATCAATCACTATGTTACTCATAGTACTAAGATTCAAACAAAAATACGAGACCGATATGACGCAAAAAAAAGAGCTGCTTTGCCCCCAACAGATCGTCATTGCAATCGACTTGCACGGGGTGCTATTTACTTTTAATTATGCAAAGCTTTTAACCTTAGTCACGTCTATCGCCATCGTGACCTTATCTTCTTATTACTACATGAACGCAGCCGTCGCAGTAATCCTTGGCTTAGCAACGCTAGCCCCCGTTCTTTTTGTAACCTTAGCCAGCGGCTATTTTGCTCTCAGCCACGGGTACCGCCCGGTTGTCGAACATCACATTCTTTCGTCAAAAACTCCCCCCATCCCACTCATCAAAAAAGGCTGGCTCTGGATCAGCAACTTTTTCTATCCACGTGCTTCACTTGTTTCGCTTTGTTGGGAACTGAAAAAGACCGGGCACCAACTAATTCTACTCTCTGACATTGGGCCCGAAGCTTTTGAAATACTCAAAGATCGATACCCCAAAACTTTTCAAAGAAACAACGTTAATCTTTTTACGCATACATACTACCCAAACTCCTCAGATAGCAAGGACATCCTTCTTACACCATGGTATCCAAAGAATGCGCACAACTTCTTCAAAAAATTTGCGCATGCATTTCTGCATAAATACCCGCAAATAAAAAAAATCATATTCATTGACAACAGCAAAAAGAATATTAAACGGGCACAACGACAAGGTGGACACGCATTTATTACGATACACTTTAGCAATACAAGAAAGACAAAGGCGGTGCTCAAGAGCCGGCTTCATCCCAAATAACCCACAATATTTCACTTGCATTTTGCGCTGCCTTTTGTATCTTTAATAGAGAATGACGGATGGCTTACGGCACAGGGGCCATTCAGTAGAACTCTTAATTTGACCTCCATTTCCCCTGTCTTGGACCGCTCGGTCCGGGCGGGGGTTTCTTTATTATCATGGAGATTCTTTATTATCATGGAGATAGTGTGGCAAAATCGCGCAAAACACTTCCAACACGAGAAAATGGGATCTTTAAAAATCATCCAGACGAAAAAAAGCACGACTGGATCGATATCGCAGCGCTATTCTGGCGCGCATTCAAGGTATATTTTGCGCGACAAAAATATGAACAACTCGCACTCGCCTCTTCATGGTCTCAAGAACTCTACCAAAGCATCCAAGAAGCCTTAAAGACAAAACAAAATCGGCTTTGGTGGCTCGGTCACGCAACTTTTTTGATATACATCAACGGCACCTTTATTATAACTGACCCGGTTTTTGCAAATCTCTCTGCACTATTTCCCCGCTTATTTGATTCACTCGAGACAAGCAAGATCCTTCCCCCGATTGACATCGCACTCATTTCTCACAATCACTACGACCACTTGGACAAAAAAAGCATTCAACAACTTACTGCACAAAATCCCCACATCAAAATCTTTGTTCCAGAGGGCGATAAACGCCACTGTCAAAAATGGTGCAATGCTGCGATCTTTGAAAAATCTTGGTGGGAGGAAACAACAACAAATAATATTACGCTTACCTTTGTTCCCGCCAAACACTGGTCACGCCGTTCCCTTTTTGATTGCAATAAATCATTGTGGGGCGGCTGGGTGCTTACAAGTCCCGATCAATGCATTTACTTTGCAGGAGACACCGCAATGGGCGACCATTTTTCTGAAATAGCAGGGCACTGTGCACCCATCTCTCATGCGCTCATTCCCATCGGCCCTTGTGAACCAGAGCACGAAAACCGCCCAACGCATCTTGATCCCATAGAAGCGGCACATGCTTTTAAAATGCTCAATGCTCAAACAATGATTCCATGTCACTGGGGAACTTACCCCTTAGGCATGGACCATCCAAGCGCTCCAATAGATTTACTGCGCCATTGGTGGCGCAACCAAAAAGAATTAACTTCCGATCGCTGCGCGTGGCTACTCCCTGGGCAATCCGTTACTCTATCGTCGCTCGCACTTCAATCGCCACGCAAAAATGAAATGGCGACAATCAGCGCACCACAGCAGTAACAAGCCATTCANNGCCGGGGTGGCGAAATTGGTAGACGCGCAGGCTTCAGGCGCCTGTGGGAGTAATCCTGTGCTGGTTCGAGTCCAGTCTCCGGCACCAAAACCAAATTCTTTTACAGATATTCGTGACAATAATTCAATGCCTTTTTCTAAAAGCAACCAAACTTAATTCCCTGCCCAAAAAACTGTCGGGAAACGCTTTTAGCTATCGCAACCAAATAAAATCTTGCCATCGTGTCATGAGATCGTATACTAAAAAAGCATGGTGAGCGTAGCTCAGTTGGCAGAGCATCAGACTGTGGCTCTGGGGGTCGTGGGTTCGAGCCCCACCGCTCACCCCAAAAATTTTGAAAAATGCCTTCCCTTTTTATATCAAGCTGATAGAATAGCTGCTATAGAAATACATAATGCAAATCGTCGGTGTCGGGGCGTGGCGCAATTTGGTAGCGCACTCGCTTTGGGAGCGAGGGGTTGCCAGTTCGAGTCTGGCCGCCCCGACCATTTTTTACTCTTCATAAAAACTTAGAATTCGTTAT
>DNBB01000046.1 GCA_003484685.1 Candidatus Babelota bacterium
GTACTCATTGCCCTTGCAATACCAGTTTTGCTGCCAGTGCATGCCATTTCGGCATGGTCCCCCTTTGCCGGTCATTGGAGCCCTTCAGTTGCTGGCTCACTGATGTCATGGATGACGCCTTCTGGGATAATTTTAGCTGGCGTTTTGTTAGCGGCATTTTCATACCTTTTTGCAGCAGTGTGGGTTGCGGGATCAGCCATAGCGTTAGAAGTATATGACCAGGGAACGAGCACGGTGCGCCGTTTTTGGGCGTATTTTTTTACTTCTGCACTGCGTGCCTGGATGTTGCTTGTTGTACAGAGTGTATTGATCAGTGTGGGCATGTTTTGTCTCATTGTTCCGGGAATTTACCTTGCCCTTGCACTCCAGTTTTCGCCTTTTATTATGGTTGATACGAATTGTTCCTGGCGGCAGGCTATTGTGACCAGTTGGCGCATGACACGTGGCTGTATGGGGCGATTATTGGTAACCAATCTTGTTCTATTGCTATTAGCCTGCGCACTTTGGAGCAGCATTTGGCTGTTTATGTTTGTCTATCCGTTGGTCCTACTTGTTCGTACCTATATCTATCGCGCTCTTTGCTTTAAGCAGATGACAATTGCGGAAGTTGAGGTTGTTGCGGCGGTTTTTTAAAATATTAATTGGTCTGTTGGTGTTAATTTACCGGTTGTTGCATCAAAGTGTAAAAACTTTTCATTCCAGGTGCCAGCGGACCAATTAAGCTGTAGATGTAACCAGGTATCATACTTGAGCTGATATTGACCTTTGTATCGTGTAGCGGTAGCGAGCGCATTCCCTGGCGCAACATTAAGTGTGTTTACATAATAGCTTTGCAGCTTCTTGGGATTTAGTGTTGGATTTTTAAGAAAGTAGGAGCCTATGCCGGGAATACGCGTGGTGTCCGAAAATTTTTCCTTGGGTGTTTGCTGGTGCGCGCGCAGGATAAAGGTAATAACATGACTCTTTGGATCTTGCAACGCAAGCAAAAAAGAGCGCGTGTCATTTCTTCCGACACTAATACCTCGCATATCGCCAAGATTAGAAGATATTTTTTTTTCGTTAACTGAGAAGTCGTTCCATAATGGAGAACGTCTTGGTCCCTCCGGGTAACAAAGCTGCTCTTCTGTAAGTTTCTTATCGCTTAAAAATTTTTTAAGCGTACCGATGTTTTTATGATACGTTTCTGGGTTTAGCTGTTTTGAATCAATGCCTCCATGCATAAGATTTATATATGGGGTAACGGAAGAGTTTTTATTTTGAGTAGGCATTTGGAGGAAAAAGATCTGAGGTAGGTTGCAAAACGAGGCGATATACCAATGGTGTAATTTTTTCAGGAGCTTTTCGCCAAAGATGCTAAGATTTTCTTGCAGGCCATTGCCGCATTCGCCTTCCTCGTGATTGCCGCGTAGCGCAAAGACATTGCTGCGATTTTTTTTCTTAAGTTGTACCACGCGATGTACGACGCCGACACTGTCTTTACCCCGATCAATATAGTCGCCCAAAAAGATTATGCCAATATGGGGCTTTAAAACGCCATTTAGATCAATATCCTCTTTTTCTTTGAGGTGGTTAAGCATGATATCGATCGAAATGCCATCACCATGTCGATCGCCGCAGATGTACCAGTCGGTTATTGTTGTGTTTATAATTTTTTGTATTGATGTTAGCTGCGGTTCTTCTTTAGTTTTCCAGACCGGATAATATTTTTTATCATCAAAAAAGGAGACTCTCGTTTGGGGTTGGGGCGGATCGGGTTTAAAAAACGAGACTTTTTGTTCAGTGATATTTGTATTTACATTAAAAAATTTAAGACAGACTATGTCATCGATAATATCTTTGCTGCTTAATTCCTGTTTGCAACAGGATAGGGGTGGATATTTTAGGTTGATTTGGAGGTGGTATTTTTTTGATTTCTTTTGTAGGAATGCGGTCAGCGCAACAAATTTGTTTGCAGATGATTCGCTAATAGTTTTACAAAGATTTGCGTGGTAAAGATCCTTGAGACAGTAGGATGGATCGTTTTTTTCTTGGGGTCCTTTGCTGGGCGGCGTGGACTCTTCCTTTTTTTGAAAAATTGGTTGAAGAATGTTGGGAAGTATTTGGTATTGAGCTGCACTGATAGGTATGACTGTTGGAAAAAGTCCAATGCATGCTAAAAGACAGATACATCTTGAGGTTGGCATATAGGGACCTCTGCATAAAATCGCAGGACTTCTTACTACTAGGCCTTATTATACGCGTTTTTTCGATTGTTTGTACCAGTTTGTTTACAAATTTCGTTGGAATATGCGTTCAATTTCTTGCAAGGTGAGCCGCCAGGTTGTCGGACGGCCATGGGGACACGTGGTGCTGTGCTGTGTTTTTAGTACGTGTTCTACGAGCGCAGACATTTCTATTGTGCTTAGCTGATCGCCAGCTTTGACTGCTGCTTTGCATGCCATGGTGGCATGCATATGCTCATACAGCTTGCTTGATTGATTTTCGAGTATTTCAATTGATTCAGCAACAAGCTTTTGTGCAATTTCTTCAATAAATGCCTGTAAGTTAGCGTTTTTCATTGTTGCAGGTAGTGCGCTAATGCGCATGGTAGTTTCCCCGAATGGTTCCAGATCGATGCCGCGCTTTTTAAAGTCCTCTAGGTGTGGGAGCAGCGCTGCATACTCCGCTGCAGTAAGGCGTACGAGTTGAGGAAAGACGAGTTCGATAGATTCGGCATTGTGCATGCGCTCTCTAAATTGCTCGAACAGGATCCGCTCATGGGCTGCGTGCTGATCGATCATCAAAAGCCCTTCATGCGTTTGAACTACAATATAGGTCAGATGCAGTTGGCCAAGTATGGTGTAACCATACGAAATGGTTGAACGTTGCTCAGGAGACGTGGACTCTTGCAATAGATCTGGTTGTGCGTTTGCAACCGGTAGCGGTGTTGTGCCGGGCTGTGAAGCATAGGCGCGGGCCATGATGGTTTCTACAGGGTCATGTGATTGTTCTCCCGTGTAAAAACTTTGGGGTACCGTATGGGCGGTGATGGTGTCTATTAGATTTAGCGGAACCTGATAGGGCGCATAAGGTTTTATTTTTGTAGGTGCCTGATGCAGGTCATCGGTGCGGGCAAACGGTGCAGTTGCCTGGAGGACTGCCTTGATTTCAGCTTCCAGCGCATTTCGGGTCCCTTCTTCGATACAGCGTTCCACGCCCAGCGGATGCAAGAACTGGACTTCTTCTTTGCGCGGATGCACGTTGATATCAACACACTCTTCAGGGACGGTAACAAACAATGCCGCGAGTGGATACTGCTGGGGAAGAAGGATGTTGTCGTACCCCTTAATAAGGGCTTGGGCAAGCTTATAATTTTTGACCCAGCGGCGGTTAACAAAAACAAAAATCTGGTTTTTATCATATCGTGTTTTGGGCGCGCGTGTTGTGATACCGCGCAGGTGCGCATATTTGCTTTCATGCTCAAGATGAACAAGATGTTGATGCAACTCCATGCCAAGCACCTGGCAAAAGCGTTGTTCCTGATTTGAGCTGATTTGGGTATGAAAAACCTGGCGTTCATTATGCGAGAGATTAAAAGATATGTGCGGATGTGCTAGAGCGAGTGCGCTCACTAACTGGTGTATAGCGCGCCACTCCGTTTCATCTTTTTTCAAAAATTTGCGACGGGCAGGAATATTAAAGAAGATCTCTTCGACTACAATGCTGGTACCAGTTTGGTGGGCAACGGCCTCGTGCTCAATGCAGTTTCCGGCCTCAAAAACCAGTCGGGTTGCATGAGGAGCAGCTTCTTCTTTGGTGATGATGGTTAATTTGCTTGCTGCGGCGATGCTTGCCAGCGCTTCACCGCGAAAGCCAAACGTCTGAATTTGTGGCAACTCTGCTACCGAGGTGATTTTGCTGGTTGCATGATTTTGTACACAAAGCAGGGCATCTTCTTCTGACATGCCATGACCATCGTCGTGGATTGCAATCTTTGACTTGCCACCATTGGTGATCTCAAGGTTGATGTGTGCGGCACCGGCATCAATCGCATTTTCGATGAGTTCTTTGACTACGCTAGCCGGCCGTTCAACGACTTCACCAGCAGCGATTTTTTGTGCTTCCCAAGGATTAAGAATCTGAATCTTTGCCATACGCGCGCTCTGCTGTTTTTGTTTTTAGCGTACGGGTTTTGTGGGGGTTCGTGAAGGAGAAAATACAAGGTTGGTGGGACAGGGTAACAATCCTGTCCCACCAACCTTGTGTGAATTCTTGCGGTTTTTAGAAGAGTTCGTCGTATTCGTCTTTTTCTTCTTTGTTTTCTTTTTGTTCGTCTTTGTCTTCGGAGTCTGAGGAGTCAGCTACTTCTTCTTTTTTGCCGAAGAGTTCGTTAATTTTATTGGCGATCTCTTCTGCTGTTTTCTTTTTGTAGAGGTGTTTCTTGAGTGCGGTGATGATTGGAGCCTGCTTATCTTTGGCAAACGAAGAGAAATCTTTAAGTAGTTCGGCGGTTATATCTGGTTCTGCTTTCTTAATTATTTCGATGATCTTGGTTTTTTTGTCCTTTGCCGGGAACTTCTTATTGTACGCTGTACGGGTTAGAGGAAAATTTATTTTGAATTTATCAATTTCTATAGATATATCAGAACCATACAGGTAAAACAAACAAGCCGCTACGCTGGATATTGCGGTTACTCCAACAAGTCCCGTGATATACGGATGTGCGCGTAGGGCAGAAAAGAGTGGTGTTTTGGCTTGTTCATTGATAACAACCGGCTTGACCTGCACGGTGCAACGTCTGGTAAAATTGGTTGATTTAGTTGTTGTTCAGCAGCTTGGGCACCATATGCAACAAAGGCACCGATAAGTACGAGTTTCTTTAACATGATTAAACATCCTCTTAGTTATTTAGATTGATCGGGTAGCGTTTTTTTGAAAAAATTCCCTACCAGTTTTACATATTTTATTTATTTGTCAATCTTTCCTGTCTTGGTTTGGTTGTTGTTTGACTAGATTGTTATTGTTGGAAAATGTATCTTGCGGCCGGCTGTCCAAGATCTGATCATTAGGAACGATAGTTGTTGGGTACTTTGGCAAAAAATAGATTGGTTCGAGGATGCAGTCCGGTAACGTTGTTAGTTTTTGAGCAAAGGTGTTCGCGGCAAATTGTGGATCGGTCGATGGCTGGGCAGGAACAAAGTTTTCTGGCTTTGGTTTGATGCAGGCAAAGGTTCCGTAGTCGCAATAGAATGGGTACTTGTTGTAGCACCGTTGGTTGTAGGCGGTAGTGTTTGGTGCGACGTTAAGCACGATAGCGTGATCTTCCCAACGAGATCCCATACCGCGCCATTTTCCGTTTCCAAAAAGTTTTACCTTTGTTTGATCGTAATCCTTATTAAGGTTGTAGTAGTTCCGTTCTTTTTGATCATGACCATGGAAGATTATTTTTACCTCGTTAGTCTTCATCCATTGTTTAACGTCACTTTGGAAGATCATTAATCCAAGACCTCTGGAGCCGTTAATTGCCTTGGAATCCTCATTATTAGGTGCAAAATCTGACCAAAGATAATTGCTTACAGCAGTTTTAATACTGCAAGAGCCTTCTTTGTTACAAAGTGATTGTGTGTCTTCTGGGTTGATGCCGCCGTGTACTAATGCAATACGGCTATTTTGGGTGCCTTTTCGGTCAATAAAGGTGACGATCGGCAAGAGTGCAAAAGCATTGAGAAACTTTTTGTGTATCGGTATCGACTGTTTTACGTCAAAGTTTCCGGCCTTGAGTTGATTAAAAATATCGATTGACCCAAGCTGGCTTATTGTTGCAGTCTCATGGTTTCCGCGAATAAGGAATACACGATCTGGATTGCGCAGTTTGAGTTGCCAGAGGTACCAGAGATTTTTGAGACTGTTTGGTCCCCGATCTATGTAGTCTCCAAGAAAGGCTACATGCGCAGATCCCCTGAGGATACCTGTTTGTGGATCGAATTCGTTCTTGCTTTCTAGATAGGTAAGCATTGCTTGGATTGGACCAAAATCGCCGTGTAAGTCTGCGTGCATATAGAGCTCGGCATCTGCTGGTATGCTAACCTGCCGCATCAGTGCGTGATCCAAGGTTTTGTCTTGGGAATTTGGATAGTAACGCTTATCAAAATACCCTTCTTCCTGCGTTTCTGTTTGCAGGGTCTGAATTTCTTCTTCTGTTACTTGGTCTTTTAAATCATTTTTGAGGACGGTTTCTAAGCCTTCTGCGATAGACGTTATTTCTAGCTCTGTTTTCCAGGGTTCTGATTGGGCGGCTTCAGCAAAGGTTGGCGTTATTTTTTTGCTTTGGGAAGTGGGTGGATTCTTTTGATGAGCTGTAGTTTTGTTGTCGTTTTTATGAGTAGTCTGTTTTTTGGCAAAATTAAAGTTACCAAAAATTTTATTGAGAAAGCTTTTTCGATCCTCTGCTGGCAACGAAATATATGTTACGACACCAGGAATTATGACCATGCCCGATAGGGCGACTGCTACCCCAAGGGTCCCCGTAATATAGGGATGGGCGGTGAAGACGGAAGAGCGTGACGTCGTTGATGCGTTAGTTTCAAGGGTTGGTGTTTGGTAGCTAACGGTCGGGATGTGATATTCAGGAAGCGTAGCCGTTACTTTTTCTGGCAGTGTATCGGCGGCATACATGCTTTGAGCAAAAAGAGAGAGCAAAAGCCCGTGTATTACTGATTTTTTCATGATTACTGGTCCTCTAGGATTATCTGATTTAGTTACCGGTATTATGCAATTAATATGTATTATTTTTAATATTTGTCAAATAGTGTAAAATGTGAAAATCTTTGCGCATTTAGAATACCGTCTTTTTTGCTTCAACAAGCAGGCGTGGGATACCAAATTGGTCGCGCATCGATGTAAGCGATAGCAGGTCAGTTGAAAGCTCTGGTGCGAGCACTGCCTGATCATAGCCAATTTCAATCCATAGGCGGGGTAGATGTCCGCTGAGTGCATCTGTTAGATATTCTGGCGCGCGCATGACGATTTGGCGAATAAGTTGCGTGCCTTCATTCTCTGCCCATAGTGCCTGGGGGTCTTCCCAGTTGCGTACGGATTCTTCCAGGGTTTGATAGTCTGATTGGCTAATATATGGTGGGTTGGCGACAATGAGGTCAAATGTTTGTGTGCCCAGTTCCTTAAAGAGATCTGATAGGACGAATGTGACGTTATCGACGTTGTTACGTGCGCTATTTTGTTGCGCGAGTGGTATGGCCGCCGGGTTGATATCAATCCCGATAATGTGACTTTGAGGTAGTGCGTGGGCTAGGGCGAGCGCAATGCAACCCGAGCCGGTACAAAGATCGAGGATACGGAGACTATTTTTTGTTGCGGTATCGAGTTTTTGGCACTCTTCGATCAGGTGGGCTACCCACCACTCGGTTTCAGGGCGTGGTATGAGGATAGGTGGCACGATTGTCAGATCAAGTGTTAAAAATGGCTGGCTACCCAGGATGTAGGCAAGCGGCTTATGGTTGTGCAGGTGTTCATCAAGTAGCTGTTGTATGGCGTGCCAGGTGGTTTCTTCGATACACTCTTCTGCGCGCAAAATAAGTTGGGTTGGGGTATGCCCCGTAACAAGGCCTACTAATTCTCGTGCAATGCGCGTCGCCTCTTCGCGTGATTGATAGGCGTTGGCCAGCTGTTTGGCAGCAGCGTCAATTGCCCAGGAGATCTGATACAAAGCCATGGGGGTCAAATGGTTTAATGGTTGAAAGTTCTTCGCCATACGTAATATAGGCTACGGGCACGTGGAATGTATTGGTGATTGAAAATACGATGCCGCCTTTGCCCGTTCCATCCATCTTACTTAGAACGATGCCGTCAAGATGAGTGCTTTCGTGAAAAAGCTTTGCCTGATCAAATGAGTTTTGGCCCAACATGGCATCAATAGTGAGGAGCGTGCTGACGGGTGTTTGAGGGCATTTTTTGCTGATGATGCGCCGTATCTTTTCAAGCTCTTGCATAAGGTTTGACTTGGTTTGTAAGCGTCCGGCAGTGTCGATAATTACGCGCGTTCCTTTGCCTTGTACAAAGGCTTCAAGGCCTGCGTAGACGACTGATGCTGGATCTTGCCCGTCATTACCTTGGATAAAAAGGCTGTTGGTGCGCTCAGCCCAAATTTTTAGCTGTTGCACCGCGGCGGCACGAAAGGTGTCGGCGGCAACCAGAATGGGCCGTTCACCTTGTTGTGCAAACAGGTGCGCGAGCTTGCCAGCGGTACTGGTTTTGCCGCTACCGTTGATGCCAACAAGCAAGATGATAGATGCATCTTGGCGGTCGTATTGATCAACGGTTACGCAGGCGAGCAGCTCACGTTCAAGTGCTTGCCGCAAGTCTTCTCCTGTGGTGAGCTTTCCTGATTTCATTTGAGCGGTGATGGTCGCGATAAGCTGGTTTGTGGTGGTAACGCCCGTGTCTGCTTCAAGCAAAATGGTGCGGAGCGTGGTGAGGGTTGCTTCGTCAACCACGGCGCTGCCAAAGAGTGCAGTGAGGCGATTACTCACCGTGGTATACACTTTTTTAAGAGCATTTTTTATAAAATTAAACATGAGGCTCCTGATCGATAAGTTCTTCGAGTGAGGAAATAAATGATTGTATGCGAAAGTTGTCATTGTTGCACTGATATGCAAAATCGCGCGCAATAGCACAGGCGACGTCACGCAAGAGTGGTCGTTGGGTGCAGTAGCTTCTCAGTATAGCAAGTATGAGTGTATCCACCAAGGGTGGCTGATGCGCACAAAATAGCAGGGCAAACGCTTCTTTGCTGGTAATTATCTGTTCGATCTCTTGTGCGGTTGCAGCGCGTACAAAGCCGTGTATTGTGGGAATGCGCAGGCTTGGTTTTGGTGTAAAACGATCGGTTGCAAGGTACCCAAGGGGCGTGCACGTGAGGGTTGTTTGTAAGAAGGAGTAAATATGCGGATAGTCTCGGGCTAGTTCTTGCGCATTTTTTTGAAGGGGCTGTGGTACGCGGTTGGCTTCACTTGAACCTGTTTNNCGCATGAACCAAAACCCGGGTATTCGTCATGCTTCCAGGTCGCGACCTCCCACTGCAGTGTGGCGCTACTAACGATTTCACCAAAACAGGATGTTTTGTTGCTCATGATCGTCCTTCTTCAAAAGAGGTGCAAATGAATATCGATGGATCAGGGTTCCGCCAGTTTTCGCTAATTCTTGGTAATGAGCGGTTGTTCCGTAGCCTTTGTGTTGTGCAAAGCTAAAACCGGGAAAATAGCGGCTCTGCCGTACCATAATTGTATCTCGCCGTTCTTTAGCAATGATAGAAGCTGCAGCAATAGAGATAGAGGCCAATTCGCCACGAATATGGGCTTCTTGCAGTATTCCAAAACTATGAGGAAGGGTGACGGCGTCGATAAGGATGCGTGCGGGTCGTGATTTGATTTGGTACAGCAGATTTTTTAGGGCAAGCATCATGGCTTGCTTGGTTGCCCGCAGTATGTTGGTGCGGTCGATCTGCGCTGCAGGAACAATACCAATGGAATAGTATGCATTTTTTTGTAGCCATTGGTAGGCGATTGCCCGTTGTGCCGGAGTAAGAAGTTTTGAATCACAAAGAAAAGGCGCGCTGGTAGGAGTTATAATTGCAACCGCACTAGCGACGACCGGACCTGCTAGACAGCCGCGTCCTGCTTCGTCAATCCCGATGACAAAGTTGCCTGCCTTCCACGCTTCCTGTTCATAGGTATCCGCGCTCACTTTTCTCTTTGTCTGGTTTTTGGACATCTAATGTTTCCATTTGACAACTTTTACGACTTTGTTACTCTTAGTATATGTATTTAGCAGATATTACCAAGTGATATATGCTTTTTATCTATTTGAAAAAGCTACCTTGGTAGCAAAAATTTATGTAAGGAGATTATTATGGCATCAGCTATGACCGCGCTTCGCGTGAAAGAATTATTACGTGAGAAAGGTTGGACGACCAAAGTTCTCGCAGAAAAAACCGGCATGTCAGAAAGTTATTTAACACACATCAAAAACAGTACGCGTCGTTGGAACCAAGATTCGCTTGAGCGCTTAGCGCTTGCGTTTAATATCGATCCACTCGAACTTTTTGCGCAGCGTCGCGCGGGGGGTATTGAGGTAGAAACGGTTTCAGTCCGTGCGGCTGATATTGATTTTGTTGTTCAGATGGTTCCTGTGTTGGGTGAAATTCCCGCCCAGCCATCAGCAAAAAACAATCAGGTAATGCAAGTTGCCACGGGATGTAAGGGTCAATTTATTCCAGTGCAGGGTGTTAGCGATGATGCAATGTTTGCGTTACGCGTATCCTCAAATTCGTTGACACCGGCATTTGAAAAAAATGATCTGTTAGTTGTTGCGCCATCTATGGCTGCACGTTCAGGTGATATCGCAGTGGTCGAGTATGGCGATGGTAATGTGAGTCGCGGCGTCTTTAAGATTAACCAGACTAGTGAATTGATCTTATTGGAATCGGTTAACGGCAAACAGTCTTCAATCGCATTGACGCGTGGCAAGGACCAATTCCGCTTTATTGGACGGGTTGTTGCTCGCTACCAAAATCTTGCTTGATTGACTTTGGTTCTCTTTTCAAAAAATAAGAATCAAGTATCCTAAAAAAGTGCTACGTGCGTAGCGCTATCTTGAAAATATAGATAACTAAATGCACCCCGGCGTAGCCAGCCGGGGTGCATAGTAATTATTGTTTTACTTCCATTTAGTTAGGGGTGTTTAATGGCTACAACAGCTAAGGCGCGCTACGAAATTTTATTATTGGCGGTGCCTGAGATCGCTGCTGACGATGCAGCAACAATAGAATCACAGTTGCATTCAGCGGTGACTGCACAAAAGGGCGATATACTTTCTTTTGAACGTTGGGGTAAATATCGTTTGGCGTACCAGATACGCAAAAATGATTATGGTGTTTACTATCTTTCTCGTTTTGAGCTTCCATCCAAAGATTTGGGCCTTGCGCTTGAAGAAGTGCACAAGCTTTTCCGTATCAAGTATCGCGACCTTGTTATGCGGTACATGATTGCTGAATTGCCATACGAAAAATCTCTTGAGTACAGCCGTCCAGAGTCACTTGAAGAAGCGCCTCGTCGTGAAAATAGCGATGAACGCAATGGCAATGGTCGCCGTGATCGTGATGATCGCCGTCATTCAGCGCGTCCACGTTTTGAACGTGAAGAAGAAGTTCGAGAAAATGTTGTTGCTGATGCGCCGGCTGAAGAGGTCGTCGTTGAAGAAGTTGTTGCAGAAGAAGCAGGAGAATAAGCATGGCGCGTAAACCAAAACTAAGAATCAGTGCACGACTACTTCGTCGCAAAGCGCGCCGTTCAAGCGGTGGTGCAGGTAAGCAATGCCGCTTCTTGTCCAATCCAGAGTTGGTTAAAGAGATTGATTACAAAAACACCCCATTCTTACGGTATTTTTTGACTGAGCGCGGTAAAATTTTGCCATCACGTATTTCGGGCAACAGTGCACGCTACCAGCGTTTGTTGACTGCTGAAATTAAAAAGGCGCGTATTATGGGTTTGTTGGCATTTGCAGCAAATCATTAATGTGCGATTGTACAAAATATATCCAGTAGGGGTCTCTTATGGCTGGTAAAATAGTACGGTGGTTGGTCGTAGTTGGAATATCTTTGGGCGGACTTCAGCTCTGTGCTGAGGAAGTTTCTCCTGAGGTAACCTCGGTTGATCAATTGCAGGATATGGTCTCTCAAACGCAAGAGCAGTTTGTTCTTCGTAAACAAGCATCACAAGAAGATTTGCGCAAAGCATTAGTGCGTGCGCTAGTTAGCGCATATATTGCAGGTGTTTTTTCTGATGATTGTTCTGTTGCTTCGATGAAAAAGGCAGTCACAGAGCGTAATTGGCGCTTTATGGCGCGGGTCGTTCTTGGAGCTAGTCTTTCGGTAGAAGAAACGTTGATTGCGCTGCGCGCACTACGTGATTTATACCGCATTCACCATGCAGAGCGCGAGTTTGAACGGGTGCTTCGTGACTTTTTTGCTTCAATTGAGATGCAACAAGGTTTTCAAGAACAACTTGATGCTGTTGCGAGCGAGCCAGCGGTAGAGCCTTTGTAACATGAGCGCGGGATAGCAGATATAAAATGCTCCCGTGGCCGTAGGATATTTTGGTACATATAAGTTAGCATATCATTTATATGCCCCGGACCTGGTCACTATGAGTTGACAGTTCGGGGCCCTATTTCTCGTTGGGGGTGGAGCTGGTTTATGGAAATCTCTAGAAATAATTTACGTAATATCGCAATCATTGCGCACGTTGACCATGGAAAAACTACCTTAGTTGATAAGTTGCTGCAGCAATCGGGTACGGTTGGCTGTCAAGAGGGCGCAGATCGAGTTATGGACTCAAACGTCCTTGAGCGTGAGCGCGGAATTACGATTTTGGCCAAGAATACTGGTGTGCGGTATGGCGAATACGATATCAACATTGTCGATACCCCGGGTCACTCTGATTTTGGTGGCGAAGTTGAGCGTACGCTGCAGATGGTTGAAGGCTTCTTGTTGTTAGTCGATGCAGCCGAAGGCGTCTTGCCGGGAACACGATTTGTGCTTCAAAAAGCGTTACAATTAAACCTTAAGCCAATTGTTCTGATTAATAAGATCGATCGTCCCGATGCTGATGTTGAGCGGACGGCGAGTGGCGTTGTGGACCTTTTTCTTGATTTAGCAACGGAAACAGAACAACTTGATTTTCCTATTTTGTATGGTTCGTCGCGTGATGGTTTTGTAACCGAAAATCCAGATGTAAGGACAAATGATTGTACCATTTTGTTTGATGCGATCATTAAGCATATCCCTGCACCTACGCCGCATGGGGATTCATTGCGTGTGTTGGTTACTAATTTAGACTACTCTGACTTCTTGGGTCACATTGCGGTTGGTCGCGTATTTGCTGGTACGATTGAAAAAGGACAGCAATTTGTTTGTGCACGTGATGAGTATCTCAGTAAACCGATGAAGGTAACAAAGCTTATGAAGTTTTGTGGTCTTGAACGGTATGAGGTTGATCGTGCTGAATATGGCGACATTATCTGTGTGACCGGTTTTACCGAGCAACCGTTGATTGGTATGACGTTGTGCGAAGTTGGCAAGGCTGATCCATACCCATATGTGGCTATTGATGAGCCCACGATGTCGATGTACTTTTCGGTTAATGACTCACCGTTTAGTGCGCGCGAAGGGGACTTGCTTACTTCCCGTCAGATTCGTGATCGCCTCTTTAAAGAATTGCGTATTAACGTGGCATTGCGTGTTGAAGAAACTGATGCATCTGACTCGTACAAGGTCTCTGGTCGTGGTCAGCTGCACCTTGGGATTTTGATTGAGAATATGCGTCGTGAAGGCTTCGAGCTGCAAGTATCGGCGCCCGAAGTAATTTTTAAGATGATTGATGGCGTTCGTTGTGAGCCGATTGAATACTTAGTTGTTGATGTTCAAGAAGAACATCAGGGCGTGGTTATGGAACTTTTGGGTCGTAAAAAGGCTGAAATGAAGTACATGCATCATTATAATAATGGGCGGGTACGGATTGAGTTTGAAGTGCCGTCCCGAGGGTTACTAGGGTTTCGTGGACAATTTTTGACCGAAACGCGCGGCACCGGTATTGCAACCTTTAGTTTTCATGGATATGCGCCGTATCGGGGTGATATCATCATGCGTACCAAGGGCGCGTTGGTTTCGATGGAGAATGGCACGGTAACGGCCTTTGCGCTCAATACATTGCAACAGCGTGGTACGCTTTTTGTAAAACCCGGCGACGAGGTTTATGAGGGACAGATTGTTGGTGAAAATAGCCGCGATGATGACATGGCGGTTAACCCATGCAAAGGTAAAAAGTTATCAAACATGCGCGCGTCAGGCTCTGATACTTTGGTTAAGATCGAGCCACCACGCGTTATGAGCTTGGAAACCTGCATGGAATGGATTATGCCTGATGAATTGATCGAAGTTGCGCCTAAGAGTATTCGTCTGCGCAAGCGTGTATTGCGTGCGGGTATGCGCAAGAAAGATTCATAATAACTCGGGTATGTACGTGGAAGATAGGTCCATGCATCAGTATGCGTTACTCCTAGCCTACAATGGCACGCATTTTGCCGGTTGGCAGGAACAGGCCCCAGGGCGTGGTGTAACTGTTGCAGGAGAGGTTAAACGAACATTTATCCGCGTATTTAATCATCAAATAAGCTTGGTCGGTGCATCACGCACCGACGCAGGCGTTCATGCGCTCGGACAAGTAGCGGGTATTCGCACGACGTTAGATATTGCGCCGGATACGCTGCGCTTTGCCCTGCAAAACCAGCTGCCTAAGGATATATATCTCCGTCGTGTTATCAAGGTTTCTGCTTCAGCGCATCCACAAAAGAATGTCGCGTGGAAAGAGTATCAATATCATGTTGCGCGTCGATCGGTCATGCCCTATTTGGCGCCCTATTGCGCCCAACATCCCTATGCGATCGATTTTGATCGGCTTTCTTGGGCATTGGCCCAGTTTAAAGGCGTCCATGACTTTTGGGCGTTTGGTTCCAGTAGCTCTGATTACGCGGGGGTATCTACGATCTGTTCAGTTACTCATGCTTCCTGCTCGCGGTTGCGGCATACGGGAATTGTACGCATGGTGATCCGGGGAGACCGGTTTATTCATCATATGGTTCGGCGCATTGTTGGGGCAGCGTTGCGATATGCTTCGTATCCAGAGCTTGATGAGGCGTATATTTATTCAACGTTGACTAGGACGGTTGATCGGATGATTATTCCGACGGCGTCTGCTGCGGGGTTAGTATTGCGAAAAATTGTTTATCGAGAAGGAGAAGGGTATGAATGGACTTCTTAGAGCAAGATGGTGGCTTGGCATTGGGGTAGTACTGATTGCATTTGGTGGTGGTCTCTGGTGGTGGAACAATCGAACAACCTGCACGATCTTAGAATATCAACGTGCCCGGGATGTAAACGACTTGTTGCACATATTTGCCGATGACAGTTACTGGCTTGATGCTCGTCCGGCTAAGGATGCTTTGGCCGCGTTTGCGCGTGAGCTTGAGCATGTTGAGCATCCAGAATGGAAACCTACGCACGAGGGACCGATGCAGTGGCGTATTGCCCACTGTGGAAGCAAAACGGTAGGATTTATTTCTTTCTATCACAAGGGCTCCAATCGGGCCCGTATTTTGTATCTCGGGGTAGATAAAGACTATCGCAAAAAGGGGCTAGGCAGAGATCTTATGAAGGCAGCGATTGCAGCGCTTCAAGCCCAAGGAATTCGTGAGATCATTATTGCAACGCGTATTGAAAATTTCCGGGCACAAAATCTCTATCGGCAGCTTGGTTTTGCAACGACGAGTACGGAGGGGGATTTTATCTTCTTAGAGCTGCATGCCCAGTAATACTGAATTAATACTAGCATAAAAACGCTGGGCCACGGTAGGGAGAACCGTAGGCCCAGTAGGGTGTGTAGTAGGGAGAATGAGTTTCTTTTATGCGTCCGCTCCTGCTGAAGGATTTGATGCGCCGCCCAACCAGCTGGATGGCAGGATGTTCTGCAAGAATCCGGTTGCCATATCGCCCCATTGACCGATTGTCTGCATAACGTTTTGAATCTTTTCAGCGCGTTCTTCTTCGGTGGTATTGTTGTTGATGTCTTTGATCTTGAGGTAGAGTCCACTAATTGCCGCCAGCGTGATCAAGGATGAGGTTGTTGATGAGAAGATACCAGATACCGCTTTAATACCAATTGCGCTGGTTGCCACCGAGTTAATTTTGTTGATCATATCTTTGCCATCTGGTGAGCAGAGGTAGTTTGTTGCATTGTACATGATTTGCTTGATTGCGCCACCCAGTGGTCCTGAGAAGCCGCTGCTGAGTGCTACCCACATGCCCATAAATCCTTTAATAAGGATTTCGAGTTGTTGGGCGCCGGTTTGGTTGAGGCCAGACTCTTGAAGGGTACGCGCAAGGTTTTGTAGCTTGCTGGCATCGCTGCGCTTGGTTAGCGTATCAAAGAAGTCGCGATACGTAGCAAGGTCAAGTCCGAGTTGACCCATGAAGAGTGGATTGGTGATTTGTCCATCGAACGTTGCTTCAATCTCATCTTGTAGCTGTGTTAGACCTTCTGCCCCGTCAGGCGCATTCTTTTTATTTTGAATTGCCTTTTCAATTTCACTTTGTATCCGACCCATAATGTGTTGGATGGCGATCGGGTTGAACCATGGGGTACCAAAGGATGTATTGATTTGTTGGGCTAGGTATTCTATCCATTCATTCCATTGACTCTCAATGGCGGCGGTTCCGGTAAGATTTTTGTTAGTAATAAAGCTTTGGAGATTTTCTTCGCCTTCCAGGGTGCGCGTTTCTTTAAAATGGTCTTCTGTGCCTACTGCTGGCTCGGTTGGATTTATTTGCATCCTAGTAAGAAGTGTATCAAGTTTGTCATAGACATGGCATACCTGCTCGTACATGTTTGTTTTCTTGTCCGTTGGCGCGGTTTCCAGCTTTGCTTGAACCATGGTTTTTATGGTGCTCCATGTTGCCGCTTTTTTATTATGGAATTTTGTTTGTTGTTCACTAGATAATGCGGGGATTGCGCTACCTGGGCGTTTGGCGTTCCGTAATGCTTCATAAAAATGGTTGATGACATCAGTAACGGCCAATTTTGCTTGAACTCGTCCAATTTGGTCTTTTGGCTGGCTACCGGTACGACTCATATTTTGAATTACCAGCTGCTCTAGTTGTGTTAACGCTTGGTCGGTCTCGGATTTTGAAAATGCGGTGCTGCCTTGTTTTTCATTGGAAAGCATCTTGTTATCAATGATTGAAATGATAGTGTCCGCGGCACGCTGTACTGGTGAGCTTTCGGGTGTTTGTCCTGACTGACTATTGGCATGGCTCCGCGTAGCTTTTTGATTTTGCGGCATAGACGTACCTGTGCCACCCTGCGATGTTGCGGCTTCGCCCCCTGTGCCACGTCCGCCGGCATATGAGTTACCAGTATTGTTTGATGAATGGTTTGTTTGGTTAGCAGGATTGCGGCTGCTCTGCCATGGCGTGTTTTTAAATTCGGGATATTTGTTTTCGCTTACGGGATGAAGCGCGGTCCCTTGAGCATAAGCAAAGTTTCCCTGTGGGATACTTTGCATGAGGCTTTGCGCGGCAATTTTACCCTCTTTTTGCGGGGTGATCGTTTTTTTACGTTTACCCCAGCCGGTATTAAGAAGTGCATGGTTGGCTGAACCATCATGAGCAGAAAATTTCCATGCGTCCCCCAGCTGTTTTGCAGGGGTTGCAAGGTAATCAATGGCAATTGCCTCACGCGCATGGTCTGAAGTACAATCGGCGAAAATATCATCCGGCAATCCCCATGGCGCAGAAGTTTGGGTTGTCGGTATGTTTCGTGCATTGCGTGGTGATGATGAGACAAAAAGATTGGTAACCCGTGCAATAGCAAAAAAGGTTACGGTTAGCGTAATGACGGCAGATAGGATTTTGACCCCATTCCCTGCGCGTTTTGGTACGGTCTGGTTTGTGCTGTTCATAGGTTATTCTCCCTAATTGCTATGATCTATTTTTGTTTACACACAATATGATTTTACTAATAGAAAATATAATGTCAAGAAAATATTTCAAAGGGCGATAAGTTTTTTGGCGTGTGGCGGTATTTTGGACAAATCGGTAATTCAATTACATTTTTGTCCAAGGTTTTGGTGGGCTCTGCGTTCACCGCTTTATTTTTGGCGCGATAAGATGGGCAATGAGGTTGATCTGCTCATTGATTATGCGGATCACGTGCTATCGATTGAAATTAAATCGGGACGTACGGCTTCAAGCAGTTTTTTTGATGGTTTGACCTACTTTGCAAAATATATCGAGGTACCGACCAAAGAGCGTATGGTGATCTATGCAGGTGATGAAATGCAGCTACGATCGTCTGGGCGACTGGTAAGTTGGCGCCAGTTGTATGCGCCCGATGAGCTTTTTAAACGTGGTAAACAATAGCATATATGTTTTGCTTGTTGTCCAGAATTAGAGGCTCGTGGCGTACTGCTTCATAAGCTCGTAATATTGGGGAACTTTTTTGCAGAGGGCTTCTGCAAGCGCTTCTTGATAGAGATGCAAAGTGAGATTGCGGTATTCAAAACGATGGATAAGCGAATCGCGCATAATGCGGCGGGCTTCTTCCTCGTTGATTTTAGGTGAGCAAAAAAGGGTTTGGTAGTTTCCTGAAGATGTTTGGACATGTCGGACACTTTTTCCTAGGAGTGCCGGAGCAGCAATAAGGCTTTTTTGGGTCGTTGAGAACGTTTTCATGTTGATTTCTCGTACTTTATTAGCCGGCATTACAGGATAAAACGATACGCCAGGGCCCAGTAATTGCCTAAAATAGTTATGCTATTGGGTAGATTGGGTGCGAACAAGACAGTCGAGAGCCTTAATCGTTTACCAGGACGTCGTAGGTTACCGCAAGCTCGGAGCTAACATACGCACCAATTCGGTGCAAGTTATCAAAGAGGTTACGTGATGTTGTCAATGTTGATTGGCTTGCATGAGCGACTTGTTCTGGGGAGAGGAAGCGCAGCACCTGCGGGCCAACCGCTGATGAGGCAGTGTAGAATTTTTTGGATGCTTGCATGAGTGCTAATCCACAGAGGCCCCATAACAAAAAGTGTTGGGGAAAACCCTTAATAAGCGATTTGCCTGCGGCAGTAGGTATATAGTAGCCGACTTGGGCGGCAGTGTGTGCACCCGGAAGAACGTGCGTACGGGATTGCGTATGAATTTGTTCTAGCAAGGGCTGATTGGTTAGGCCAAGCTTTTTCTTATCTTTTTCGCGTAACAGGCGTTTGTCATGGGAGAGTTGTTTGTACGTCTGCACGTTGTGGTAGGTGTTGGTTATTAGATGGCGCCAGCTAAGAGGGTTGTATGAAATGTTGTCAAAAAGATTTTTTGCAACAAGGTTTGGTTTAAGTTTTTTTTGCGATGTTGTGAGCGTATCTTCCTGGTTATCGGCTGTTTCATTAAAAAACTGTTTGAGAGCTTCATGCTCAAAGTTGCGACCATCAGGCACCGGGGTTGGTTGTGGGTCTTCGGCATGTATGATCGTGCTTATTGATACCAGTGCTGTGCTGAGCATGACGAATAAAAATAGGCGAGCAATAGGCTGGTGAGCGAGAAAGAATAACCGTTTCATAAGACCAAAACCTCCGGTAGTTATTTGTGCTTTGCAGAAGACCGCGGGGAAGCGATACGCTTCCCCGCTTGTAGGTCTAAAAGCTTGTTACAGCGTTAGGCTGCTACTGGTGCAGTCCAGTTGGCGAGCTTGGTGCTATTGTTGTGGATTGCGTTTACGCTGTAGCTTTTAAGGAATTTGCCTGTGCTTACCGTTGCGCCAGGAACTTGTTTGCCAAGTTTAACTGCATCAGCGCCTTTCCAATAGGCCAATACGCCAATTACGCCTGCTATACCAAGGCCAGTAAGAGCGTCGGTTGCTTTGATGTAACCTTTGGTGAAAGGAACCGTGAAGTTGAGTGTATTAAGCAATGTGTTTTGTTCTGTTTCCTTGCCGTCCTTGCCTTGCACTTTGATTTTTTTGTCTTTTCCTGCGTTGTGAATATTGTTTACATAACCGTTAGCGCCTTTTTTACCAAAACCCCAAGCTTTTGCCATTAATTGAGAAAAGCGTGATGGTTGAAGTTTTTCTAAGCTAGGTGCAAAATATTTTTTGTATAATGCTTTTACTTCTTCTGTTTGTTTATTAATAGCGTCGAGTTGTTTATTAATAGCGTCGAGATCGGTTGAGAGTTCGGAGCTAGATAGGTCAAGTTTTTTAGGTAGATCTTTGTCTGCTATGTTTAGTTTGAAAGTGGCTTTGGTTTTTAAGACAGCATCGACTGCATTGTTGTAGTCTGTGATGAGATTTTCTAGTTCTTCACTTGCCTTTTTTAGTTCATTTTTTATTTCTTCTGAAGGTTGTTGCTTCTCTTCTTCTTCTTTCTCAGTTTTTACAACAGGTTTTGTTGCTGTAATCTCTTCTTGGTTCTCGGTTCCATCCATAGCTAACAACGCAACATTATTGCATGCCAACAGGCCAACGGCCAACAATGAAAGTAGTAAACGTTTCATAATAAATACCTCGGTACGGTTATTGTGATATATACTCAATGTCTTTTTGTTTATTTCTGCCGACATTCGCGTGTGACGATTACTGATTTAAAAAATATGTGCACAGGCCATGTAAGGGTTACCCCTAAACAGCTTTGATTTTAGCACACTTTTTATCAAAATCAAAAACAATGAACGGACAGCAGGATACTTTTTTGCTAAGAAACCTCCAATTAGAACAGACCTCCATAACCCTGTCGTGCGCGTATGTCTTTGTGTTAATAACACCACGTCAGCGTATGCCTCTTATTGTAAATAAAAACAAAAAGTTGTCAAGTATTTATTTTATATCTGTATTCTTACCCGCTACGCGTTCTTTGAGTAGCGGGTAAGAATATGTGTTATTTGGCGCGATTTTTGAGCGCTTTAATTTTGGCGCAAAGTCCGGCCTTTTTGGCTGTGTAGAGTGCGGCGGCGGCTACGAGCGCGGTTGCAGGGATGGTTACCATTTTGTGTTCCCAGTACCAATGGGCGCTTTTGCTCATGGTAGTGGCAATGTTTTTGCCTGTGGTTTTGACGCTATCGGTGAGCATGTTTGCGCTCAAGCCAGTAGAGATGGTTATCAGCGCTGCCAAGGCAATGTACACACGTTTCATAAAAAACTCCCGGTATAAATAATGGGTATCCAAGCACGGTCTCGTGCATTACTTGCAAACACGTGTATCACAAAAACGGGGTAAGGAAAATAAAAGATTGCTCACAGACGCTATCTTTTGCGATAGAATTAGGCCTGGTTGCTGTGATAAAAGGTCGGACAAAGCTGGGGGATATCGCATGGCATGCACTGTGTATTTAGTTGATGGATCATCGTTTTTGTATCGTGCATATTATGCGCTGGGTGGGCTCAGCGCGCCTGATGGGCAGCCAGTGCAAGCGGTCTTTGGTTTTTGTCGCATGACCAAAAAAGTTATTGATCGGTTTGAGCCTGCGTATATGGCCGTTGTTTGGGACTCGCCGGGTGCGACTTTTCGTCACGAGCTTTTTGATGGGTACAAAGCAACACGCCAAAAACAGCCTTCTGATATGGCTGACCAAAAAGTATTGATTCAATCATTTTTGTCTGATATCGGCATGCCTCAAATAGCCCAAGCAGGACTTGAGGCAGATGACTTGATTGCATCGTATGCACACGAGGCAGTTGCGCGGGGTTGCCATGTGGTTATCATCACTTCAGATAAAGATCTTGGTCAATTGGTTAATGAACAGATCAAGATTTTTGATCCCTTTAAAGATGTCCTGCTGGATGAAGCAGCGGTTCAAGAACGATATGGCTTTCCCCTCGAGCGTATGGCAATGTATTATGCCCTGGTTGGCGATAGCTCTGATGCTATTCCGGGTGTGCGTGGTATTGGCCCCAAAGCAGCTGGTGAGCTGGTGACGCGCTTTGCTTCGCTTGATGGACTGTATGCGTTTTTAGAAGATCCTGTTGCGGCGCACGATGCGAGCATAAAGTTGCGTGTGCGTACGCTCTTAGTGGCTGGTAAAGATGCCGCCTACTTGAGCCAACAATTATTTACGTTGCATCAGGTGCCTGTCACGTTGACTGTTCCGACTCAACTTGCATTTTCAGCGCACGATTATCCCAAAGCGCGCTCCTTGTTTGAGCATTTGGGCTTTGTTTCTTTACTAAAAGGGTTGCCGGTCGACCCAATTATGACGATACCTCAACAGCAAGGGCTCTTTGAAACAGCGCCAGCCATCGCGCCGCGTGAGAGTTTTGCGCGTACCCATGGCTTTGAGTTTGAATTAGTCCTGAGTAGAGAGTCGCTGGTGGCAGTATGCAAGAAGATTAGCTCAGCTGGTATCGTTGCGATCGATACCGAAACCGATGGGTGTGCGGTACGGCATGCGCAGCTTGTTGGTATCTCCTTTTGTACTCAAAAAGGGCGCGCTTATTATCTTCCCGTAGCGCATCAGACCGGGGAGCAGCAGATTGATCGGATGGTTATTGACCAGTTAGTTGGGCCGATCTTTGCGGATGCAGCGATTAAAAAGATTTTTCACAACGCCAAGTTTGATTTACTCATACTCGAGAACGCGGGATTTGTTGTTCGAGGACTCTTTTTTGATACCATGATTGCTGCGGGGTTGGTACGCGGTGAGGGGCAAAAGATAGGATTGAAGGCGCTTTCGCAGGAGTTGCTTGGGCAGCCGATGCATCACTTTGAGGATATGGTTGGTATGCAGGGGTTAACCAGCTTTGCGCAGGTCCCGCTTGCAGCAGCGCTAGACTATGCCGCGGCCGATGCACATCAGACATGGTTGTTGTATCAAGCGCTTGAGCCACGCCTTGTGGCAGATAAGGTTGATGCACTCTTCTTTGGGGTTGAGATGCCTCTGGTCAAGGTTTTGTGTGCTCTGGAACGTGCCGGTATGCCGCTTGATATGGGCCGGCTTGATGTGGCAGATGTTGTTGCAACGCGTCGGCTTGCAGAACTTGAGGTAGAGATTGCACTGTTTTCTGGTCGAGAGCCGGGTAGCTTTAATCCTCGTTCGCCACAACAAGTAGCAGATCTTCTCTTTGTGCGTCTTGGGCTACAACCTTTCAAAAAGACGGGGAAGGCGCGCGCTTACTCAACAGATAATGAGTCGTTGCAAACCCTGGTTGATCAACATCCGGTGGTCGCGCTGATTATTCGTCATCGTGAGCTAAGTAAATTAAAAGGGACCTATATTAATGGGTTGCGCGAGGCCTGTGATGCGCATACAGGGCGGGTTTATACCAGTTTTCGCCAGGCGACAGTTGCAACGGGACGGCTTTCAAGCGCTGATCCAAACCTGCAAAACATCCCTGTGGGTGAAGTTGAGGGGATTAGCGTTCGTTCCTTTTTTGTCGCGCGTTCTGGATACAGTCTTCTTTCGGCTGATTATTCNNGGCGTTTTTGCGTGGTGAAGATATTCATGCGCGTACCGCGGCGGGATTGTTTGGTGTTGGTATTGATCAGGTAACCTATGAGCAGCGGCAAGTAGCGAAAAAAATCAACTTTAGTATCTTGTACGGCTTATCTGCGTTTGGATTATCCAAGGACCTTGGTATCGGAGTAAGCGAGGCACGTACGTACCTTGATCGGTATCAGGCGCAATATCCACGCGTCTTTGCCTGGATGGATGAAGTTATTGCCAAGGCGCGAATCGCGGGCTATGTGCGAACGCATCTTGGGCGTAAGCGGCAGCTTCCCGAATTGTTTGAAGCAAACAAGACCCTGTTTCAGCAGGGGTGTCGACTCGCTATTAATACGGTGGCGCAGGGAACGGCTGCTGAGCTGGTTAAATTGGGTATGATTGCAGTGTATAATGCCTTGGCAACAACAAAGTTGCAGGCAATACTTATTTTGCAGGTTCATGATGAGGTGATATTGGAGGTTGCAAACCAAGATCTTGCGCATGCAAAGGGCATGATTCAGCATGCGTTAGAGTCAGTTATTGATTGGGATATTCCGCTCACGGTCGGGGTTCACGATGGTAGTTCATGGGATGAGTTGTAGGAGCCGGTGAGTTTGACTTTTTTGCAAATTATTTTCATACTTTGAAGATGAATGAAATTCTGTGGATAGCGCATGAGTTCTTTCACTTCTTTTGATTTCGTACACATCTTTTTTTATGTAATGTTAGGGTTTATAGCATGGCAACGAGTAAAACTGGTGGTTCCACACAAAATGGTCGCGACAGTATCAGTAAACGCCTTGGCGTTAAGTTGTACGATGGTCAACGCGTAAGCGGCGGCGAAATTATCGTTCGTCAGCGCGGAACACGCATTCACCCAGGTAAAAATGTTGGCCTTGGTGGTGATGATACCTTGTTTGCAACGGCAGCAGGTGAAGTTCGGTTCCATTTCGGCGTCAAGGGACGTAAATACGTTTCGGTCGTTTAAGGTAGCGTAAGTTTCGTGCACAACGGAGAGAGTTATGTTGAAAGCAGGAAATATCGATTTTTTCAAGTACCGGTTCCTTTTTTTTGGTGTGTCATTTTTGTTGATGATGGCCTTTGTTGGAGGAGCGGTATATCGGTATAAGACCCGAGGCTCGGTCTTTACCTACAGCGTTGATTTTACGGGGGGAACTGAAGTTCGTCTTAGCTTTTCGGGTGCTGAGAAGATATCTGGAGAGCGGGTTGAGCAGATTCTGGCTAAGAACGGTATTGATGGCGCAACGACTCGAGATTTTGCCAATGGTGAGGTTTTGGTGCGGGTTCGTGGGTTTGAAAATGACTCTCGTGGTCTGAGTCAGCGTATCCAGGAATATGTTGAAGCTGAAGTGAGTGGTACCAAGGTTTCGATCTTGCAAACAGATAGCGTTGGTGCAGCGGTTGGAGATGAACTTCGCCACAATTCGACTAAAGCGGTTATTCTGGTCTTGCTGATTATGCTGCTGTACATAGCTTTGCGTTTTTGGTCGTTTTCATTTGCTATGGGTGCTATTGTTGCACTCTTTCATGATGTTATCGCGATTCTGACGTTAGTTATTTGGTTAGATCTTGAAATTTCACTCAACATTATTGCGGCAATCCTCTTTATTTTGGGGTATTCGATTAACGATACCATCGTTGTGTTTTCCCGAATACGTGAGCATTTTAGTTCACACGAAAAGGGTAATGCGTTAGCGATTGCTAATAAGAGTATTAACGAAACATTGCGTCGTACAATTTTAACAAGTGTAGCAACGGCGTTAACCGTTGTTGCGTTGCTCTTTGGAGCAGGTGTGCTGAGGTTATTAGCGATGGCACTGCTTATGGGTATCGTGTTTGGTACCTATTCATCAATCTATATTGCAACACCGACCATGTTGCTCTTGAATCGTGGTAAGAAAAGCACCGGTTCATAATACATAGTTTTTGGGAACCCGGCAGATGTTTTACTGACCGGGTCTTCCCCATTTCTTTACATTCGCTCTTTTTAAAGGATTTGATGCATGAGGGAACAAGCATTACAAAAAATGAGCATCGCAGACCTTCTGGTTGTCGCTCGCAAGCTTGGTGTCATAGGCGCCAATTATATGAAGAAGGATGAGTTAATATCCAAGATTATTGATTTGGAAACGAATCCGGAAAAGGAAATTGGTGTTGTTGGAGTGCTCGAGAAACTGCCAGATGGATTTGGTTTCTTACGCGCGCGTCAGGCGGATTATGTTTCAGGTCCTGATGATGTGTATGTTTCTCCATCACAAATTCGGAGACTTGGGCTTCGGACTGGCGACGAAATTACGGGGGTAATTCGTCGGCCGAAAGATAACGAAAAATATTTTGCCTTACTGCGTGTTGATCGTGTTAACGGCGAAGATCCAGCTAAACTTGGAGATCGTCCATTTTTTGATAGACTTTCGCCGCTTTATGCAGATAAAAAATTTAATCTTGAATACAATCCATCCTACATTTCAACTCGTTTGATGGATCTTTTTACCCCGATTGGAAAAGGGCAGCGTGGCTTAATCGTGGCGCCGCCAAAGGCGGGTAAAACGATGTTGCTCAAGGAATTGGCGCGTACGATTGCCAATAATCATCCTGAAGTGCATCTCATTATTTTGCTTATTGATGAGCGTCCTGAAGAAGTTGCTGATATGCGTCGTTCGATACAGAGCAAAAATGCTGAGGT
Source organism: Candidatus Babelota bacterium (assembly GCA_003484685.1). Lineage (GTDB taxonomy): Bacteria > Babelota > Babeliae > Babelales > Babelaceae > UBA12474. The sequence continues at coordinate 25,776 of DNBB01000046.1, forward strand.
AATTAGCTCAACGTTTGATGAGTCGGCTGAACGACATGAGCAGGTAGCGGAGATTGTTTTGGCTCGCGCCAAGCGTTTGGTCGAGATGAAGAAGGATGTGGTTATTCTATTGGATTCTATTACCCGACTCGCACGAGCGTATAATACGATTTCTCCTGCATCCGGAAAGGTTTTGACCGGAGGTATCGATGCCCATGCGCTACAAAAGCCTAAGAGGTTCTTTGGTGCTGCGCGTAATGTCGAAGAAGGTGGGTCACTTACTATCATCGCAAGTGCACTCATTGAAACTGGTTCGCGTATGGATGAGGTTATTTTTGAAGAGTTTAAAGGTACGGGTAACATGGAAATTAACATGTCTCGTAAACTTGCTAACCTGCGTATCTTCCCGGCCTTTGATCTGCTTGTTTCTGGCACTCGCCGCGAAGAGCTCTTGCTCTCCGATGAGGTTCTTAAAAAGATTCATGTCTTGCGCAAAGTGCTTGCCAGCATGAACATGAACGAAGCGATGGAGCTTCTGATTGATCGAATGAAGAAAAGCAAAACAAACGAAGAGTTTTTGGAATCGCTTAAACGCAATGGTGCCGGCGGTTCACCAAGCGCTGCGTAACGACCTTGTGTTGTAGAATTAAAAAAGGGCGAGAGAAGGGTTACTTTCTCCCGCCCTTTTGGCGTTTTTTACTCTTAATAATTGAGCTACTATTTTGTTCTCTGCAGTGTGATCTTTGGTTTTTGTAGATAGGCACTCAGGAAGTTTTTGCCAAATACTAGCGCTTGTCGAATGTACGTTCGTTTTTGTTTAATGGTTAAAAGGTCCTGATTGTCCCAGTACGTTGTGTGCTTTTCTATGTTTTTCCAGAATTGGTTATCCCAGGTAAGCGTTGAATCTTTTTCTAGGAGCTCTTTTGCTAATTCGGCATATTTTTTTAAAATATCCTGTCTTTGCGAATCCTTGTTGTACGAGGAATGAAGTTCGTATAATTCGTTTTTGCTATACGTAATGGTTCTAAGGTAGCAAGCAGTTTCTTTTGTTGAGAGCCCTTTTTGGAAACATTTGCTTAACAAATTTATCCGCTCTTTGTAGAGGTCAAGGCCTTGGTGTCTTGCAGTTTGTTTGATAAAAACAGCGGCTTCTTGCGGGGTGATGTCTTTTGAGTCCAGGAGCCAGTCTATGTAGGTTAATACGGTTCCGGCTGTATTGGCGTTATTGGTCTTGGTAAAAGCGTGTTCAAAAAGATGTTTTACCGAGTTGAATGCAAGATCTTTTGTTTCTTTGATGCGTTTTTGAATTGCGAAGAAGATGTTGCGATAAATGCTCTGAGTATCATCATTGTCTGGTTCTGACAAAAGTTTTTGTAAAAATATATCCGCTGCTTGGCTGAGTTTGTTGTTGTGGCCAAGAAATTTATTAATTATAAAGGTCACGGCAGGGTCCTGGTAGTATGCATTTGTTTTGTTTTTTTCTTCGATATTCTTGCACGCATCTTCAAAGGCTGCCTGTTCTAATGCAGGATTTTTTTGTGTGAGCGCGTGCCAAAGTTGCTGTGGAAAATGTCGGCATTTTGGATTTTTCTGAATCTGGTTGATAAAGTTAAGTCCTTTGCCGGAAGCCCCAGGCAGATTGTTTTTTATTGCATGGGCGAGAATTTCTTCTTTGTAGGGGACCCAGAATTTCTGTGCGCTCTTTACTTCTTCATATTCTATGAGAGCGAGCCAGGAGGCGTCGAGGTTTTGTCGAGCGAGGTCTGCAAATAGTCTATCGTTGCCGATAGCGTTGTGTGCAAAACAGGAGATGAGATCGCGCCAACCGTTTATGAGCGTTTGTTCGTAGGTATGACTCTGTACTAAGTATGGCGCAAGGGGGAAATGATTGATTTCTTCTTGCGTCAGTTTATCAAGTTGCTTTAATCCCTCGTCATTCAAATTAATAAGTTTAAGATCCCCATGCCCACGATCTAAAAAGAATTTTGCATTGACCTGAAAGGCAGGAAGGAAAAATGATACAATACCAATATCACTACGATTTTCGGAGTTCTTGTAATTTTTGCTTTCAAACTTAGTTTCTATTTTTTCTGCTCCAAGAACCTCAAGCACTTTTGGAAGATAGGTAGCAGTAAAATCAGAACGCAGAAGCTCCTGAGCAAGGTTCTTGCCAACAAATAGGTTCAATTGTAAGAAATGATCTAAGATGAGTACAAAGTTACGATATGTTGCTTGCAGCTCGTAGTGTGTGTATGTTTTTTCTTCTGGGATTACTAGATAGAGCGTGGCGAGTTCTTGTTTTTGCTGTTCATCAATAATGTCGTCACTTAGTCTAATGTGGTGGTGGCGCTCTAGGCCTTCGTAAAGACTAGCGTAAGTCTGCTTAGGTGGTTGTAGTTCTGCGGTAACCAGGTATGCAACGTTATCCAGGTTGGTCATAATTTGAGCCCAAGCAATTCGTGCTTCTTTAGTATCTGAAAGTTTAGGGTCGGTATATTTGTTATAAAAAGCGATGAGATCGGGATGGACGCTCCCCCCCAGAGATTCTTCTAAGCGTTTTGCTGAATATTGGTAGGTAGCTGGGTCAAAGGCGTAATAGTTGAGTAGGTTGCGTATTTCGACTTCAAAACAGGGGCGTAAGCCTTTGACTTTGCCTTTGTTTGGCATGGTAAAAGATAGGTCCTCGCCTAGGGATAATACAGGCGCGCGTGTTTGTGGTGTCAGTGCAGCATAGGTCAGTATTTCACAAAGCGCTGTGTCTTGTACGATTTCTTTGGTTGTCTTATTTTGCAGTTGGTTAATGTCATCGAGTACAAAATTGGTGTTTAGGTCAAAAAGCTCAGGGTTGAACGTTGCTACCATGTTCTTGAGCTTGTTAAGTTTTTTTGTAAATGAGCTGATGGCGTTAGCTTGTTCTTCTTGCGTTGGAAGCCCGAGTGCGGGAATAGGCGTAGCCGACTTTTTCTGGCTAGTTTTTGGTGAAGCTAATGATATTTCTAATTTTTCTATCCCCTTGCTGATACTGTCCTGGAGTGCTTTGAAATATAGTTTTAGCAGTGCGCGATCGTTATTTGCGGCTACCCATAAGAGCCCAAGGAGTGCATGTTCAACAACGGTATGCCCTGGATATATGGGGTCTTCGCAGGCGAGGTAAAATGCGTTGTTGGTTACATGACCAATCTTTTTTAGCGTAAGGACCGATTGAAGGCGCTTTTTGCGCTGAGCGCCGTTTTTTCCATTCAATTCTTTTTCGAGCGTTTGATATAAAAATAAGGTTGCAAGGTTATGCGCGATATTTTTGATGAGGGCTTGGGGCTTCTCGGCAATTGTTTTGCTTGGGCGAAAATCAGATTGTCCTACGGTGCCAGGTGGCCGGTTAAAAAGTATACGAACGATTTCTCTGATGCTGATAGCTTGAATTGATTTGAGCCATGTTTGAAGTTGCTCGTTAAAATCAGGACAGGTGCTATCTTTGGGTTCGCCGGGCGTAAGGTGCCCATGGTCATAGAGCCGTTCAAGTACTCGCTTATTCCACGCTACGGCGCCGGTAAGCGGTGAAAGTTGCCTTAGCTCCTTTGGCAGGATCTGAAAGGTGCCAATAAGGTTGCTAGTGTTGACGGGGTGCAATTTTGTACCGAAGGCCAATGTAGCCATGACGATAATGTAGCGAAAACTATTTATTTTTTTGAACATAGCTGCTCCCTTTTGTTTTTAATATTTAATTGTAATTTATTATGACAATTGAGCAGTATTTGTCAAGGAGTAGGGGAAAATGCTCTGAGTAACAGGTATGGCGTATTGGGCGGAATAGAAAATGAATTAGGCGCATGGCACGGGCAAGAAGGCAGAAAGTGGGCTGCTTTTGCGTTGTTTGGCTGAGTATTAATACAAGAAAGGCCCCATCCATTTGCCGGATGAGGCCTTGAGAGTGAACACAGGTTTACTTCTTCTCTTCTTCTTCTTTTGCTTCTTGGATCGCATAATATAGGTTTTTTTCCCAGCACGTACTTTTGCCGTCTTGTAAGGATTTGAACGCTCGTAAGAAATTGGCGGCACTGCCGAGTGCGAGACCAGCGGCTGGCAGCGCATATCCATATTTGCCTTTTTTAAAGAGCATTTGGGCGGCTATAGTCGAAAGTGCGCTTATGCTCCCAGCAAGCGGTAGGCATGTTTGTGGGTTGTTTATGCCATATCGACGCGCAGATCGTTCTATCGCCGTATGGAAATTAATTGCCATTACTGTTGCAAGTGGCAAAATAGTCCGCGTGTCAGCCCATTGGTTATAATGCAAGTATCCAAGAACGGCGGCGCAGCTGGCTGTTGATATGCCAGGGCCATAAAGCTGATTTCCTTCATGTTCTGGTTTGTTGCTTACCAAACCGGTATAGCCGAGGATTCCCGCTACGGTAAGCGAAGGTGCAATAATGGCGAGATTTTTTAGTGTCCATCCTGTAGCGTTCAAGCCTTGAACTGCTGACCAAGACGTCGCGTTATAGACTTTCCCTGTACCCCAAACGGTTGAAGCCCAACCAGCACGTACTGGCCACGTAGCCCCGCGCCACGCCGATTCTAGAACTGCTCCATTCATTTGAACGCCTATTGCAGCGCAAAATACAGCACATGCTAATGTATATTTTTTCATGTATATCCTTATTATTTGTCGAGGTTTTATTTTTGTTGAATTGTAGATATAGTTTAGCAGTCATATGCTTTTTGGCAAAATTGGTGTTCATACAGGCCTTGTTTTTTTGGTGCTAAGGTGCACACTGGCCGTGATAATCAGTAGGGCAATCTCACATGTCAGGGAGAAGGGCTATGGAACGGATAGCATTGATTATTGCGTATGAAGGCTTTCAAGAAGTGGAATACGCCCATACCCGGGCAGCGGTTGAAGAGGCGGGGATTAACGTTCAGGTTGCCAGTGACCAGGTCGGTGTGGCGCATTCTGCTAATCATGAATTATCGGTATCGGTTGATGTTTTGGTCGAGGATATCGTACTTGGCGCGCATGATGGTGTTTTTTTGATTGGAGGGCCGGGCGCATTGGAGCATCTTGATACCAATGCCGTTAAGAAGTTGCTTCAACGTGCATACGAACAAGGTCTATGGATCGGAGCGATTTGCATATCACCTCGTATTCTGCTCAAGGCAGGATTGCTTGATGGAAAACGTATGACGGGATGGAATGACGATAAGGTACTTACTGCTCTTGCCCCAGTGTATGGCGCTGAGTATCTTGAACAACCGGTGATTATCGAAGATCGCATCATTACCGCAGAAGGGCCAGCTGCAGCAACGCTATTCGGTCGCGCAATTGCCGAAGTGCTTGCGATTGAACGTTCGCTATGAGATTAGTGCAATATCGCGTGCCACATAATGAGGAGGATGTTATAAGATAGAACTTTAAGCCTGCTTTTTTTTAGGTAAGCTCCAAACAGCTGGGTGTGCTTACCATCATTTTATAATTTACAAATATATAAAAAATGGTATTCTTTTACCAAAGAGATACTACCATAAAATGGTGTACTGACCGTTTGATAGTTATTGAAGTACTATTTTTCTTCCTTCTGTCTAATTGATGGGTTAAGTGGTTATTATTAGAATGTAGTTTATTGAATGTAGGAAAAATAATGAAAGTGACGAGTTTTTTGTTTTTGTGGTTGGGTGTTCTAGGCGGTTTTGCTGATTTGGCGGAAGCGGTAACGCCAGCGGATGTTTTAGAAACCAGTTTATGCGAACCGGATGGTGCGAAGAAAATTCCTTGGTTTAAGTGCCATCCGATTATTTTGGGTATGGGGATTTATGAAACTAACGTCCTGAAAAACTATGCAAAGTATATCCCCTTTGAGTTTGAAAAAGATGAGAAGCCTGCAACGATTAAACTTATTGGTGAGTTGTTTGGTTGGCAAAATGGCGAGTTTAAAGTAGCGACTTCTTTGGGGCAAATCGGAACGTATTTAACGCTTGAGCAGGCAGGGACGATTTCAGGAATGCTAACCGCATCAAAGTCACTAGACAAGTTGCATAAAGCGTTGATGAACTTTTGTTGTTCGGCTGGCTGTCAAAAAGACTTTGGCTTTAACAAAGGCAAAATGAAAAGGCGATTTGTTGATGTTTTGGTCCAGGCTGAGAGCGAGTGGAAAGACCAAGCCTTGTTTCCCTCACATATGCCGTTGTTGATTTTCTACGCCTTTGTGTATCAAAAAGCAAAATCTCGTGCTGAACTTGTAGATTTTTTTAAAGCCTTTTTGAAGGCAGATCCCAAGCTCAAAGGCTGTGAGCCCTTTGGTCCTGATAATGAATCTTTTTTGTCTGAACCTTCTGTTTTGGAGATAGAGCAACCAGGTGCGCGTTCTTGGATTACGGTACAAGCGGATGCTGCTAAATTGGCAGAAGAGAAGTTTTTTGGGGGTGAAGGTTTAGATTATGATGAGGAGGTTGCGGCGGTTGCTGTTGCACAGAATTGGAAGAATTTTGATATTCCTCCACGCATGCCGGCAAAGATTTCTATTTCTCAGACAAAAGGTGAATATAACGATTGTGTTGAGGATGTGCTGTACAAGTTTTTGCTTTTGTTGCGTAAACACTGTGCGCCAATCGTGCAGAATGTTCTTGATGATAAGAAGAATGCGTCACTCTTAGAATGTTTGGATAATAAAGATTTAATGCTGAAAAAGGTGGGGCATGAGCAGTGGAATCATGTTGTTATTGGCGGACATGTTCCGTATATGATTTATCGTCAAGTGGTTTGCGATGGTAAATGTCTTACCCGCAAGGAGCAGTGTGCAGTCTGTTTACCACCATCATCTCCATTAGTTCCGAAAGATGCACCTAAAAGCGGTCTTTTTAAAGCAGTTAATTCTCCTATGCTTGCTTTTCTTCAAGATGGAAATTGTACTGGATATGAAGTTAGCTCTCACTTGAG
>DNBB01000020.1 GCA_003484685.1 Candidatus Babelota bacterium
ATTTTTGGTGGAGGCGATGGGAATTGAACCCATGTCCGTATTTCACCGCGTGTTAAGCGCTCCATGCTCAGTCCCTGCAACTACCACATCAAACCCGCAGTGACCAGAGTTTTTGATATGGTCTGTTATTGTATTACTAAACAAGCTACCACAACAGAGTAATCTTGCTTGTCAGTCCTATCTTGGTTAATACGAGTAGATCAAACTGATAGACACGTTTTTTCTACAAGGTCGCAGTTACGCTGCAGCAAACTGCTTTCTGCGAAGCGGAACAGCTGCAAAAAGAGCTGAAACACCTGCAAAAAGCAAGGCAAGCAAACTGCCGACAGAGTTTTGAGACTCTGCACGTATTGTTTTGGTTCTTCTTTAACGAGCACATAACCAAAGCTCGGCATGCTCTCAACAGACGACGCTACACGTCGAAACCAGTACGCCCCCGAAAAATTTCAAAGTAACTTAGTACCTCTAGACTACCAACCAAATGCAACTATGTCAACAAAAAAATTTACACATAGAAAACAATGCATGGCTTTCAAATTTGCGCATACCGCCTCCACGTTCTGCTTCAGACGGCATATCAAAGCAGATACGGTGCACTATTGTTATTCAAGTGCCAGATACCAAAGTGCATCTACTGGCAACGTACAAAAATACGTAAAACCCTGTTTACGAGCATAGGGCATAACTCGGCACAAAGGCTCGAAAGCCATGCTCTGCAGTTTTTACCATGTGGTCTCTACAATGTCCAGCCTTATTAGTAGTCAGAACGTCCGCGCAACTCGCGCTGTGTTTCACGCTGAATATCTCGTTCGCGCAGCTCTTCTTTTTTCTTGTATGCCTTCTTGTGTTTGCAGACACCGAGGTCCACTTTTACATAGCCGCGTTCATTGAGATACAATTTAATAGGTACAAGCGTATATCCTTTTTGGGAAATACCTCCAATAAGCTTGTTGATTTCCCGCCGCTTAAGTAAAAGCTGTCGACTTTTACGCGCTTCTTGCTCGCTCATTTTTTGAAAAGCATGAGAATAGGGCGCAATATAGGCATTCAATAACCAAATGGTACGACCCCGAGCAACGGCAAACGCACCTACCAGATTGCCGCCCCCTTTGCGCAGAGATTTAACCTCATCCCCAGAGAGTGCTATACCGGCCTCAATTCGCTCTAAAACTTCATAATCAAATAATGCTTTTTTATTTTGTGCTATAATTTTCATAACGTGGCATACCTTAATGCTCCAACGCGACTTCATCAGGAAAGTGTACCACCTTTTACCATGTAGATAAAAAAAAATAAACCAACCCTTCATAAAAGCGTACGATGCATCAGTTTCGATTCTTTTTTTTCTTGTGTTTCTGCCAGATATCCCTGCTCCAAACAGCGCCACGCACGCTTTATATGAGCGATCCAATTGTTCCTGCAACACAAAACACCGCTCTGGCTATTTTTATTCATGGATATGGTACTGATCATTCATATTTTGACACCCAAGAGATTAATCAGCACAGCTACCCTTTCCCTTGGGCACGCATTACCTTTTATGATGCGCCCAAAAAGCGCGGCTTGTTTTGGTGGACCAACTTTAACATGGGCCAACGGGGCGATGCAGCACAGATTATCTCTTTTTTATGGGATATTCAAAGAAATGGCTATAAAAAGCTCGTCTCAATGGCGCATTCTCGGGGGGGCGCAGCATGGATCAGCGCACTCCATATGGTCTGGTTTCCCGAGGATCACCCCAAGTTTTGGAAAAAATTTTCTCGCAAACTACACATCCCTCAAACAACAATCATTGCGCGCCTACAAAACCTTCTCCAAGAAACAACAAGCATCCTGGTGCATCCACTGCTATCCATCAACTCGGCGGCGCACTGCACGTTTAAACGCAAATATCATCTTTCCAGTTTTTCAAGCAACATCTTTGTTGCGGCATATCGCACCAGCTTAAGCATTTGTTCATCATACTCTTTGCTATTTCCCGAAGCAATCGAGCTACTCGATGAGTTAATTGAGACCAAAAAATTTATCGGCAAAATCCTTCTTTGCCAACATGATAAAATCGTAGGAAACGAATTTGACCAGCTTTTGATACACAGAAGCTACCCACCACAATATCAGGCATATCATACTAATGCCCCCAATCATTTTTGCTTAAAAGCGGGCTACCTCGAAGTTCAGGCTCATTTGGGCAACGAATCAATTTCACAAACTGATGCATGCAGCGAAGTTTTATGACGATTTGCTAGTGCTCGCACAATAAAAAACGTTGCTGCAGTAAGAGGCACAGCAATAATGTGGGCACCAACAAAGTAGGGTAGAATTCCTATGCGCTGCATACCAACGTAATGCAATAAATGTTTTACCAAAAAATCGCTCACTGGCTGCATCCATGCGGGCTCTAACAAAACCCAGTCAACACCAAGCAGCTTTAAAAACCAGATCCCCGTCCCGTAATCTAAGAAAAAAATTGGAACCATTGTCCACGGATTATTAACAAGATATAAAACAGCGCATACAATAGAAGCACGTGCACGCAACAAAAACGAGAAAACAAAAACCAAAATTGTTTGAACGCCCAAAAATGGGGAAAATGCTAAATATACCCCCAGGGCGCACGACCAGGCAAGCATAGTAGGCGAAATATTGCCCGATCCATACCGCGCCACCAAGCGTTGCAAAGTTTTCACAACAACACTCCCCTTTTACGTCCCCCAAAAATCAAGTATCATAAGTTACACTATACTGTCAGGAGTTACCCCTATGAAACAATTTCTCATATACACATGCCTACTGCTTCCCTGGACTCTACTAGGAAGTGTACCGGCCGCGCACATACCAGAAACCAAAAACAATCAATCCACCTATGCGCTTACTGCACAGCTACCCAAACAAAGTGTTCAGCTTTCCAACAACAAAGAACTTTCTTTACCAGGACTAAAAGCATACTACAAAGGCTTTAAAATAGACCTGTGCAAAGGCCTTGCTATGCTTCCAGAGATCACGCAGCAAAGCTACTTTTCTTTTGTCATCACTCCAGAAATTGAACTTTGTTGTGCACAACGGGATAACTCAGTAAAGTATCTCAAGCGCGCGCCAAACACTCCCGTCACCTGGTTTGATGTAACGCTACGCCTTAAAAACAGTGATGAACTCAACAAAAAAAACCCTGAGCCGCACTACGTTTGGGAAGTAGAAAGACGAAGCTTGGACGAAATCCCCGAACGGATTCCCGAACAAGCTATTATCGTGCTTATTGACCCAAAGCTCATATCTACCCTGCAGACTACGGAGCAAGACGCGGCGGGAACAATTTTTCTTCCTTCTCTTGTTTTTGCACAAGATATCAGCGCTACAGAATTGGAAACGGCCTTAACATTTGCAGCGATAAGCTCAATTGATCTTGATACGGTGCACACACCTGCCAGCGAAATTTTTACCAAGTCACGCGTTCGCGATATTGCCCGCGCCGCAGCGCTAGCCGAATAATTATGCGCTATATACTGGGAATCGAAACTTCGTGCGACGAGACTGCAGCAGCAGTATTCTCACCAAAAAAGGGAATCTGCTCCAATGAGCTTTTTTCGCAAATCAGCCTTCATGCGCCATACGGGGGCGTTATGCCCGAAGTCGCTTCGCGCTCACACATCCAAAAAATTCAACCCATCGTTCATGGCGCGCTACAAAAAGCAGGAATTACCCTTGATGAAATTGATTGCATTGCAGTAACAAATGGACCCGGGCTTCCCGGATCGCTTCTTGTTGGGTTGTGTTTTGCAAAAAGTCTTGCATTTGCACGCAAGATACCCATCGTCGGGGTCAATCATATTCATGCGCATGCGCTCTCTCCGGCTATCGAAAACAATATTCCGTTCCCCTATCTCTGTCTCACAGCATCCGGAGGGCATACGTCACTCTCAATTGTCTATTCAATGCTTGAACAAAGAACTATTGCAAACACCCGAGATGATGCCGCAGGCGAAGCTTTCGACAAGGTCGCCAAGCTCCTAAATTTAGGATACCCCGGTGGCCCAATCATCGAACAATTAGCACGCGAACAACAATTCAAAGACTTTTTTGCCTACCCCCGGGCCAAACACAAAGAACTCTTTTTTAGCTTTTCTGGGTTAAAAACCGCTGTCCTCTATCACCTTATGCAAGAAGGCTGGTACGACCGAACACAAAAAAAATTTACCCAAGAGGAAAATCATCCATTAAAAGCCATGATTGCCAGCTCCTTTTTAGCCTCAGTGAGCGATATTATGGTGTCTCGCATAACCATTGCGCTACAACAGCATCCAGAGATTCAAGCTATTGCGTTTGCCGGTGGCGTCGCCTGCAACCAATTTATCAAAACCAACATAGAACAATGTGCGCGGCAACATAATCGACCATTTTTTGCACCACGCCCAAGCTACTGTACCGATAATGCAGCTATGGTTGCGTTTGCAGGGTACCAAAAAGCTAAAACCTGCCAATTTGACGATCAAACGCTTGATCTCCTCCGCTGGCAAAATATATAAATTTCTTTTTGCAAAAATTGACAACTCTGGTACACTATCTACTTATAAGTAAAAAATAAACATTAGATCCTCTGGAGAATGCATGCATTATCATGTATCTAATCTGCTCAAAAGAGCAGTATTCTGCCTCGTACTTGTAAGTACAATGACACTTCAAGGCGCACGTGCCAAACCCATTGTTTTTATTACAGGAATAAAAAATTGCATCCAAAAAAGTTTTCATTTTTCTCGGCGTCCACTTGCCATAATCGGTGCAGGGACCCTCGGAGCCCTGGGGGGATACCAGGCGTACCGCCATCCCTTTGCGTTTGCCATCGCAAGCGCTGGCGCTCTCGGTGGATATACAGCATATCGCTACTACCTAGCACCCACCTTTGCTCCCAAGAAAAGCATAACGCCTACAAGGCGTCCCCTCCCTCAAAGCTTTGAAGAGAGTCAATCAATAGAAGAATTAAAAGAGATGGTCATCAACCAAATTCCCCTAACTCAGGAAAAAATTGATGAACGGAAAAAGGCACTATATCCCACCAACGATTATACAAAAGAACCTATTGATGCCCGTTACAATTCTATTGAACCAAAAAAGAGCTTAACACCAGAGGAATACCGAACTTGTTTGTATGACATTTTTATATTTGTTTCATCATCCCAGATAGCATATAAAACGTCTGAGCTTATAAAATTTTTAAAACATAATCCCGAAGCCTTTTTATTATGCAACAATGATGGAAAAACGCTTTTCTACTACCTTACTAAAAGACGCTATAACGGCGGGGACCCTCTAAGCGACCTAAACAAAATATCTTTTGGTCGTATAGACGAGGCCCATCTTAAAAAGCCGTTCGAAGAATTCCTTTACCGCGCAACGCACCAAGTAGGTAAAGATTTTTTTACCCCCTTAGAAAATGCAATATTGACTAGAGAAGCGACCATCGCAAAAAACTTGCTGTTTTTGACAGCAAACAAAAACCGAGAATTCGGAGGCTTATTCCATTTATTGGACACGGAAAACAAAAGAATAGACTTAATAATAGACTACATATCCAACGCCTCGGCGCACGCGCTGAAGGCATTTGCAAGCCATGAGGGTGCGCAAAAGTTTATTACGTTTATTTGCAACACCCTAGAAATACCTCAATATCTTTTTGTTATCATCACCGCTAGCAGTAAAAAAGCGAAATATTCAATCTTTGATTATGTTCTCAAAAATAATAATGATCAATTTTTTACCAAGGCAAAAGAGGCATGCGCTTTCATCCCAAACCATCGGCCAGAATCTTTGATTGAATCTTATCTCCTTCCTAGCTCACTTTATGCCCCTATCAAACGCTTCCGCCCTGATGTATTCATGGCAACGCTTTTCAGAAAAAATTATTTTCTTCAGTCTGTTGAATACAAGTGCACAAAAAAAACCATACAAAGCTTAGCTCAGTTTTATGGCAAACCATACACCATAGCCCTAATCAACCTCAAATCATGGTGGGGCGCTAGCCCTATTATCCTCGCCTTCTACAAAAATCATGGCAACACCTTTTGTGAGGGGCTTAAGGCAGCGGGACTATGCTTTGACGACGTCAAAAATGCGTTAGAAGAAGCATACCAGTGGAACAAAACCTATCGACCAGACAATCCAGCACTAAACAGCATTTCTACGCCAGAAAAACGAAAAGTTTTTTGGAACTCACTGACTAACGATATAGAATAGAAGCCAAAATGCAAACAAGATACCAATTCATTTTTCTCATTACATTGTGATAGATCTGTTCTTTACAAACGTGAAATTATTATTAATCCCAGATTGCCTATACTTGATCCAAATATGAAAAATGTAAGTTTAGTATCCAAATAGAATCATTGCCCTCAATAGCCCGCGCGCGATATAGTACCTCTGTATTATAATATCTTTGGCATTTTGCAGAGGGTTTCCCATTTATGGAATACAAAAATGCACTTGTCGCCATTTGTGCGCTTTTTTTGTGCGCAAACTTTGGCTTTCAAACAAATACCAGCTCGTCTGAATTACCACCGCTTGATTTTTACGGCACATTAACCGCGCGCAACAACGAAGTTTTTTCCTTTCGGTATCTCACCATATCCGGCCTTTATAAAGCCATACCCTGGCTTGCCGTTACCACATCACCCGAAGAAAACCCCTATAACAACACCACGCGGCTTGATTTAAAACAAATTTATCAAATTACTGTTCATCATGAACAAGCACCCATCAAATATAAACACAAGACGTTTATCCCGGTCTCACTGATACTCGTTAACGAAAATGAACCCCATACATTTTTGGTAGAAACCAACCGTAAGATCATTTGCAAACAAATCTCACAATCCGGTCAGGAACTAACCAAAGAAATTACCTTTGATGCAATTAACGAAATCAAAATTCTTGGGCATCAATCATCACAAGATAGCCAGGGAAAACATCAGAGCTCATCGACGCCCCACCAGGAGCAAAACATTACAGAAATTGAAAAAACAGTACACTTTATCTCTGAGTAACCAGAACAAATATCAACAGAAAGGTTGAAAAACAATGGTACATGCGATTACCTCAAGTAATTTTGATCAAGAAGTTATGCAATCAACAAAACCCGTCATCTTGGATATTGCCGCGTCCTGGTGTGGCCCTTGCCAAATGATGAAACCTATTTTTCATCAGGTAGCTGAAGAGCTCAAAGACACCTACACATTCGGCCAAGTTGATATTGACGAATCGCGTGACCTCGCAATCAAATTTGGCATCACCTCTGTTCCAAGCTTTATCTTTATCAAAGATGGCGTTATTGTCGGCAAAGAGCGCGGCTATATGAGCCAAGTCGACCTCAAAGCAAAGATTGAACAAATTTTTGCCTAATCACTAAATACAACAAGCGGGGCTTTTTATTCCCCGCTTGTTCCTTCTTCTACTTCTTATCCTGAAC
>DNBB01000021.1 GCA_003484685.1 Candidatus Babelota bacterium
CGAGATTTCGGTTATCACGGAGCGTCTTGAAAACACCATTCGCCTCAGCGATGAGCCCTACTACTCTGAGCTATATGAGGCTCTCAGCAAATCACTTGATCTGACCAACTGGAAAGAGTCTATCGAGAAAAAGTTATCCATTATCAAAGATCTTAGCGATCTTTATGAAAACCGATCAGAAGTTATTCGCGGCGATATGTTCAATACCTTGATTACCATCCTCATCTTTCTTGAGCTGTTGGTTGGATTATCAGGGCACCTAGGCTAGAAAATCATGAACGAGCGCTATAAAGAAATCTTATTAAAAATTCTTACTAAAGAGTTTCCCAATGCCAAAGTGTATCTATTCGGTTCACAGGCACGCGGAGACGTTCGAGTTGGCTCGGATATTGATCTAGCAATCCAGGAAGCGAAACCGGTTGCCATTGACAGAATATGGAAGGCATTAGCCTCCATTGAAGAAACATCAGTTCCTTACAAAATTGATCTTGTTGACCTGGAAAACATACCCGCTAACTTAAAAAGCAATATTCTCAAAGAAGGAATCTTGTGGAAAAACTAAAACTTCATCAAGAGAAGCTTCTGCTGGCTTTGAAAACGCTTGAAGAATCGTTAGAACTGTTTGCGCAACAGGAAGTAAATAGTCCTTTATATCGAGCCTGCCGAGATTCGGTGATACAAAGGTTCGAGTACTGTTTTGACTTAACGTAGAAATACATAAAAGAATACCTAGAAAAAGTACACGGTATCATTACACCTTCGCCACGAACCGCATTTAGAGGCGCATTTAGCACTGGCTTAATTGCCGCCGAAGATGCCGAAGTTTTACTTGATGCAGTGTCCGCACGAAATACTACATCACATATCTACCAAGAGTCAATTGCGGAGGAAATCACCCGACGCCTACCGCTGTTTTTTGAAAAAATGAAACAAATAGCAACACAGTTATCATTTTGAAGTTTTTATATCAGTACATAGTCACATGCATGCGCGTTGTTTAAAACTCGAGTAAACACAGATAAACTCCGAGCCAAGACTCACCGTACATAAATATCTCATTGCTTTGCAAATCCATCCTTCGTTGCAGGCGAAAGCACACACAAAAGGTAAAAAAGTCTTTTCTAAATATTCGTAAATTCCTCATTGAAATTATTTTTTTATCCGGTATACTATTTTCCATTCCGTAAGCATAAAAGACAACAAAAAGGAAAAAATATGGCAACCAAATACTTAGGCATACTTTTTACAATAGTTGCTATTCCGTGCATCTGGCCGTTCTCTACATTTTCTGCAGAAAGCGACAAAAACACTAAAGAGCTCATCAAACTGCACAAAAAGCTAGCAACCGTAGAAGAAAGTATATCCCTTGAGGCAAACACAATAAAAAACAAGATTGCCCAAAAATTTCCGCTAAAGAAACAGCAACTTTCTTTTTATACGATCGGTTTAGGAGAATACGTTGCCCCGATCGTCTTATTTTCTGATGTCCAGAAGACTCCAACGAACGATGAAATTAAGAAAAAAATACAAGATACGGTACAATTTGTCGTTGAACGAACAAGCGAAAGCGACAAGAAGGCGCTTATGCTTGAAAAGCTTAAGACTGAAAGCATGCTTAATCAGATTAAATGCGCTCTTCGAAGCTCAACGCTCGAAACAACAACGGTGCCAATTCAAAATGACCTTATCGAAAATCTAATACGTAGGCGAAATGAAATTGAGGTAGAAGCTAAAAAGCATCTTATGATCACGAATATTCGCGAAGGCCATAAAGAGTTTTATATCAATCGGTGCAACAACCCGTATGATAACATCATGGACACACTAGGCAATTTTTCTCTTGTTCTTCAAAAGCTTTACGGTGATGTCATGAGCTGTCGCTTAAACGAAAAACCCCAACCCCTCCCGTATTTTCGTCTTTTGGTAAAACCCAATCAAGACGCAAGAAAATTTTATATAAAAATGCTCGAACAATTAACCAACAAGATAAACTTCAATCAAGTAAAACCGTCGATCTTTGATGCATTCAATATCAGAGGTAAATACAATCAAGAAGCAAGTGGAGCATACAATCAACACAAAGCAAAACTCACTCACAAACTATTTCTCGTTCATAAAGCCATAGGAAATATCCTTGCACGCCTCAAGCGAGAACCTACTACACCAAAGCCGCAGCCAATCATCTCTCATATGTTCGAAATTTGCATAGAAACAGGAAAACAAAGCAACGCAAGCTCACAGGAAATCAGCAAATTAGCAGCAGAACTAAAAACAATAAAAGACGATCCAAAATGGGAACAAACTAACCAGAAACTTCTCAAAGAACAAAACATCGCGGAAATTTCATTGTTCCTGGCGCTTAATAATTATGCTGACGGGTACATTGCGTTTGCCAATGATCCAACTGCTATGAAAGGTGCAGATCAGCGTTTTCAGGACACTCAAATCATTTCTTTTTGCGTAAAACTTTTTGAAGATATGGATATAACCATACAGCAACGCCCTGCGCCAGGGCCTCACAACATTCACCGGGGCCTACTTGCCGTGCTCTTTATCATTGATCTTTGCCAAAAAATAAACGGTAAAGCTCCCGAGATATTCGCAAAAATTTGCAATCTCAATCAACAAAAGAATACCCTCATTGAAAAAATCAAGGCGCTTGAAGTTCAAACCAAAGAATTTACTCCAGAAGAGCAAGAGGACGAAAACGATTCAATCGCTCACGCTAACGTTAAAAATATTGCACACATTGAAAGCACCGGACTTACACCCGCAACCCTTCGTTTAACAAAAAAATTAAAAAAAGAACGGCAACTCGCGCGCTATTTGATTAATCCAACAGGAACAAACTTTAACAACCAACTAAGCAGCGCTGAAGCATCCCTCTTCCACAATCTTCCACTAAGCCTTCTAAAGCACCCAGAAATCGAAACAATTCGATCACTTGTTGCACAAAACATTAATTATCCAAAACCTACAAGCGTCATCTGTAGAAAATCCAAGAGCACGCTTTTGTTTTGGATACCCGTAATCATGTGTTACCAAGAAAACAAC
Organism: Candidatus Babelota bacterium; assembly: GCA_003484685.1. Classification (GTDB taxonomy): domain Bacteria; phylum Babelota; class Babeliae; order Babelales; family Babelaceae; genus UBA12474. The sequence goes on from DNBB01000021.1 coordinate 3,055, forward strand.
AAACAAAAAACTGAAAAGGGAACAATCGAACTTTTTCTGAGCACTGAGGATAAAACAATCTTTCACATTTGGTTCAAAAAATCAGGGCTACTTAATAATCTACCACCCTCCCTTCTAAACAAAATAGAAGCTAAACTTGAAGCACTTGACCCAGCAAAAGCTTCGGCTTTCGCCAACGCATCAGAAATAAAAGAACTCATACCCGCCAAAAATGGCTGGGCTCTCTTTATGCCGGATACCAACAAGGGAACGTTATTGCTCAATAAAAACGAAAACGACACACAAGTTAACTGGATTTTTTATCAATAAACACCATAGATCTCAACACACCAAGGGAGACCGTTTTATGGTCTCCCTTTTATTTTATTCAATTTCTTTGTGATGCAAAAACGAATAGAGCCGTGGTGTTTTCTGTATTGATAAAACAATGTTTCCTAACGACTCTTCAACGATACGACCGCTATCAAGGAAATACTTATCTCCCTCTAATGCGCCTACCAAAACCATATCATGGGTGCTAATAGCAACAGAAATTCCTCGCTCAGCAAGCTTTTTAACAATGCTGATCAATGATCGCTTAGTTTGCGGATCAAGCGCCGAAGTTGGTTCATCCAAAAGCAAAAGCTCCGGATGCAAACAGAGCGCCCGTGCAATAGCGACTCGCTGCTGCTGACCACCAGAAAGTTCCTTGACTTGTTTGTTCGCATGCGCCTGAATATCAAGGAGCTCAAGCATACGAACCCCTTCAATGGCTGCATCTTCAGAAGAAATTCCTAGAACCACTTCTTGTGGTTGGGTGCAGTTTTGCAATACTGTAAGATGGGGGAACAAATTCCATGTTTGAAATACAAAACCAATATGTTTTGCCCGTTCGTCAGGCGACAATTCTTTTACATCGCGATTACCAATTAGAATCTGACCTTCATACGAAGGAATCAAACCAGCAATCGTCCGCAATACGGTCGTCTTGCCCGCGCCACTTTCGCCCAGAAAAAAGGTAACGCCACCAGCGCGAATCGAAAACGACAAATCAGAAAGGATTGCTGTACTGCCTGCGGTTACTGATAGATTTTTGGCATAAATCATTGTGCCCCCCGTTTTTCTAGATATGAAACCACAAGCGAAATACTGCTCGTAATCAGAAGGTACACTAATGCAACACCCAAGAAAATCGGAATCGGCTTAAAAAGATTCGCATTCATATTTTGTGCTATTTTTGTTACTTCTAATACGCCAATAGCAGCAAGCAAAGATGTGTCCTTAGTAATCGTAATTCCCTCGTTGGCAAGCGCCGGCAGCGCCATAGAAAACACCTGCGGCAAAATCACATAACGTAGTGCTTGAAAACGACTATAACCAAGTACAAAGGCCGCTTCCCACTGACCATCCGGCAACGAATTGATCGTACCCCGCAAAATCTCAGCAACGTACGCAACCGAGTTGCATCCAACGGCGAGCACACCCGCAACAAAGGGCGATAAAGGGACCTTTATTAACTCAGGAACAACAAAATAAAATATCAGAATCTGCACATACATCGGCGTGCCACGCACCACAAACACATACCCCGCTATGCACCATTTGAGAAACTTAGGTGTCCAGACACGCCGCGCGCTGACGATCGAAAACAAAGTCCCGCCAACTACACCCAACAAAATCGCCATAATCGCCGCCAAGATTGTTACCCCAGCCCCACGTGCAAGTTGCAAAAGAACGGACCAAAAGAATTGAAGGCCTCGC